>CAKRNO010000013.1 GCA_934371135.1 uncultured Eubacteriales bacterium
TTGTCATTCTCGAGCGTGCCGCGGTATTCCCCGCTCCCGCTCACGACGTAGATGTCTTGGAGCGAAATGTTCGCCGCATCCACCGTCGCCTTGTTCACGAACAGGTTCAGCGTCACATTGTCTCCGATCGTCAGGCTCGCGCCGGCGATGGCAACCGCCGGGGTTTCGGGCTGTCCGCCCTCCGGATCGGTGCAGAATTGCTTCAGCTCGGGCTTACCGCTCGCCTGCCCCTTGACCCAGGTGTCCTCGGGCAGCTCGGCGGCGACCGCCGCCGCGTTCAGCGCGTCCAGCACCGTCGTGCCCGTGAAGTCGGCGTCCGTCGCCGTAGCTTCCGTTGCGGCGGCACCGTTTGCAATCAGTTTCAAACCCGCAACGCCGGAAAGGTATGTATCCGTCAGTTTAGTTGCCAGCCCGCCATCACCGAGATATGCACCGGCGGCAGTGTCCGCCGTGGCAGTACCGCAAAGCAGGTTGCCGCTACCGGTCACGGTTGCCTTTGTGCCACTGCCCACGAGCAGTCCGGCATAGGAAGTTTCCCCAGCCGCCTTGATTTGGGCATTGACATAGCAACCGGTGAGGGTAATCGGGCAGCCTTTCGCGGCAGGCGTATTACCGATGATGCCGCCCGCATTGGTACCTGCGGTCACATTCCCGCACTGCGCGCTGTTGGTCACGGTCACCGTCACAGGGAAACCGGTTGAGCCGGCGAAAAACCCTCCTGCAAAGGAAGTAGCAGCCGTCACATTCCCGTAGTTTACCGAATTCTTAATCGTAAGATTGACGTTTCTCTGTGATCCGGCGTCCAACGTTCTTCCCATAAAGCCGCCCGCTGCATCGGATGCGCTGTTGACGGTACCGCGATTGACGCAGTTTTCAATCAAGATATTCTTAAACCGACTGGTCTTTCCGATCAGACCACCGGCGGCGCACGCCTTGGTCGCGTCGGCGTTATCGGACGATATGTCGGCATTGTTCGTGCAGTTGATGAGTTTCAACTGGTTTTCAATATCCTTGTTTCTGCCTTCGACCTTCTCCTCATATTTAGAGGTCAGGAAACCGACAAGTCCACCGGCATTGGCCATATTAGTAGGGGCGCCGCCGACCCGGCTGTCATTCGTGCAGCCGGTGATGGTCAGGGTGATCGGCGCGGCATACGTCGCCGCATCTGCATCCAACTGACCGACAATGCCGCCGACCGCAAAACTGGTATTGTACGCCGCCGTGGTACGCAGGCTCTTGCCCTCTGCGGTGGAGGTACGGCAGTTTTCGATGGTAGACGTTCCCGTCACCTTACCGACAAGACCGCCGACGTAGTACTTGGCATGCAATTCGGCATTCAGCACGTTGCAATTCATGATGGAGCCGCCCGTCATCTGACCGACGAGCCCCCCGGTGACATCTCCTTGGTTGCTGGGGCTGTTCATGCTCACGCCGTCCAGAGTCAGGTTCCGGATGGTCCCGGACGAGATGCACAATAAGCCGCGCGGACTGAGACCGGCTACCGCGCACGATACGTTGTAGATCGTCTTGTTGTTACCGTCCAAAACCCCCGCAAACGTCTTCTGCGTCGGGGCACCCAGTTCCACGTGATTGAGGTCGAGGTCCGCAGTCAGTTTATAAAACGTACCCGCTCCGTCGTCCTCGCGCTTGTTGCGAAACCACATGAACTGCGCCGAGCTGGAAAGTTCCCACGGTTTCTCCTCCGTGCCGTCTCCGACCGTCGGTTGGGTAAAGGTCGTACCGTCCCAGACATCGGGGTTGGTCGTCCCGGTATTCTCTGCCGCACTCGCCAGGGTCATCGCAGGAACAACCGCAACGACCATGCAGAATACCAGCAGGATTGCCAATAGCTTCCGTTTCATGAACTCATCTCCTCTTTAGTTGTATTTGTTATAAAGCGTCGCATGAAATGCCCACCTATACACTGTTATCATATCAGCCGCCACAACAATAGGCAATAGACATTATTGCAAAATGAAAAGCAATTTTTACAACATTTGTGCAAAACGCACATGCCGTATTGTGCAAATTGTGAAGTACGCACCGGCGCTGTGTCCGAAAATCACCCATTCACACTCTTTTCCCCGCAGAATGGAAACACCCTTTTCAACAAAATATCAAACCATTTTCCGTTTGTTCGCCGGCTATCGCCGGACTTGTGTTGCCGGGGCAAGCGCGAGGAGATGCAGAACCCCCGAAAACGGGACTCGTCGTTCGTCCCGGCAAACTTTTTCATTCATCGGCGAAACCGTTTGTTTGCCTTATGTATTTTCGCTCCGCGAAAATACTTTTTCTCCGTTTAACCGTGAGCAATCCTCCGCCCTTATCTGCGCCAGCTGTTGCCTGACTCGTGTTGCCGGGGCAAAGAGAGAAGGGATGGAGAAACCGCGTTCACACGAACGTCGGCGCACTTTGTGCGGTAGAGCGTGCGAACGCGGTTAAAGCCCCCCGTTCCTCTTAAAGCAAAGGCAACCGATACAGCTCTCATCATTCCGATGAAAAGTCAATATCGGTTGCCAATAAATTTATTTTGGGGGCTTGGTCTCCGCCCTTATCTCTTTGCCCCGTAGTTCACGAGGTACGGGATCGCATATACCTGCCCCGCATTTTCCTTCTGCCAGTACTTCCCCGTCACCCGGTACTCATGCCCGTAGTTGACCAGGCGGCAGTTCCAGACCGGGCTCCATCTGCCGGTCGCGGTGAGCGCCTCCTCATCCGGGAAATCGACGTAGATGGCGAGGTCCTCCGGGCATCCCTCGAAGATGTATTTCCCTACCCCTTCCGCGCTCGTCATGTTCCCGCCCGGGAGGTAGATCTCGGAGAGCCCGGTGCATCCGGCGAAAGCGTAGGCACCGATGCCGGTCACGCTGTCGCTGATCGTGATGCTCCTGATGTTCGAAAGCCCGTAGAAGGCGTATGCACTGATCCTGTAGGTGCCTCTCGTTTTCGGCAGGACAACGTGCTCGGCGTTGCCGACGTAGCCGACGAGGAGCTGATCCCCGTAGAACATAAAGCCGTTTTCATCGGTCGTCACACGGACGGAGCCGCCCTTGTTGATCACGTTGATCTCGCTGACGTCGCCGATGAGCTGGACACTCTTGTTGACGATCTCGACGAGCCCGAGGCAGTCGGCGAACCAGTACTTGCCGATCGACCGCACCGACTTCGGGATGGTGATACGCGCCATGGAGACCGCGCCGTTGAAGCAGAATGCCCCGATGGAGGTCACCGCGTTGTCGCTCCCGTCGCTCGCCCTGAAGGTCACCTCACGGAGCGCCACGCAGTCCGTAAAGCACCCGAAGCCGAGGGACGTCCCGTCGCTCTTGATCTCCAGCGTCACGAGCTTCTGACAGTCGCGGAACGCGCCGTCACCGATCTCCTCGCAGGCGTACCCAGTAAAGGTCACCCGGGCAAGCGGCGTCGAAGCGAACGCATGATTGCAGATCTTCTTGAGGCTCGCGTTCAGCGTCACCTCGGTGAGGGCGGCGTTCATGAACGCGCGCTCGCCGATGGCGACCGTCTTGTCGCCGAGCGTCACCTTGGTCACGTCGGCATAAGCGAACGCATAGGGCGCGATCTCGTATGCCGCACCGCCCTTGCTTACGGGCAGGGTCAGCTCCGTCGCACTGCCGACATATCCGAGCAGATAGTGGACGCCGCCCTCCTCCAGCCAGAGGAAGTCACCGTCCCGCTCCACCGCGGTGGCAGTCCGGATATTGGTCGCGTTCAGGGCGATCGCACCGTAGGACGCGTCGCCGCACTTCAGCTGTAAGGTCGTGTTCCCGTGGTTGACCACCTCAAAGAGACGGTCACAGCCGCGGAACGCATAGGCACCGATCTCGCCGAGCCCCGCGCCGACCGTCACGCTGACGAGCCGCTCGCAGTCTTCAAAAGCACCGGCGCCGACAGACGTAACACTGTCCGGCAGGACGACCGTCAGGAGCCGCTCCGCACCGCGGAAGGCGCTCGAGCCGATGGTCTTCAGGGTCGCGGGGAGCGTGATCTCCGCGAGCCGCACGCAGCCGTCAAACGCCGCATTGCCGATCCCGGTCACGACGCCGAGAAAGTTCACCTGTGTCAGGCGATCGCACCCGTAGGCGACGGAGGTCGGCACCGCCGTCACACCGCGGCCGAACGTGAGAGCCGTCACACCGCTCTCCGAGAACGCCGCTTCACCGATTGCCGTCACGCCGTCGGGGATGACCACAGCGCCGAGCGCCGAGCAGCGGTAGAAGGCGCAAGCCCCGATGTCCGTAAGCGTACCCGGGAGCGCCACGCCCGTAAGTGCCCCGCACCCGCGGAACGCCTCCTCGCCGATCGTCGTGAGCCCCGTCGCCGCCGAGGCATCGAACGTGCCGAGGCGCAACGCATCACAGAAGGCGCGGTAGCCGATCCCGCTGACGCCGGCGGAGAGCTTCACCGAGGTAATCCCGCCCTCGCCGCGGAACGCATATTTGTAGATGGAATACTTTTTGCCACCAAAGCTCGCCGGGAGGGTCAGCTCGGCGTCGTTCCCCGCATACCCGACGAGGTACACGTTGTCGGCATTGGCGGGATCGACAAAGAACAGATAGCCGTCCTGCTCCTGCACGCGGGAGGAGCCCGACTTGGCAGGCGCGAAGGTGGTGTAGTAGGCGACCTGCCCGTTGGTCGTTCTGCCGGCGGTGAGGGTCTTGGTCGAGTGGTTCACCACGTCGATGAGCTTATAGCACCCGCCGAACGCACCGGCGGAAATGGTAAGGCTGCCGTTCGTGCCGAGCACCACGCTGACGAGCGAGGAGCAGCCGTAGAAAGCGTTGTCCTGAATTTTGCTGACCGAGGGGAGCTCCAGGCGGATGAGCCCGGTGTCGCGGAAAGCTTCTTTGAAGATGGTCTTGACCGTCGCCGGAATGTCCACATTCTTCAGCGAGTAGCATCCGCGGAAGGCCCCCTCCCGGATGTACGCCGTCGCGCTGCCGATCACCACGTCGGAGAGCGACGTGCAGCCCGCGAACAGACGTTCGGGGATGGCGTCCATCCGGTCGGAGAGCCGCACGCTCCGGAGCGCCGTACAGCCCTCGAACATCCCTGCCTGGAGCTCCGTGACGTCGCTGCCGATGAGGAGAGAGGAGAGGCTCGGCAGCCCGGCGAACAGCCCGCCGTCTGCAGGATAGGAGGTGCAGTCCTCCGCCGAGAATTCCACCGTTTCGATCCGGGCACAGCCGCGGAACGCGCTGTCGCCGATGAGGCCGACCCCGCGGCCGATGCTGACCGTCCTGACGGCGGAACAGTTTTCAAAGCTGTGCGCCCCGATCCCGGTCACGGTGTCGGGGATAACCACCGAGGTGATCTGCGTGTTCATGTAGAACGCGTAATCCCCGATCTGCGTGATGCCCGCGGGGATGCTGATTTCGGTGCCGCGCCCGTCGTAGCCGACGAGGACGGTGCCGTCGAGCAGAAACCCGTTTTCATCCGTTGTGATCTTCCGGTAGCCGCTGCCGTCCTTGCGCACCTGGTTCTTTTCGTCGAACGCGTCCGTCATATCCAGCCCCTCCGGTACCTCGACCGAGACGAGTGCGGGACAGCCGCCGAAAGCGAGTGTGCCGACTTCGGTCACCGCGGCGAGCCTGACCTCGCGCAGGCGGTAGCAGCCGGAAAACGCATTGTCGCCGATGGTTTTGAGGGTGTCGGGCGTCACGACGCGGCGCAGGTTGACGCAGTCGGTGAACGCCCCGGCGCCGATCTCACCGACGCCGCCGAAGTCCACCCAGATGATGCCGCGCATATTGGCGAATGCCCGGGTGGAGATGTGCTTCACACCACTGCCGAACTTCACGCAGGTGACCTCACCGGCGTATGCCGCCCAGGCGGGCGCTTCTTCCTCATAGTCGTCCATCTCGTCGCAGACGCCGTCGATGACGAGCGTCCCGTCCGCATAGACCGCCCAGGTCGTGCCGTCATCGCCCTCTCCCCGGTACTTCGGCGTCCCGTCCGCAAGCGGCAGGGTCGCAGCGTCACGCGATATCGGCATTTCTCCGCAGGCGACCAGCGCCAGGGCGAGCAGCAGGATAGGCAGGAGCACAAGCAGGGCTTTCCGTAACTGTTTCATGAGAGCGTTCCTCCGTATGACCTCCGCGCGCTCCCGCACGCGGAAAAACAAATTCTCGTAGTTACCAAATTATATCTTATTTGCCGCCCCGGTGCAAGGGGCGAAAACTATTTTCGGTAAGGTGAACAAATTGCCATACGGTTTTTGTACGTTTTCACGTATCCGCGCGGAGAGCCGCCCTTCCGCTCCCGTTTTTTTCCTGTTCCGGCGCCCGTTTGCCGCCGCATTCCGAGCCGCCCGCCCCTCCGTATTACCCCGCGCGTCTTCCGGCTGCCCCTCCGCTCCGCCTCCTGCCCTGTTCCCCCCTCCTTACCTTGCCGCGCCGCCGTCGCTTTCGTTTTCGGAGAGTGGTCGCATGATCCCGGTGTGCCCTGCATACATTGTGGTACGGAGGATGCAATTATGCCATACTGTAACGCCTGCGGAAAATATATCCGTGAGGGGCTGCTCTGCCCCTACTGCGCCCGTGTCGCACCCGATGACGAGCGCTATCCCGTCCCCGACCCGGAGGAGGCGGACGATGCCGTCGACATACCGCCCGTCGGGGAGGAGCCCGAAAAGCCGGAGCTCTCCGGCGCGGCTGATGCCCGGTGTCACACCGGATGTGACGAGGAGACCGCCGCCCCGCCGGAGGCGGAGGAGGAGCCCCCGGAGAGAGACGCCGGGAGCGGTTCTCCTATGTCCGGCGGGGATGCCGCGGACCCCGCCCCGGGGCTGAACGCAACCCTGCGGCGTGCCTACGCAAAGATTCTCGACACCGAGGACACGACCGACCGATTCTCCCCGCGTGACGTCCGCGCGCACCGCACGATGGCGGCGCTGTCCTATCTGGGCGTACTCTGGGCGATTCCGTTCTTTTTCGCGCGCTCCTCGCGCTTCGTGCGCTTTCACCTCGGGCAGGGGCTGCTCCTGCTCCTCGCGGACGGCATTGCCGCGACCCTTTTGGGGCTGACGCTGCTCATGAACAGCCTTGCGCCCGCGGTCTGTCCCGCGCTCGCCGCCGTGACGGAGATCATCGCCTTTCTTTCCATTATATTAAAAATCTGCGGCGTCACCTATGCCATGCGCGGCAGAGCGCGGGAGCTCCCGCTCATCGGCGCCTGCGCCGACGCGGGGTAACGCGCCGCACCCACAACCCCGCTCAAATAAACTTTTTATGAAAACTTGACAAACCGGTACGGCTGTGCTATAATCAATGAGCATTTGTGGAAAACGCTCCCGATTTTCGCGTTTTCTGCGGCTCATAACGGGGTGTGGCTCAGCTTGGTAGAGCGCTTGGTTCGGGACCAAGAGGTCGCAAGTTCGAATCTTGTCACTCCGACCATAGAGAAAGAGGGGGCATAGAACCCCCTCTTTCTCTATGGGTCCGGTTCCCGGACTCGTGTTCGCTCCGCGAACCGAATCCTGTTTCGCCTGCGGCGAATGTTCCACTCCGACCATAAATGAGAGAGCGTTCGTTTTAAAAATGAGAGGGGGCATGAGCCCCCTCTTTTTATGGTCGGAACGCTGGTATTTACACTTACGACCCCGGGTGCCCGAGCCACTTCGGGACCAAGGGTTTCAAGCCCCGGACACGCCGGGGGCGCGTCCGGGGCGCAGAAAAAGCATAAAAACATGGGCTCCGAAAAACCGAGCCTGCGAGGGATGCGCGGAGCCCTTGTTTTTCGCGAGGGCAACGCGAGAATGAAAGAAAAGCAGAGAGCACGGATGCCCTCTGCTTTTTTTCCGGTTTGGCAATTGCGTTATTCTTCTTCCTTGCCGATGCGTACCGTGACGGTGTAGCCGCCGTTCTGAACGTTATTTTCTGCGCCGACCTGCGCCGCATTGACGGTCACCGTGCCGACCTCGCCGGCAGTCGTATAGACCAGCGTGTAGAACGTGCTGGCATCGTCCACCTGCGCGCTCTCGTTCAGGCAGGTCATATCCCACCCGTCCACGAACGGCGTGGTGTCGTCCAGCCCCGTGAGACGATCCGCAAGGCCCTTGTTGCCGCCGCTCTGCGTATTGGCCACGCAGTGCATGGTGGTGACAAACATATCCGCCGCCGGATAGAACGCCGTCAGCTCCTCCCAGGTGATCTTGAACAGTTTCGTGAGGTTTGCCTCGCCCGTACCGCTCCACGGCCCCTGGAAGACGAACGTCATGACCACGACGCGCTGTGCCACCTTATCAAAGAGCGGCACCGCCAGCACCTGGAAACTGTTTCCGAACGAGGAGATGACCTTATAGTTTTCCTGATACGGCCCCTTGCCGTTGAACACACTCCCCCCGCAGAGCGTGTACGGTGTCATGCCGGAGGCGAGCTCATAGCGCTCAAGATTATAGAAGATACCGTAACCGCCGCCGGTGTTCGTGCCGGACATCCCCTGCTCGGAGACGAAGCCCCAGTTGGCAAGGACGTCCGCCGTGAGATTGGCTTGGGTCCATTTCTGGTAGTCATAGACGACAATGTCGCCGTCAAGGTATTTGGACAGGTTTTTGATGAAGCTGCCCGCGGCGCTGACGTGCTTGATCCCGACAGTAACCGGGTCGGTCGACTTGGCAACGTAGACCGCATGGACGTCGAGGTCGGAGGTCACGTTCGAGAAATCCTCTGCCCAGCCGGTGAAGCGGTAGCCGTCCACGGAGGGCACGCCGGGTGCCTTCGCACCGGTGCCGTCCTGCACATAGAGGGTCGCCAGGAGCACGTCCTCATAGCCATAGAAGCGCACGGTCCACAGCTTCGCGTACTGTGCCACGACCGTGAGGTCGCCGTGCACCTCGGAGAAGTCCATGCTCCAGCCGATGAACACATAGCCCTCCACCGCCGGAGCCTCGGGGGCAGTCGCCCCCTCGCCGTCGTTGACGCGCTGCGTCTCCCCGATGGGAGTCACGCCGTCCCTCTCGACAAAGGTGACGTTGTGGACAATCACGACCTCGTACTGCGCCGTAACCGTCATGTCGCCGGTCACGCTGTCGGTGGCATGGCTCCAGCCCGTAAAGCGGAAGCCCTCGTATTCGGGCGCCGCCGGGGGCGTCACGCCCTCGCCGTCGTTGACCGTCGTGCGGGAAAGCTCGCTCCCGTCCTTATCCAGGAAGATGACCGTATGCGTATCAACTACCTCATAGAGTGCCCGGACGACCATGTCCCCGGTCACCTCATCGGTCGCGGCGCTCCAGCCCGTGAAGCGGAAGCCGAGATACTGGGGTGCCACCGGGGCGTCCACGCCCATACCGTTCGGCACGTCGTATGCCGCCAGCTCACCGCCGTCCTTGTCCGTAAATACCACGCGCCAGATGGGGTAATGCACGGGCGTGACGGTGTCGCCGGAGGTGATCCAGCTCTGATCCCCCGCCTTTGCCGCGAGCGGATTGAGTGCCGCCATCGCCGCGGCAGGATCTGCCGCCTCAAGGATCTGCACGCTGACCTTCACGGTGCCGTCCTGGTAGGGCGTATGCGTCGCGAGGCCGGGATTGAGCGTCGGGAGGTAATACATCTGCTTCATGCTCGGTGTCTGCGGGCCCGCAAACGCCTGCCCGATGACGGCGCCGACGAATTCTGCACCCTCCTTGTAGCTCACGCGGACGTTCGTGAAGCAGTTGGCGCTGCTGGCACGCCCGTTGTAGCCCATGTAACCGGCGAAGCCGCCGACCTTGTCGTTACCGGAGACGCTGCCGTTCGCCACGCAGTTGCGGATGGTGAGCACCTGGTTGGTGCCCTCGTGCGAGCCGACGAAACCGCCGACGCGCTCGCCCCCGCTGACTTCTGCCGTCACGGAGCAGTCCGTAACGGTCGCGTAGGTACCGCCGCCGAGGAAGCCGCCGACCGCGTTGCCGTTGCCCTCACCGTCGGCGACGACCGTCACCTTGCCGTTGAAGCTCACGTTCCGGATGGTCGAGGCAGCGCCGGAGGTCCTGCCGATGATGCCGCCGACATAGGAGCCGTTGCAGTAGGGCGTATATTTGTTTTCGTAGGTGCTGCCGAAAATATCCGCATGGCGGTTGGCGGCACCGAAGACGAGGATCTCCGCCTCCGCCGCGCAGTTGAGAATCTGCGAGCCGCTCATCTCGCCGACAAGACCGCCGACGAACGTACCGGAGTACTGTCCCGCGCCCTTACCGCAGCTGGAAACCGTGCCTGTAAAGGTGCAGTTGTTCAGCGTGCTTCTGACCAGTCTGCCGACGATGCCGCCGGTCTGCCGCATACCGAAAATGTACGCGTTCCTGATCTTGACATTCTTGATGACGGCGCCGTCTGCCGAGCCGAAGAAGCCGGTCGAGCAGCCGTTATGATCGATCGCGAGGTTCGAGACCGTGTGTCCCTGTCCGTCAAAGGTACCGCGGAAAGAGCGGTCGAACAGAAGCGTCGAGGACTTGTTGCAGAGGACATACCATCCGATTGAATCCATATCGACGCCCGCAAGATCGATATCGTCCGTGAGGACGAAGGTCAGCCCCGTGGTGTCATGGTTGTTGTTTACCCACCGGGCAAAGAGGCGCAGCTCCTCCGCCGTGGAAATGGTGATGTTCTTACCGGCGACGGGTGTGACCGCTCCGTAGAAAACATCCGTCATGGAAACCGTCGCCGCCTCGTCGAACTGGTCCGTCGTCGGGACGACGATGACCTCGCCGCCGCCCACCGTAAAGGTGACGTCCACATAACGGTCGGCACCGTCGTTGCCGGCAACGGCATGGATACGGCTGCCGTTCTGCACGGCGTAAACGTTCTTCCAGGCATCACCCGTCACATAGAACCGGCGCGTCATAACCTTGTCGGTGTAGCCGTCGCCCGCCTCGTTCGGCGTGAAGGCGATACGATCCGCGCCCTGCGTGAGCCCGGAGAGCTCGGTGCGCACGACCGTGACCTCTCCGCGGTCGGGGATGGCGTCCACAAAGAGATACGTCTCGCCGCCGTCGGTGACGACCCGGGCGTTCATTTCCTTACCGTTCTGATAAGCGCGCGCGGCGGTCCAGGTGCCGTCCACCTTGATCTTGACCGTCAGCGCATGGTCAAAGAGCAGGTCGTTCATCCGGTCGGTCAGAGTAAAGGTGATGGCATCGCGCCCCACGTTGCCCATTGTGAGTGTGGCGGTGTCGCGCTCCTGCCCGTACTGTGCCGCCGCCGCAAAGGTCGCCGACCAGAGCTTGCCGCTCTTGAGGTACGGCACGAGGCGGGCGAGCATCCCGTCGAGACTGTCCTTGCTGGAGCCGATCTGGTGGTAGTGCGTCGAGACCCAGCCGCCGTTGCCCTTCTCCGCCATATCGAGGAGCTGGGCAAACTGCTTTTCGTTCAGCCCGCTGAACGACGCCGTCTGGTTGTAGTTGACGTCAAAGCCGTTGACGTACCCGCCGGTGCCTCTGCCGCCGATGTAGAGGAGCTTCGAGAGCTCGGCGTTGTTGTACCCGCAGGGATACGCGATGATGAGCGAGCGGACGCCTGACGCTTCAATATCCAGCACCCCGCCGTAAAAGTCCATCCAGTCCTGTGCCGAAGAAGTCTTGCCGCTGCTATAATCCCCGGCGGCACGGTGGAAGCGCGAGTGCGACTGGACATCCAGTCCCTGCGCGACCATCTCGTTCCACAGGTCACTGCTCTCATAAGAGTAGCCCGTCGGCGCGCACAGCGTCGTCGGAATGCCGTATGCCTCATACCAGGCGAGCCACTGGGCGAAGTCGCCCATCAGATTGTCGTCCGCCGTGAGGGTAAAGACCGTGTTGGCGCCACCGTACCAGGTCGCGATGTTTGCCGCGCCGTAGGCACCCGTCGGGTAGTTTTTATACTTGTTGATGTCCTTCCCTGTCACCTCGCCGAGGGTGATCTTCTGGTTGTCGGGGTCGTTTTCGTAAGCCTTCAGGTATGCCGGCTTCTCAACGACGCGGATCGTCACGGCGTTCGAAATGTCGCCCGCGCTGACGGTCACGTCGGTCTTGCCGTTGCTGATCGTCCCGTCCGTCTCAAAGACGGCGTACACGAGCGTCTCGCCCTCGCCGACCGAGGTCACGTTGCCGTCCTTATCCACCGTGGCGACATCGGGGTCGAGCGTCTCAAAGCGCATGGTGATGCCCGCGGCGGTCAGCTTGGTGAAGGCGCCCTTCACGTCAGAGACGGCAAACGGCATCATCGCGAGCTTGAGGGTCATCCCCTCCCACATCTCCACCGTACCGGGATCGAGGTAAATATCCGTCACGGTCGGCTCGGGTGCGGTCGTCTTATCGAGCCAGTGCGCCGTCAGCGTGAGCTCGCCCGTGATGATGGTGTCGAAGTTCCAGGCGGTGCCGTCCGCGTCATACCAGCCTGCGAAGCGGAAACCGGTCTTGGTCGGGTTCGCGGGCTTGGTGAGCGGCTCGCCGGCGATCGCCAGCACGTCGTTGACCGCAGAGCCGCCGTCCGAGTCAAAGGTCACCCGGTAGCGGATGTTGATCCAGTATGCCTTCAGCGTCATATCGCTCTTGACCGGGGTCGTGAAGTCGTATGCCTCCCCGTTCAGCTGCCAGCCGCCGAAGCGGAAATAGGTGCGCGTCGGGTCCTCCGGCTTTGTCACCGTGCCGCCCCATTCGATCGTCTGCGGCTCGCGCCCGTCGCCCCCTGCGGGGTCGAAGCGCACGGTAAAGGTCCTGATCTTCCATCTGACGACGACGGTCAGGTCGGACGCGACCGGCGTCGCGAGGTCGTAGCGCTCACCGCCCACAAAGTAGCCGTCGAGCTCATACTGCTCTCCGGGGGCGGAGATGTCGGGCGCCGTCACGCCGCTGCCCTGCGGCACATAGAGGGTGCCGAGCAGCTCGCCGGCTTCCGTCTCAAAGCGCACGGAGATCTTCTTCGCGTAGGTGGCGGTGACCGTGAGGTCCTCCGTCACGCGGTCAAAATCCTTGTCCCAGCCGGTAAAGAGCATATTCTCCGCGGGCTCGGGTGCTGCGGGCGCCGTCGCGCCCTTGCCCCATTCCACCGTCTCGCGCCCGAGCTCCGTCCCGTCCGTATCGACGAAACGCACCGTAAAGGTCTTGATCTGCCACCGTGCGGTGAGCGTCAGGTTGCCGGTCACGGGCGTTGCGAAATCGTATGCCGCATCGCCGAGGTACCAGCCCACGAAGTTGTAGCCCTCGCGGGTCACGTTTCCGGGCGCCGTCACGGTCTCGCCGTGTGCGGGGCTCGCCGGGGCGGCGGCGGTGCCGCCTGCCGTGTCGAACCGGACGGTATAGGTCCTGATCTGCCACCGTGCCGTCAGGGTGATGTCCCCGGTCACCGGCGTCGTGAAATCATAGAGTCTGTCGCCGAGGTACCAGCCGACGAGGTCGTACCCCTCGCGGGTCACGCCGGTGGGCGCCTTGGCTTTCGCGCCGTGTGCCACCGTCCCGGGGGCTGCCTCCGAGCCGCCCGCCGTGTCGAACGTCACCTGGTAGGTGTAGAGCGTCCAGCGCGCCACGAGCGTGATGTCCCCGGTCACCGGGGTCGTGAAATCGTATGCCTCGTCGCCGAGATACCAGCCGACGAAATAATACCCGTCACGGGTCACACCCTCGGGTGCCGCCACGGTCGCGCCGTGGTTGACGCTCGCCGGGTTGACGGCAGTGCCGCCTGCCGTGTCAAAGGTCACGGTATAGCGGTTCTCGCTCCAGCGCGCCGTCAGCGTCGCGTCGCCGGTGAGGGCGCCGCCGCCGTACTGCACGTCGTCGAGATACCATCCGCGGAAGATGTAGCCCTCCCGGACAGGGTCCGCAGGCATGGTCGGCGTCTCCCCCTTGCGGATGGTGACGACCGTCGGTGCCTGCCCGTTCGCAGGGTCAAAGGTGACCTCAAAGGTGCTCTCGCACCCCGCCAGCGCCGAAACCGCCAGCACGGCGATGAGCATCACCGCGACAAGGGCACCGATGTGTTTTCTTATGTTCATAAAGTCCTCCCGACCGCTCCCGCGGTCACTGAAATATATTACAAATTATTTTACCATGCCGGGAGGTGACGCGGCAATTTACACTCCACACGAAATTCCGCGCGCTTTTTAGTCACTTTTTCCAACGCGTGCATCGCCCGCCCGCGGGCAAAAGTCACAAAACGCACAATCCATGCGCACATATTCTGTGTATTTTCCACACACCGCAGATGGGTTTACCTGCCCCTGCCGCCCGTTCCGTCCGCGTCATGCACCCGGCAGCAGTCCCTCGCGGCGGCTGCCGCCGTACCGTCCGCATCGACAAATAAAAAACGGAGAGGAGCCGGAAAAACCGGCTCCTCTCCGTATCCGATGATCGTCTCCGCCCCCCATTGGGCGGCGTGCTCCCGCGGCGGGCGTTTCTCCCGCGCCCCCGGCGTTATTTGCCGAACAGGCGGGCGAAGAAGCCGCGCTTTTCGTACGGCTCCCGCGCGACGGACACGGCGGTGTAGCCCGTATCCCGGAAGGCGGCAAGGATGGCGTCGTCTGTGAGCCCGTCGGCGGCGACGATGACCGTCTCCCCCTTGGTGTGCGAGGAGGACACCTTTTTGAGCGGCAGGACGCGGCGGCAGGCATCATTGATATGTGCCTCGCACATACCGCACATCATTCCCTCGACCTTGACCGTATATTTCGTCATCATTTTTCCTTTCCGGTCACTCCGCGCCCTTGAGCGCCTCGACCATATCGATATGTTTGTTTTTCCGTGCTACGAGCAGGCTGACGAGGAGCGAGGTCCCGGCGGTCAGCAGGATGCTGACGATGAAGGTCAGGGGCCCGAGCGAGACGCGCATCTCATATTCGGACGCGAGCTGCGAGAGCAGGAAGCCGAGCGTCCAGATCCCGAGCGGCAGACCGATGATCATTCCGATGACCGTCACAGCCATATTCTGCCCGATGAGCAGCCCTGCGATACGCCGGTCGCGGAAGCCGACGACCTTGAGCGTCGCCATTTCACGGTAGCGCTCCGTGTAGCTCATGACGCCGAGGTTGTAGAGCACGATGGCAGCGAGCAGCACGGCGGCGAAAGCGAGCAACGCAATCATGAGGTCCATGAGGCTTGTCATGCTGTCGAACGAGGCGACGATGTCCTCCTTGCTCTGCGTCGAGCTGACCGTCGGCGACGGCGCGACCTCCGACCCGCTCGTATCGGTGTAGACCGAATCGAAGTGGTAGGTGATGCCGACCGTATCGGCATAGCTGTCCGAGAGGATAATGCCCTCCGTCACACTGCGGATGACCGCCGCGACGGTCAGCTCATAGGTTTCGTCCGTGCCGTAAGGGCTGATCTTCACCTTGTCACCCGCGTGGAGCCCGTACTCGTCCGCGATGCGGCGGCAGATGTACGCGCCCTCGTCCGGGAGCGGGAGGAAGCCTTTCTTGTCGGCGGGGAAACGCACCTTGTCGTGCGTGATGCGGTAGATGTCGAGCGAGACGGGCTTCTCGTCAAAGAGCTCGACGCTCACGCTGGCGCTCGCGTCGCCCGCGTACTGATTGATGACCGCTTCCCGCTCGGCATCCGTCGCCCCCTCGGCGAGATAGATGCGCGTCGCGTAATTGGTCGCGCCCGTGTAGTAGGAGTCGAGGAAAGCGCTCATCGTGTCGCGCATCCCCATGGACGCCGTGACGATCAGCATACAGCCGACCACCCCGATGAGGCTCATCGCCGTGCGGGCTTTGTGCCGCATGGTGTCGCGCAGGTTCCAGCGCGTACCGAAGGACAGCTTGTGGAACAGCCTGGTGCGCTCGATGAGGAGCGGCTTCACGCGCTTCGGCGTATAGGGGCGCAGGGCGTCCGCCGCCGTGCCGCGGAGCATCTCCCGCGTCGAGAGGTAGCTGATGCCGACGAGCAGCGCCAGCACCGCGGCGAGCACGGGATAGCAGAAGCCGGGGAACCACAGCTTCCAGTCGGGCATATCAAAATAGGTACCCATCGTGCCGGTCTCACTCATGATGACCCGCGCGAGCGGGTAACCGATCACGACCCCGAGGGCGATCCCGAGGATCCCGATCATCAGCCCGAAGGAGGTGTAATGCCAGAGGATCTTCCGGTCGCGGAAGCCGAGGGCTTTCAGGGTGCCGATCTGCGTTTTCTCCTTTGCGACAAGGCGGTGCATCGTTGTCACCATGGTGAGGACCGCGATGAGCAGAAACAGCACCGGCAGGATCAACGCCATCGTTTTGCCCTCCTCCGCTTCTCCCTCGGCGGCGGCGTAGGACGTGCTCTCGTCGCGGGAGAGGATCAGGCTGGTGCGCCCGAGGGCTTCGTTCACCGCCTCGGAAAACGGCTTCTTCTCCAGCTCCGACCGGACATGGACCTGCGCATAGTAGGCGATGTCCGCATCGTCGCCGATGGCGTCATAGGCGCCGGTATAGGCAATATCGTATGCCGTCCGGTACGCGTCGCGATAGGTGTCGCTCCCGGCATCCGCGCCGGTCAACGCGGCGGCGGCAGTCGCGACAGCGTCAGCCCTGGCAGCCGCCACCCGTGCGCGCGTCACCTCCGCATACCACGCGGGGGAAATGTACGCGAACCCGTGCTTGTGGAAGTCCGGCATGAGCTGCCCGCCGCTCTCGGGGACGCAGACGAGGTATTCCCCGCTCTTGACGAGACCGCGGACGGTGCCGCGGAACTCTGTCCCCTCGTAGGTGAGGGTCAGCGTGTCGCCGACGGCGACGTCGTTCGCCGCGGCGTACTTGTCGGAGAGCCAGATGCCCCCGATATCCGTTTTATCATACGCGGCGCCCGCGCGCAGGAGCATCCCCGAGACGCTTTCGTTCTCGGTCACGGTGAGGGCGACGGTGTTGTCCCGCTCCGTCACCTTGACGGCGACGGAAACGAAGCGGCTGACCGCATCGACCCCCGCAATGCCGGCGATCTTCTCCCGGTCCCCGGCGCTGAAGGCGGCGCCCGTTTCGCTCACGACCCGGAAGTCTGCGTACCCGGTCGCCCGGAAAAGACTGTCGGTATTCTTCTCGATGCTTTTCCATTCCATATTGAAAGCGACGAAAATACCGACCCCGATGGCGATCATCAGGATCATCGAGATGAACTGTGCGCGGTAGACGCCGATGGTGCGCCATAGTTTTTTCAGCAGCATGAGGCGCCTCCTTACCAGTCGATCTCGTCAGCGGCGGCGGGGTGCTCCTGCACCTCCTGCGAAACGATGTGTCCGTTCTTGACGCGGATCACCGTGTCCGCCATTCTGGCGATGTTCTGGTTGTGCGTGACGATGACGATGGTCTTGCCGTATTCGCGCGCCATGCGGAGCAGCAGCTTGAGGACGAGCACCCCCGTCTCGGAGTCGAGCGCCCCCGTCGGCTCATCGCAGAGCAGGATTTTCGGATTTTTCGCCAGTGCGCGGGCGATGGAGACGCGCTGCTGCTCACCGCCGGAGAGCTCGGACGGGAAATTCTTCAGATGGTCGGAGAGCCCGACCTCCTCGAGCATCCTGGTCGCCGAGAGCGGATCCGGCGCGATCTCGTCCACCAGCTTGACGTTTTCGTGCACCGTCAGGGTCGGCACCAGGTTGTAGAACTGGAAGACGAACCCCACGGTCGCCGCGCGGTAGGCGGCGAGCTCGTCCCCCGTGAGGCGGGAGATATCCTGCCCGTCCACGAGGATTTTCCCCTCCGTCGGGCTGTCCAGCCCGCCGAGGAGGTTGAGGAGCGTGCTTTTCCCCGCTCCGGAGGGCCCGAGGATGACGACGAACGACCCCTCGGTGAGCGTCATGTTCACGCCGTCGAGGGCACGCAGCTCGTGATCCCCCGCGGTGTAAACGCGGCTGACGTTCTGGAATTCCACAATGTTTTTCATGACGGTTTCCTCTGCTTTCGTGTCGGTATGCAATGTTAATAACGTAGTGTAATGAGGGCTGTGACAGCGGCACTTCCCCCGCCGCCCGTGCCTTTCTCCGGGGCGCGCCGCGCTGTTCTCGCAGCCGCCCTCCGGCGTCGCGGTGCGAGTAAGCATAGGCTAACTCCAGCACCGAAAGGAGCGCCCCGCTCTTGTTTCATGCCGCTCTCCGGCGGCACGCGCAATGGGGGCGAGTCAGTTAGCGTATGCTAACTTCCGTTTCAGTATAGCACCGGGGGGCGCGGATTGCAACCCCTTTTTCCGTTATTTTCATGATTTTTCATGATTTTGTCGCTTTTTCCCCCGCCGTGCGGAGCGCGGCGCAGAAACAGCGGGCGGCAGGGATGCCGCCCGCTGTTTTGATATTACCGGGAGGCGCCCGGTTTTCCGGGCGTCACACCGTTCTTTGACCTATTTTTGCCCTCTGCCTTCCGCGGCAGCTCCGCGAGCCCCGAAAGGAGCGCCCCGACCGTCGTGCGGAATGTATAGACGACGTAATGCACCAGCTCGTCCTCCCCCGTCTCCGTTGCGCCGACGACCAGATAATCGAGGAGCATCCCGGAGAGAGCTTTGGCGAGAAAGCCGCAGAGAAACGCGATGTACGGGTCATCCGGGTCCACACCCTGTCGCTCCGTCTCCGTCAGAACCAGCCGGCGGACAATGTCCGACAGATCCTCGTGGATAAATGCGTAGAACTCCTGCTTGCCGATGGCGTTGCAGAGGCAGTTGAGCATATAGCCGTTCTCCCGGATGTAGTCGAGCAGATAACGGACGACGTCCTCGTAGCTGTTCGTAGCGTCCAGTCCGCGCCGCAGCGGCTCCGTCTCGCAGTCCAGCATCCAATGCACGAGATCGTATATGTCGCGGAAATGATAGTAAAAGGTCTTGTGATTGACGCCGCAAGACGCGACCAGCTCCTTGACCGTGATCTGTGAAAGGCATTTCTTCTGGAGGGCGCCCTTGAGGGCGTCCGCAAACATCCGTTTCGTATTTTCACTGGTGACCCGTTGTGCCATGGGTTCTCCTTTGTCGGAGGGCAATTGCCCGTATCCGCCCGCCCCGGGCGCTCCCCGGGGCACGGTAAATCCATCTTATCATAAACCCACGCTTTTTGTAAAGAGACGGAGCGACAGCATTCGTCAAAATCCGGACACTTTTTGCATTTTGTCCGTTTTTTACCGTCGGCACCGCATTTGTCCGTTGCACCGCGCGCCGCGCTCTGTCTATAATGAAATCGGGAGAGCGGCGGAGAACGGTCTTCCCGCCCCCGATTCATTCATTAAGAGAGGATTGAAAACCCATGAAAAACCTGACCCGCGTCCTTGCGCTCGTATTGCTCGTCGCCGCCATGGCGACCATGCTCGTCTCCTGCAACAAGTACCCCGCGCTGAAAAAAGCGTTTGAGAAAGAGGGCTACAAGGAAAACACTGCCCTCGAGAACGTCTCCACCAAAATCAAGGAAGAACTGGAGAAAGATGACCTCACGGTTACTCTCCATCTGCTCACCAAAGAGAGCAACGGTCTGACCTCCGTCCTGATTGTCGAGTTCAAGGCAACCGAGGATATGAAGAAAGCATACGACGACAGCGCCACCATCCAGGGGCTCGTCAAGGATGTCTCCTCGAACGAGGATGCGCAGGCTTTTGCCGAAGCACTGGAGAACGCCGGCTACGCGAAGGGCAACTGCCTTGCGATTCCGCTCTCCGTCCTGTACATCAACGAGATCACCAACATCGTCAAATCCGTGAAGTAATCGGCAAGCGCCGCTTCACCTTTTGATCTGCGGAGGGGCGCGCCATGCGGCGCGCCCCTTTTGCTTTGCCCCCGGGCGGCGCCGTGGAGCCTCCTCCACCCCGGAAAAAAGACGAAAAAAAATCGCCTTCCCCTCTTGAAAACGCAAAAAACTTGCGTTATATTAAGAAAAAAAGACTTGCGGGAGGTTATCTTATGAGTCTCGGAAAATTCGGTTTGTTCGCCGCCGGCGTCCTGTTCGGCACCGCGGGCATCAAAGCGCTCTGCACCAAAACGGCGAAAACGGTCTACACGCACACGACTGCCGCTGCCCTGCGCGTCAAGGACGGGGTCATGACCACCGTCACCAAGGTGAAGGAAAACGCCGGCGACATCCTCGCTGACGCGAAAGACCTGAACGCGCGCCGTGCCGCGAAGGCCGCCGACGACGTCATCGTCGTCGAAGACACCGCGGAGGAGAACGCGGAGGCATAACACCGGAGCCGCCCCGCGGGGCGGCTTTCTTTGTGGAGAACATCGTATGAAATGCACTGTTTTACATACATCCTCCGGGCGCCTGCGCGTCCACTGTGTCCCCGGCGGCATGACCCTCGGGGAGGCAGATCTGCTGGAGGCGTCGCTCTCGTCCCTGCCCGGCGTCCGCTCGGCGAAGGTCTATGACCGCACGGGAGATGCCGTCATCACCTTTACCTCCGGCAGGGAGGAGATACTGCGCGCGCTCGCTGGCTTTTCCTTCAGCGCCGCCGAGGCGGCGGGAGTTGCCCCGGCGCACTCCGCCCGCGCGCTCAACCGCGAGTATGAAGAAAAGCTCGTCGGTCAGGTGGCGCGCCGTGCACTATCCAAGCTCTTTCTCCCCGCGCCCGTGCGCGCGGTAATCGCCACGGTGCGCTCCGTGCGTTACCTGCGCGCCGGCGCGGCAGCGCTGCTCCGCGGGCACCTGACGGTGCCGGTGCTGGACGCGACGGCGATCGGCATCTCGCTCCTGCGGCGTGATTTCGGCACCGCAGGATCGGTCATGTTCCTGCTCGGGATCGGTGAGACGCTCGAGGAGTGGACGCATAAGAAATCCGTCGCCGACCTCGCGAGCGCCATGTCGCTGCACGTGGACCGGGTATGGAAAAAGACCGATGCGGGCGAGGTCCTGTCCGATATCGGAGATGTCTCTGTCGGCGACCTCGTGGTCGTGCGGACGGGGCACATGATCCCGCTCGACGGCAGAGTGGTCGAGGGGCAGGTCACGGTCAACCAGTCCTCCATGACGGGCGAGTCTGCCCCTGTCCCGAAGGGCGTGGGCGCGCCGGTGTACGCCGGGTGTGCCGTCGAGGAGGGCTCCTGCGTGATCCGCGTCGAGCACCCGGTCGGGAGCGGCAGATACGACCGCATCGTCCACATGATCGAGGAGTCCGAAAAACTGAAGTCCTCGGCAGAGGACAAGGCGTCCCGCCTCGCGGACCGGCTGGTGCCGCTGACCTTCCTCGGCACCGGGGCAACGTGGCTCCTGACGCGCAACGTGACGAAGACCCTCGCCTGCCTGATGGTCGATTTCTCCTGCGCGATGAAGCTGTCGATGCCGCTTGCCGTCCTCTCTGCCATGCGGGAGTGCAGCCATTACCGCGTGTCCGTCAAGGGCGGCAGGTTCCTGGAAGCCGTTGCCGCGGCGGATACCATCGTGTTTGACAAGACGGGGACGCTCACGCGTGCAACCCCGACGGTGACGGAGATTATCACGTTCGGGCGGCATGATGCCGACGAGATGCTCCGCCTCGCCGCCTGCCTCGAGGAGCACTATCCGCACTCGATCGCGAACGCGGTCGTCGAGGAGGCGCGCCGCCGCGGGCTCTCGCACGAGGAATACCATTCCCGCGTGGAGTACGTCGTGGCACACGGCATTTCCAGCACCGTCAACGGCAAGAAAGTGCTGATCGGCAGCGCCCACTTCGTCTTTGAGGACGAGGGCGTGAAGCTCCCGCGCGGCAGTGAAAAGAAGTTCGCCGCCCTCCCGCCGGAGTATTCGCACCTGTATCTTTCGATCGGCGGGACGCTCGCCGCCGTTATCTGCATCGCCGACCCGCTCCGTGAGGAGGCGGCAGACGCCGTCCGGGCACTGCACGACTGCGGCATCCGCCACGTCGTCATGATGACCGGGGATAACAAGGACACCGCCGCCGCCGTCGCGCGGACCGTCGGCGTGGATGAATTTTACGCCGAAGTGCTCCCCGAGGACAAGGCAAACTATATCAAAAAAGCCCGTGCCGCGGGGCACACCGTCATCATGGTCGGCGACGGCGTGAACGACTCGCCCGCCCTCTCGGAGGCGGACGTCGGCATCGCCATCAGCACCGGCGCGGCGATTGCGCGCGAGATTGCGGACGTCACCGTCGCCTCGGAGGATCTGCGCGCCCTCATCACCCTGCGCCGCCTCTCGACCCTGCTCATGACGCGCATCCGCCACAACTACCGCTTCATCATGTCCTTCAACCTCGGCTTGATCGCCCTCGGCGTCGCGGGCGTCATCCCGCCGACGACCTCCGCCCTCCTGCACAACCTCTCGACCCTCGGCATCAGCCTCCGGAGCATGACCAATCTGCTCCCTGCAGGAGAGCAGATGTAACCCCCTCCATTCCATCGGCGTTGTGCCCGGTTTTTCGGGCGTAATGCCGTTTTTTCTTTTTTGTGAGAATTCCGGCAACAGCCCCCGCCACCCCGCTTTTCCCAAAGACCTTTACCCCGATATTTGCCCCCACGCCTTGCGCCTAATAAAAAACTTCACTGCAATGCCCTCCCCGCGCGTTGCAAAATCGCCTGTCCCCCGCCCGCACCAGTCGCTCCGGCTCCACCCGATTGCCCCTGTACGCTCTCACCCCGTAGGGGCGACCACCGCCTATCCCCCGCTCCGTTCTCCCCGTAGGGGCGACCATCGCCTATCCCTCACCGCCGCCCCCGTAGGGGCGACCATTGGTCGCCCGCGTTTATGTTAGATTTCTCTCGCCCGCCGACCGTGCGGCACCCGTGCCTTGCCACTCCGTCACACCGCTCGCTCTGTAGGGGCGACCATTGGTCGCCCGCGTTTCCCAAAAACTTTTTATGTTTGCCGCCCGCTGTCCTTTCGCGGTCGGAACGGGCGACCAATGGTCGCCCCTACAGAAATATAAAAACCTTGCCGGTCACAAAACGATGATAGCGCCTTCCCCCGCGTCAACCGCGCACACGACGACATTCTCCCCTTTCCCGATGTCGTGTCAACGCCCGCAGCCTGTCCCCGCGCCGTTCTCCCCGTAGGGGCGACCATCGCCTATCCCTCACCGCCACCCCCGTAGGGGCGACCATCGGTCGCCCGCGTTTGCGGAAGACTTCTCTCCGGCAACCGAAACGCGCAACGCATTTTTAACAAAAAGTTCACCGCTTTATCCCTTGACTTGGAGCTAACTTCAGGTTGTATAGTAGAGACGTCAGGGGGTGAGATACCCCCGCCCGCCGCACGGCGGCGGGAATCAAACGAACGGAGGTTTTTGCTATGATACTGAACGCATACGATACACTTTCGAACGGGGTCCGCATCCCGCGCCTCGGGCTCGGCACCTGGATGATCCCGGAGGCGGACGCCCCGGCAGTGGTGGAGACGGCGATCGAGCTCGGCTACCGTCACATCGACACGGCGCAGGCATACGCCAACGAGACGGGCGTCGCCGAGGGCATCCGTCGCTCGGGCATCGCGCGGGAGGACATCTTTCTCACGAGCAAGGTGGCGGCGGAGCTGAAAAGCTATGACGCGGCGGCGGCATCCATCCGCGAGACGCTCCGGAAAACGGGGCTCGACTATATCGATCTCATGCTCATCCACGCACCCCGGCCATGGGCGGAGTTCCGATCGGAGAAGCGCTATTTCGCCGAGAACCGCGAGGTCTGGCGCGCACTGGAGGATGCTTATGACGCAGGGCTGCTCCGCGCGATCGGCGTCTCCAACTTCCTCGCCGACGACCTCGACAACCTGTTCGGCACCTGCCGCGTTCGCCCGATGGTCAACCAGATCCTCACCCACATCACAAACACGCCGGAGGCGCTCATCGACACCTGCCGCCGCGCGGGGATCGTTACCGAAGCGTATTCCCCCATCGCCCACGGAAAGGCGCTGGACAACCCCGTCATCGCGCGGTTCGCCGCGGCGTACGGCGTCACACCGGCGCAGCTCTGCATCCGCTATACGCTTGAGCTCGGCATGGTCTCGCTGCCGAAAGCGTCGAGCGCCGCCCACATAAAGGAGAACGCCGCCGTCGATTTCACGATCCTGCCGAGCGACATGGAGACGCTCCGCTCCCTCGATAAAATCAAGGATTACGGCGAGCTCTCCGCCTTCCCCGTTTTCGGCGGACAATAAGCCCCGGGGCGACGGGAACCCAAAGAAAAACGGGAGACCTATACGAAAGCCAAAGCGTTTGAGGATGCCTATGCGGCATTTGCGAAGAAAAACGCTTTCGGCACATCCGCCACGCGGCATCGGGCAACCGGCTGCTCCGTCCTGCACAAAGCGGGGGATACGATACCGACCCGAACCATAAAGGTCAGCGCGCCGCCCGGAAAACCGGGCGGCGCGCCGTCGTATAAGCAAGACCGCCCGCCGTGGGATCCCCTCGGCGGGCGGATGCTGACGTTTTAGTTTTTGAGGAGATTGCCGTCGTCGAAATAGTCGATTTTCATGGCGCGGCGCACCTCGCGGAGCGTCCCGGCGGCAGTTGCCTCGGCGCGGGCGCTGCCCGCCTTCAGGATCTCATAGACCTCCTCGGGGCGGCTCTCCCAGTAGGCGCGCCGCTCACGGATGGGGGCGAGCTCTGCCTGCATGACGTCGCAGAGGAACCTCTTGACCTTGACGTCGCCGAGCCCGCCGCGACGATAATGCTCCTTCAGGGCTTCCAGGTTCTCATACTCCGGCAAAAATTCCGCAAAGTGCTCGTCCCGCGCGAACGCGTCGAGGTAGATGAACACCGGGTTCCCCTCGGTGTGCCCCGGATCCTCGCGGCGCAGGTGCGTCGGGTCGGTGAACATGGACATGACCTTGGTTTTGACCTCCTCCGGCGTATCCGAGAGGTAGATGCAGTTGCCGAGCGACTTGCTCATCTTCGCCTTGCCGTCGATGCCGGGCAGGCGCAGGCATGCCCGGTTCTTCGGCAGGATAATGCCCGGCTCGGTCAGCGTCTCGCCGTACACGCTGTTGAACTTGCGCACGATCTCGGTACACTGCTCGAGCATGGGGAGCTGGTCCTCCCCGACCGGCACCGCCGTCGCATGGAACGCGGTGATGTCCGCCGCCTGGCTGATGGGATAGCAGAAGAAACCGACCGGGATGCTCGCCTCAAAGTTACGCATCTGTATTTCCGCCTTGACGGTGGGGTTGCGCTGTACGCGCGACACCGTGACGAGGTTCATATAATAAAAGGTCAGCTCTGTGAGCTCCGGCACCATCGACTGGATGAAGATGCAGGACTTCGCGGGGTCAATGCCGCACGATAGATAGTCGAGCGCGACCTGCATAATGTTGCCGCGCACCTTTTCGGGATGCTCCGCGTTATCGGTGAGCGCCTGTGCGTCCGCAATCATAATGTAAATCTCGTCGAACTCGCCGGAATTCTGAAGTCGCACCCGCTCCTTGAGCGAGCCGACGTAATGCCCCACATGGAGCCTGCCCGTCGGGCGGTCGCCGGTCAGGATGACGCGTTTTTTCGGTGCCTTGTTTTCTTGCATGATAATGCCTCACAGTTGATAGAATAAGAGCGCATGAAACGCCCCATCCGTGTTTTGCTTATTGTACCACAAGCCCCGGTGTTTTGCAAGCCCGTGTGCGGACATCCATGCAAACAGTTCGGGGGGCGGGCGTTCCCCCCCGGTGACGCGGACGGCGCCCGCGCGTGGATAGAGCCCCCGCGCCTCTAACGCCGGCGACCTCCCCCGCATCTTTACCGCGTGCCTCCGGAGAAACGCGCCGGAGCGCCGAAGATGCATAAGAAATCGGCGGGGTGCCCGGAAAACCGGGCACCCCGTATCATTAAAACCGACGCCCGGCGGCGTCGGTTTTTGTTTTCGACCGTTTAAACCCGGGGGTCACCGGGGCACGGGGTCGCCCCCGCCCGCCGCCGGTGTACCGCCCGGCACCGCCCGCTCTGCCGCCACCTCTGCCGCGCGGCGGCGGAAGATCCGGGGGAAGGACGTGAAGATGGCAATCGCCGTAATGAGCCCGGCGGCGAAGTCGGCGATGCCCTCGGAGAGATACACACCGGGGTACCCGATGGCGCTCGTCAGAATAAAGCACAGCGGAATCAGGATGATGACCTTACGCGTCACGGCGAGCATCAGCGCGAGCCGCGCCTGCCCGAGCGCCACATTGACGTTCTGGAGCGTCATCTGCACGAAAAACATGATGGACCCCATGAGGAACAGCGGGCAGTAGGCTTTGACGATGGCGGTGACGCTCTCGCTCGCGGAGAACAGGCGCGCGTACAGCTCCGGCACGGCGAGCGACACCGACCATATTGCGAGACAGAACACGAACGCGATCACGGTCACATAACGGATGCCCTTTTTGAGCCGCGCTTCGTCTCCCCGCCCGTAGTTGTAGCTGACGAAGGGCTGTACACCGTTGCCGAGCCCGTTCAGCGGCAGAGAGATAAGCTGGAGCGCGCTGAGCATGACGGTCAGGGCGGCGGTATAGTCCCGGTCTCCCCCTGTGGCGCGGTTCAGGTTGATGTTGAACACGACCTGTATGGCGCACTCCGTGATCGTCATGACAAACGGCGTGAAGCCGAGGGAAACAATGCTCCCGACCCGCGCGGGGGCGGGGCGCATCTCCCGGAGCCGGAAGCGGAACAGACTGCGCCGCGTGAAAAAGAAAGCAACCACGCACAAAGCGGAGCACCCCTGCGAGATGACCGTCGCCAGACCGGAGCCGCGGACGCCCATGCCGAACGTGAAAATAAAGAGCGGGTCGAGCAGGATATTGAGCACGGCACCGAGCAGGACGGTGCCCATGGCGACAAAAGAATACCCCTGCGTCTGGATGAACGGGTTGAGCCCCTGCGCCAGCATCACAAAGACCGTGCCGCAGGCATAAATTTTCAGGTACGAGACCGCGAACGCCTCGGCGCTCGGTGGACAGCCGAACAGCCGGACGATGGACAGCGCACACCCGAAAGCGACCGCGCCGATGAACACCCCGATGCACAGCAGGAGACCTGTGGCAACGTTGAAAATCCCGTTCGCCTCTGCCCGGTTCCCCTCTCCCATGCGGATGCCCGCCCGCGGCGCGCCGCCGAGACCCACCAGGTTCGCGAACGCCTGCATGATGAGCGTAATGGGCAGCACGATCCCGAGCGCAGCGAGCGCGTCCATCCCGACGTCCGCGATGCGGGCGACGTACATTCTGTCTACAATGTTATATAAAAAGGTGATCAGCTGCGCGACGACCGCCGGCACCGACAGCCGGACGATGAGCGGGAGGATCTTTCCTCCCGCGAGCTCCGCCGTCATGTCGCCCCGACCGGGGCGCCGACCGCCTGTATGCCGCCGCTTTTGCGGCTTCGTGGAATTTCGTTTATCCTTTGGATCCTGTTGCTGCCGTGGTTCTTCCGTGACCTGCATATCTGCTTCTTCCTGTGAGGGCTCCCCTCGTGTATTCCGGGCGCGGCACCCGCACCCGTGGGCGGCTCCGCGACCCGCCACCCCGTATTGTAGCACATTCCCGCGCGTTTCTCAACTCCCGGGGCGAGCGCTCCGGCGCCGCAAAAAAGACCGGCACCCGATGGGTGCCGGTTTTTGCCCCTCTCTCCCGGTTCATTTCCTCGGGAGCAGCATCGTCAGCAGGTTGCCGTGCCCGACGAGGGCACCGTGGGCGTCGCGGGTGTCGCGCCCGTCAAAGGTGCCGAGCAGGGCTCCGTGCTGTGAGCGGAGCGTCTGCCGCTCCCCGTTCGTCTCGATGGAGCCGATGAACGCGCCGTACTTGTCCCGTAAAAATGCAGTCGCCATTTGGTCATCCTCCTTTCCTTTGACACCTCCATGATACCGCAGCCCCTGTACCGGAAACGGGACACGGAAAGTGCTATTCTTGACGCAGGAGGAAAAAAGCGATGCACTACGCCGAACAGCTACTGACCTACCCCTCCCTGCTCCTCGCCGCGCGCCCGGGGATGGGGACAACCACGCTCGCCGTCCGCCTCGCGCAGTATTACGGCAGGACGAGGGGCAGAGGGGTCACCTTTCTGACACAGGACCCCGAAAAACGCGCCCGCGTCAGGGCGGGCGGCGCCGTGCGGGGCGGGGAGAGGTTCCTCCGCCCCGCGGACGACCGGGCGACGACGCCCGGCGACACCGGG
Organism: uncultured Eubacteriales bacterium; assembly: GCA_934371135.1. Classification (GTDB taxonomy): domain Bacteria; phylum Bacillota; class Clostridia; order Oscillospirales; family CAG-272; genus UBA1740. The sequence goes on from CAKRNO010000013.1 coordinate 27,961, forward strand.
CTGATCGTCATCGAGCAGGAGAACGCGCTCCCCCCGGAGCGAGGAGAGCTGACAAAGCTCCTCACCGCGACGGCGGCGCGGGGGACCCGCGTGATCATCACCGCCCCCGTCCCGCGCTACCCGCTCGAGCGCCGCCGCGACAAGCGCCCGGGGCCCGGCGACCTCGTGGGGTGGGAGGATGTCCTCCCTCTCTTTGACGCCGTCGCGTTCCTCTATACGGACGCCTACTACCGCATCCGCACCGGTACGGCGGCAGAGCCCGGGGAGATCTCTGTCTTCCGGGGCGGCGCGGCGCCCCTGTGCCTCCCCGTCCTGTGCCGGTTTGATAGCGGGATCATCACCGACCGCCCCCCTTGCAATCCGGCGCCGGATGTGCTTCAATAGAAGTACCGATATGAGAAAGGCGGGCACCGCTATGGCGACCGAGAGCAAAAAGCTGGCGCTCCTGCGCATCCTCGACATCCTCCGCACGGAGACCGACGCCGACCATCCGCTGACGCAGGAGGAGATTGCCGCCGGGCTGCAAACGCACTTTGGGATCGAAATGGAGCGCAAAGCGGTGGGGCGGAACCTGTCCCTGCTCGCCGAAGCAGGGTACGACGTCGTACAGACGCACAGCGGCGCCTACCTGAACGCGCGCACCTACGAGCCGTCCGAGATACGGCTACTCATTGATGCCGTGCTGTCCAGCCGGTACATCAGCGCCCGCCAGTCGCGCGACCTCATCGACCGGCTCGCCGCGGAGGAGAACCGGTACTTCCGCAAGAACATCCGCTATATCCACGCGGTTGACGACTTTCACAAGACCGGGAACCGCGAGGTCTTCTACAGCATCGACCTCGTGAGCGAGGCGATCGACGCCGAAAAGGCGGTCGTCTACGATTACTATAAGTACGGTGCCGACGGCAAACTGCACCGATCCTCCCGCCAGTGCGTCACGCCGTACTGCCTCATCCTGCATAACCAGCGCTATTACCTCATGGGGTACAGCCGCTACTGGGGGCACATGGTGTACCACCGCCTCGACCGCATCCGCAGCATGACCCTCTCGGAGGAGCCCGTCATGCCGATCCGCGAGGTCAGGGGCTTCGAGGGCGGCATCGACTTCCGCACCCTTACGACCGCCATGCCGTATATGTTCTCCGACCCGCCGGAGCGCATCACCTTTCTCGTGGACGAGGGCTATATCGATCATGTGATCGACTGGTTCGGCGAGGACGTCCGCATCACCCCGGGCACCGCCGCACACACCCTGCTGGTCTCCCTCACCGCCAGCCCGAACGCCATGCATTACTGGGCGCTCCAGTTCGCCGAGGCGGTCGAGGTGCTGACCCCCGCCTCCCTGCGGGACAAGATCAGAGCGACCCTCACAAAAGCAAAGGAGAGATATGACACCTGATATGAAAAACATTTTTGATTTCGCAACGAAAGAGCTCTCGCAGGACGCGTTCCTGCGCTGGCTGTTTGAGAATTACAACTGCGGCGATTCCCAGGTGAGGGCTGCCTGCCGCCGCCTGTTTGACAGTTTCACCGACGGCTCCACCGACGGCAAGCTGGATTTTGACAAAATCGAAAACCTTAAAACCGTCGCGCAATGGAAAAGCATCGACGTCGCCATCTGGTTCGACATCGGCGACAAAAACTATCTCATCGTCATCGAGGACAAGATCTTCACCTCCGACCAAAACAATCAGTTGCAACGCTATAAGGTTGCCATCCGCGAGCACAACGAGTGGTGGAGAGCCAACGCCGCGGCAGAAGAAAGCAAGAAACACGCAATCGAACGGTACATCAAAGACGGCGACGTGTTCTATATCTTTTATAAGACCGACGTCATGGAGCCGGACGAGGAGAAAAGAATACGGGACCTCGACTGGAAGGTCTACGATATCGAGAAAATTGCCCGGCTGTTCATGCCCCTCCCCCACGGGGAGAACGACCTGCTGGACGACTATATCCGCCATATCGAGACTCTGCATAACGCCGCCCGGCACGAGGGCGCCCCGAGCAAATGGGAGCTCATCGCCTGGCACGCTTTCTTTATCGAGTATAAGAACGGGATCACCTCCCGGCAGGGCGAAACGACCCCGGGGCGCCGTTGCCCGGTCACTGTGGACATCAACCACTATCAGAACAGCTATTTCTACATCAAATTCATGGCAGCGGGGCACGAAAAGGATCGCCCCGGGCTGGAGCTCCGGAGTAGGAATTACAACGCCGGCGCGCATACCTGGCGTGCGTCCGTCAATGTCTATAGCGTCGATCCGCAACCGAGCATGGAGCAGATCGGGCGCTGGCATGATGAGCTTACACACACGGGTGAGGATATCAAGCTCAACCACCGCAAAGAACCCGAGAGCTTCCGGCAGATCGGTCGCCTCTCGTTCCCGGTGGAGGGAGACACCGGGGAGGCGCTGCGGGCGGTGCTCGACCGGGCGCTCGACCTTTTCCGCAGGCTCTATTGTTACGCCTGACGGCGAAAGCCGTTACTCACGCGCATCGGCGCCCGGTCACACAGCCTTTTCTGCTTTTTTTGAAAATGCCCTTGACAAGCGGTGCGGTTTGCTGTATACTCTTATCAGGAACAATTCCTAATAAGAATTTGAAAGAGGACTGACACATGAGCAAGCAGAACAAATACACGGGTACCAAGACGGAGCAGAACCTCCAGGCAGCATTCGCCGGCGAGAGCCAGGCGCGGAACAAGTACACCTTCTTTGCATCGGTTGCGAAGAAGCAGGGCTTCGAGCAGATCGCGGCGCTGTTTCTGAAGACGGCGGAGAACGAAAAGGAGCACGCCAAGCTGTGGTTCCGTGAGCTCGGCGGCATCGGCTCGACAGCGGAGAACCTCGAGGCGGCAGCCGAGGGCGAAAACTACGAGTGGACGGATATGTACGAGGAGTTCGCGAAGACCGCCGAGGAGGAGGGCTTCCCCGAGCTGGCGAAGCGTTTCCGCCTGGTCGGCGCGATCGAGAAGCATCATGAGGAGCGCTATCGCGCCCTGCTGCACAACGTGGAGGCGTCCGAGGTATTCGAAAAGAGCGAGGTCAAGGTGTGGGAGTGCCGCAACTGCGGTCACATCGTCGTCGGGACGAAGGCGCCCGAGGTCTGCCCGACCTGCCTCCACCCGCAGAGCTACTTTGAGGTGCACGAGGAAAATTATTGATCCCGCGCCGCCCCGGCGGCTCCCCGCTCCGCGGGGGCTACCCCATACCCGATGAGGAATGCCCCCGGCATACCCCGACAAAAGGAGAAAACAAACATGAAACAGAGATTTTTCACCTGCCCGAAGTGCGGGAATATCATTGCCTTCGTCAAGAGCTCGGGCGCGCCCGTTTCCTGCTGCGGTGCCGCCATGCAGGAGCTCCTGCCCGGTACGACCGAGGCGGCGACGGAGAAGCACATCCCCGTCTTTACGGTCGATGGCAACACCGTCACGGTCGAGGTCGGCTCGGTCGCGCATCCGATGACCGAGGCGCATCACATCGCCTGGGTGTCGCTGGAGACCAAAGCCGGCAATCAGCGCAAGGAGCTCGACTCGACGGGCGCCCCGCGCGTCACCTTTGCCATCGAGAGCGGTGACGAGGTCAGAGCCGTTTACGCCTTCTGCAACCTCCACGGGCTCTGGGCGGCGACTGCGGACTGACGCGGCGGAGCCCGGATAACCGGGCGACTCCCCGTGTTAAATCGAAACAAAGTCGCCCGCCCCGACCGGGGCGGGCGACTGCCATGAAAGGAAAGCCCATGCAACGCAGAGACACGAAACAGCGCCGCCTCGTCCTGCAGGTGGTGCAGGAGCGGCGCGACCACCCGACGGCGGACACCATCTATGAGGCGGTCCGGGCGCGGGACAGCCGCGTCAGCCGCGGCACCGTCTACCGCAATCTGCATCTGCTCTCGGAGGAGGGTGACGTCTACCACGTCCGCGCCCCGGGCGCGGATCGCTTCGACCTGCGCACCGACCCGCACGACCACATCATCTGCATCCGGTGCAAAAAAGTCGTGGACGCCCCCGAAACGCGCCTCCTCTCCCTCGACGCGGAGGTCGCCGCCGCCACCGGCTACCGCATCCTCTGCCACCAGACAATCTACGAGGGGCTCTGCCCCGATTGCCAAAGTGCCGACGCGTCGGCGAATGAGTAACATTCCCGAATACAAACAATAACCGCCGTTTTCCGAAAGGAAACGGCGGTTATTAAATTTCTGAATGCTATTCCTGTTTCTCCGATGCCTGATTACTGTTGCTCCAGCCTCATTTTCAAAGCTGCCTTATTATATTGGCGCTCTGCTCTGCCGTCTATCTCAAATTCTCTCTGTAATTCGCATTGCAGTTGCGAAATCAATTCGTCTTTATTTGCCTTGGATGTTGCACTCAAATAACGCTCCTTATAACGCGAAATGCAGTTCTCTATCCCGCGGTTTCTCTGGTCCTCATAGTCTTTATATATCTTATCGACTTCTTTTAAAGCCCGGTTAAAATCCCGTTCAGTTAAACTGTCCCACGGATACCTAAATCCCACTTGACAATCTAGTCCGTAAAGCTCAACGATCGTCTGAGCCTTCCGATTGCATATCTCTTGCAAAGTCTTCGACATATTCTCCATAAGGTATTCTCGCATTTCCTCCCTATGTTGATATGGTAAGTTTTCGGAATAAGCCTCCAACACCGATGTCACATTGTGCTCACTGATTTCCTCCGACGTGAAGGATTTTTCAAAATATCCCGCTTTTGACACCAATAAGAAAAAATCTTCCTCGTTCCTAAGGTAAGAATACTTCTCTTGGGCAGGGCGTGTAACCAATTCACAAAGACAAATACCGGGGTGCTTCTTCTTAACTTCTGTGATTGTCATATTATCTCCTCCTGTATTGCAATCCACCATATTTTGCATTTATTAAGTTAAATTTGAACTTTCTTTAACAAGTATAATACAATTATAACTATATGTCAACAGTATTAGTTAAATATGTTATACTTCGGCTGAATAGGGGGGATAAAAATGACTTTCGGTGACAAGATAAGGAATGCACGGGAAGATATGGATCTGTCGCAAAAGGACATTGCGCAGATGATCCCCATGAACCAGTCGAACTATTCCAAGATCGAGCGCAACGTGCAGGAGCCGAATCTGGTACAGCTGCGGCGCATCTGCCAGATATTGCAGCTCGACCCCCGTTTTCTGCTCGACCTCGATGCCTACGATACCCTCACAGATGCGGATATCCGACTGCTCCACGACATCAAAGCCTTTATCCGGGCGCATACCCCGTGAACGGATATAAAAAACAGAGAGCGACCGCCCGGGCGGTCGCTCTTTTTTATGGTCACAGACAGCGTGAGCGCTTTTGCGCTCCCCCGCGTTCTGCGCAGTGATCGTATCCCGCGCAGCGGGCGCCGTCAGTGGGCGAGCAGACCGGGGTTCCGCTTGAGTGCCCCCGGGGTGATGCCCTTCTGCCGTTTGAACGCCCGGTTGAAATTGACCGAGCTGTTGAACCCGCACCGCATCGCGACCTCCGTCATCGTCAGGTCCTCCCCCGACGTGATCATCCTGACGCCCCGCTCCACCCGCTTCGCGGTGATGTAATCCCACAGGGAAAGCCCGTTGATCTCCCCGAACAGGTGCGAAAAATAGTTGGGGCTGTACCCCGCGACTGCCGCCAGCTCCGCGAGCCGCAGCTCTCCGTCCAGATGCGCGTCGATATAGCCGAACACCGAGAGCATATTGCGGTACGCCGACTGCTGGCTCACCGGCGTCTCTCCCTCGCCGTACCCGTGATGACGGAGCAGCTCAATGAGGGCGAGATCCAGCCGGGCGCGCACCGCCTCGGGAAAGTACGCCCCGCCGCCGAGGAGCTCCTCGCGGATCCCGCGCAGCGTCTCCCGGAGCACCCTCGCCGCCTCCGCGGGGATGCGGTTACGGAACTGCGGGGCGTGCGAAAAGCACAGACGGATGAACGGGTCATCCCCCCGCGTCTCGGTCAGATACCGCGGCTCAAAATGCAGGTTGGTCAGGGTCATCCCCCCGTCCGATACCCCGGTGACGCAGTGCACCTCATTTGAGGAAAATACGAAGACGTCGCCCGGACGCATGGGGTACACGTCGCCCGCCGTCCGATACACGCCCTCGCCACTGCCGACGACGGCGATCTCAAAGCGCGTGTGCGAGTGCCGGGTGAAATCGCGCGCGCCGGGGGAGATCTGCACATCCCACATTTTTAAGAGCGATTTGCCGTCCGGCAGGAGGATCTCCCCCACCGTATGTGTGACGCTTCCCATACAGGATATACCTCAAATCGTAATATAGTTTCTAAATAGCGTAATATATGTAGCGAAAATTTCACGTTTCTATCGTATCATATTTTATAGTATAGAGTTTTGCATACTTTGTCAAGCTGAAGGGAGATACAGGCAATGAGATTCACCGCTGTCTGCCCGCCGGAGTGGCTCGCCCGCTCGGCGGTCTACCAGATCAACCCGCGGACGTTCTCGCAGGAGGGGACCCTCCGGTCGATCCGGGAGGAGCTCCCGTCCCTCTCGGAGCTCGGGTTCCGCGTCATTTACCTCTGCCCCATCTTTGAGGAGGACGCATCGACCGACCGCGCCTACTGGAGCACGCGGCAGAAGGCATCCGGGACCGATAACCCGAAGAACCCCTACCGCATCAACGACTACTACCGGATCGATGACGAATACGGCACGATGGACGACCTGCGCGGGCTGGTCACCGCCGCGCACGGCCTCGGCATGAAGGTGCTGCTCGACCTCGTGTATCTGCACATCGGACCGAACGCGCCGATCCTCCGGCGGCACCCCGATTTCGCGAAGCAGGACGCCGACGGCAATACCGTCTGCACCATGTGGAACTTCCCCTGCCTCGATTTTACCTCCGACGGTCTGCGCGAATATCTCTACTGCAATATGCTCTACTACCTCGGCGAGATCGACGTGGACGGCTTCCGCTGTGACGTGGGAGACGGCGTCCCGATCGATTTCTGGGTTGAGGCGCGCCGCCGGATGCACCTCGTCAAGCCGGATGCGGTCCTCATCAACGAGGGGTGCAACTGGAGCTACCTCCTGCGCGGCTTCGACAGCGCCTATTGCTCCGCCTGGCACGATGTCCTGTACGGGATCCTCTCGGGTGAGCAGACCGTCCTCGACTTTATGGACCTGTTCGGGCGGCTGAAAGCCAAGGTGCCGGCAGGCGCCAAGCTGCTCTTTGACATGGACAACCACGATACCGTGACCGACTGGCCCGAGCGCATTGAGGTCATGGCGGGGCACGACGGCATGGAGATGATCCAGGTGATGAACTACCTGCTCGACTGCATCCCGATGGTCTATTCCGGCAACGAGCTCGCCGACACGGCGCGCGTCAGTATGTTCGCGAACCGCTTCCACCCCGGCAGATACGAGGTCACCGACCGGCACCACACCGACGAGCCGGTGGCGCGGGAGCGCCGTCGGGAGCTCATGACGGCGCTCAACCGCCTGCGCCGCGAGAGCGACATCCTCTGCTACGGCGGCACCGAATTCCCCGCGCACACCGAGGAGAAGACGGTCTTCTCCTTTGCCCGTGTGCATGAGGGCGCGCGCCTGACCTTTGTCGGCAACATGAAGCGCGCAGCCGTCACGACCACCCCCGACCGGATGCCCCGGGGAGAGGTGCTGTTCTCGAACCATGCGGAGCCCCGAGCGGACGGCACGATCGCGCTCGGCGCCTACGGCTACATTGTGTTTTCCGAGAAATAACCCCCACGGCACGGGCGGTTGCCGCGCCCCCCGGGATACCCGAAAAGACCCCCGCCCGGATCGGTACGTCTGCGATCCGGGCGGTTTTCCCCGTTCCCCGCAAGAAAGGCGGTCGCCCCCCGGCGACCGCCTTTCTCTGTTCTTTTGTCTGCCGTCCGGTTGCCGCTTCGCTGCCCGCGGGGCGGCTCCCCGGGCTTTGGCGCCGTCCGGCGGCGGGCAGACCCCCGTCACACCCCGGTCATGCCTCGGGCGCCGGATAGTGCTTACCCATCACCAAAAGGTTCTTGGCGGCATACATCCCGAACCCCGTATAAAAGCGCAGGTGGTGCTCGTCGTTCACGCTGACGAGCTCTGTATGCGCCGCGCCGTATCCGGTGGCGCGCCGCTCGATCTCCCCGAGGAGCTGCCTGCCGTAGCCCCGGTTCTGATACTCTGCGAAAATGACGATCTCCTCGAGGTAATACGCCGTCAGGTCGTCGTATTCCTTGAAAAAACCGATGGCGAACCCGGTCGTGTGACCTTCGTCATCCTGCTGTATCAGGCAAAGCGCGTCCTCGATGGTCACCATCTGGTGGATCCTTTTGTACGCCTTCTCCGCTGTCCAGCAGCCGTCCTCGTGACGGTTGTAGTAGTCCATATACAGCCGGGCGATCCTCTCCGTGTCCGCCTCGGTCATCACGCTGTAGCGCATGGGTAAATCTCCTCCCAAAAGCCGTATGGCTCGTAGTGCTCTCACTATTTTAACACAAAAAGCGCACTCTGCAAAGGGGTGCGGCGAAACCCGCGGCATAAAAACGCCCCCGGTCGATTTTCGACCGGGGGCAGGAGTGCACACGGGACAGGGTCCCCGCGTCAGCCGTCAGAACGGCACGGCGGGAGACAGTTCAGCAATAGAACTCCATCGGGTAGGTCAGGTATTCGTTCGGGGCGAGCTGGTCGGCGGTGACGTAGCCGGCAGGAGCCGCGAGCAGGCTGGGCAGCCGGTTGACGACCGTCGCGCAGGTGTGCTCCACCGTCGCGGGCTTGACAACATGGAATTCGGTGTCGGGCTCGCCGGTGATCTTCCAGTCGCACATATCGCCGTCATCGGGGCCGTAGACCTTACCGATGGTCTCCTCCTCGATGGTGATGCCCTGCATGGTCTCGATGGTCACCACGGCGGACATACCGATGCAACGACCCGCCTTGATGGTCTTGCCGAGTGTCGAGGACTCGATGTCGTGGTCGATGATGCACGGGACGTGCTTCTGGGTGATGGACTTGATGGTCAGACCCAGCTTGTTGGCAAGGGCTTCGCTCGCGTTCCAGGCATAAGAGGGCTCGAAGGAATCGGGGTGAGCGATCTGCTGCTCGAATTCCTCCCGGGTGAGGTCACAGCCGTGCGCCTTGGCGAGCGCCAGACCGTATTCATCGACGTTGTAGCTGTAGGCGCCTTTGATCTTGGTGATTTTATGGCAGCCGCCGGCGACCAGCGCCACCATGTTGATCCAGAAGATGTCCTGCATACCGCTGCCGGTGATAGTGCAGCCGGTCTCCTTGGCGAGAGCGTCCAGACGGTTGATCTGCGCCGCCGAGGTCGTCCAGGGATAGATGGCTTCCTCGCAGGTGGTGATGACGTTGATGCCGCGCTTCACGCACTTTTCCACATGGTCGTAAATGTCGCCGATGAAGCTGAACAGGGTCACGATGGCGACGTCAGCGTCGCACTCGTCCAGCACCTTGTCCGCGTCGTTGGAGATGATAACGCCCGTTTTCAGACCGAGACCGGCGAAGTCGCCGACATCCTGCCCGACCACGGCGGGGTTGACGTCAATAGCGCCCACGATCTGTGCGCCGTGCTCATGCAGATACCGGAGAATGTACTTGCTCATCTTACCGCAGCCGTACTGTACCACTTTTATTTTTTCCATGATCCATTCCTCCTGAAAACTGTATGTTACGGGTGAAGACAGGATGCCTCGCCCTTCTATTTTATGATATACTCTCATGCAGGAGGAGAGTCAAGACACTTCACAGAAAAATCACAATTGCCCCTCGCCGAACGTCACCGGCACCTGGAGGCGCAGGAACATATTCCGGCGATTGCTGTCGAAGACGTTGAACTCGGTCAGCACCTCGCAGATATAGTCGCCGCTGATGTGCCACCCGTTGTCCCGGCAGGCGCCGAGGAGCCTGCCGGCGCACTGCACCTCGTCGTCGTAGCGGTCGAGGTAGATGCAGGCGTACATCCCGCTGTCCAGCACCGTCGCGTCGCGGAAATGCTCCACGTCGCGGTAGTCGAGAAAGACGAAGACGTCCTTGGCATCAAATCGCCCCGCGAGGAAGTGCTCTCTCGCGATGCTCGTGCCGGTTGCGTAGGAGTGGATGTGCGAAAAGCCGCGCTCCATCAGCGCCTGCCGGAGGCGCATGAGCTCCCGCTCATAAGCGTAGATGTCCGTATCATAAAAGTTGTCCCGGCACGGCAGCCCCCACAGATAGCGGCGGTCGATATATTCGAGCGCAATGGTTCCCTTCACCGGGGATTTACGGTACCGTTCCACACTGGCGATCGCCCGCTCAACGGCGTTGTGGCGGGACTTCAGCTCCCGCATCTGGCGGTGGAGCTGCTCGTTCTTGCGGATCAGGATTGTCTCAACCAGCGTGATGTCCTCTTTTTTCAGCACGTCGGCGATCTCCGTCAGGCTCATGCCCAGCTCTTTCATGTAGGCGATCATGTCCAGCCGCGCATTCTGCGCGATGTCATAGTAGCGGTAGCCGCTTCCCGGATCCCGGTACCGCGGGTGCAGCAGCCCGAGCTCGTCATACAGGCGCAGCGTAGCGACGGTCAGGTGGTTCATCTCCGCCATCTTCCCGATGGGCAGCAGTTCGTTTTGCATCCTTTTACCCCCAAAACTCTCATCTTATAATAGAGTTTAGCGGAGTAATCCCGTTTTGTCAAGCCTCACAAAGGCACCCCCCAGAGACGCGCGCCCCCGGGCTCGGCTCCGCCGTGACGTGGCCAAAAAAATACGACCACCGCAAGGGTGGTCGGGCACTAGAATACTCGTCGGAGACGAGTATTTTTGCTCGCGCCGACTGTGAGCGAGCTCCCGTCGGCTTGCTCGCAAAATGCGAACCTAGAGCCGCGCAAGCGCGTCTCTGGGTTCGAAGCCGCAGTGACGTGGACAAAAAAACGCCACCCGCAAAGGGGTGGGTGAGCACTAGAATATTCGCTCCGCGAATATGCCCTGCCTTGCCGCCACCTCGCAAGCGGGTGTCGCTCCGCGGCGGGCATGCGAACCTAGCCGCGTGGCTACCGCACGCGACCGGGTTCGGATCCGCAGTGACGTGGACAAAAAAACGCCACCCGCAAAGGGGTGGTCGGGCACTAGAATACTCGTCGGAGACGAGTATTTTTGCTCGCGCCGACTGTGAGCGAGCTCCCGTCGGCTTGCTCGCAAAATGCGAACCTAGAGCCGCGCAAGCGCGTCTCTGGGTTCGAAGCCGCAGTGACGTGGACAAAAAAACGCCACCCGCAAAGGGGTGGCGTTTTTTTGGCTGCGGCACTAGGATTCGAACCTAGGAAATGACGGAGTCAGAGTCCGTTGCCTTACCGCTTGGCGATGCCGCAATTTCTAAAAGCATGACATATCATAGCATAAGGGAATTTGTTTGTCAAGCACTTTTTCGCGTTTTTTCCTCCCGAGGGAATATGAGGGGGCGGCACCCGCCCTCCCCTATCCCGCCCCTGCCCCGGAGGGGTTGCCGGGCGGGGGCACCTCCCGGCGGGGGTCGGCGCCCGGACGGGTGCCGACGGCAAGATCGTCGGAATGCCGGCGGCAGAGCCGCGGCACACAGGTGCCCCGGCCCCCGCGGGAGCACCGCGTCAGCTCCTCGCGCCCGTGCCCGGGCGGTCTTCCGGCGACCCCTTTTTCACCGTCACATCCTGCTTGCGCACGCGGAACAGCAGCCGGAGCATCGCCCTGCCGTTCCACGGGATGAGCGGGTAGAGATAGCTGAACGAGCCGTTGAGCGTGCGGTTGGTGACGATGAGCAGAGGAATGAGCAGGCAACCGATGATGAGCCCCGGGAGGTCGAACAGCGCTGTGAGCGTGAGCGTAATCAGCCGCAGGAACTTGACGGCATACGAGAGCTCATGGCTCTGCTGGGAAAAGCCCGCGATGGCAATGACCGCCATATAGAAAATGACGTCCGGCGAGAGCCATCCGATCGTGACCGCGAAGTCCCCGAGGATGAGCCCCCCGATGACCGAGAGCGAGTTGGAGAGCAGGTTCGGGGTGTTCATGCTCGCGAGCTTGAGCGCGTCGATTGCGAACTCAACGAGAAAGAGCTGGAGCAGAAGCGGGAAATCCCCCGGTCGGTCGGGCACGACGAACTGCCACGCCGCCGGGAGCAGATCCGCGTGGCGGACAAGGTAATACCAGAGGGGCGAAAGGATGAACGACAGCGAAAAGATGACGAACCGCAAAAGACGCAGGTACGTCCCCGTCACAGGAGGGAAATAGAAATCGTCCGTCTCCTGCAGAAAGTCGAAAATGGCGGTCGGCAGAATCATGACCTGCGGCGACGTGTCGCAGAGGATGAGCACACTGCCCTCCACGAGCTGCGCCGCGGCAACGTCCGGGCGCTCGGTCGAGCGGATCTTGGGGAAAGGATTGTACCAGCGCCGCGGGATCAGGCACTCCGCGAGGCTCTGGAACCCGAGCGTCAGCGACTTCGGGCGAATTTCGTCCAGCCGCCGCGACAGCTTTTCCACATAGTCCGCGTCCGCGACCCCATCCATATAGCAGAGCACGATGTCCGTCTTGGACGCTCCGCCGATGTTCTTGTAGCGCATGGTCAGGCGCGGGTCGCGCAGGCGGCGGCGGATGAGCGCGGTGTTGTATACCAACGTCTCGACAAAGCCGTCCCGCGCGCCCTGCATGACGCGGTCGCTCTCCGGCTCCGCCGTCTCGCGCGCCGGGTAGGTGCGGGCGTCGAGCACGATCGCCTCCGCACCGAAAGCGGAGCCGAGCATGACGACGGCGCCGCTCATGACCGAGAGGATCGCCGTCTCGCACTCTGCCGTCGTGTCCACCTCCACATACGGCACGCTCGCGTCGACGAACTGCTGCGCCGCGCCGTCGCCCCGCGGGAGCCCCCGGAGCCCCAGGAAAAACTGCATAAGTCGCTGCATGATGGCGTCCTTGACGAAGCCGTCAATATAGTAGAGCGTCAGCTCGTCGTCGCCGATGAGGAGCCGGCGCTCGATGAGGTCAAAGCTGTCTTTTACGCGGAGGGCATCGTGCAGATAAGCGCGGTTTTCCGCATAGTCAGATGAAAATTTCCGCAAAGCGTGTCTCCTTTTAGGCTCCGTTAAGGTTGCACCGTTACGGTAAAAGTACAAATCTTTTCGTCGATGAGTGTAACCGCCCCTGCCCCTTTTTATGCAAAACCTACGAAAAAGGGAAAAGGCGATTGCTTTTTACACCCGGTTCATGTAAAATATATGTATATTTTTTGGAGAGGAGACGACGGATGAACACCTGCGCGCTTGCCGAAACACCCGGCTACCGCATCGAACAGAAATATTTCCTCTCCCCCGGTGAGGCGGCGGCGCTCCGCGCCCGGCTGGACCCCATCCTCGGGCGCGACCCTCATTCGGACGAACGGCGGCATTACACCATCGCGAGCCTGTACCTCGACGACCGGGAGGAACATTCCCTCATCGGCTCGCTCCTCGGGGTGGGCGCGCGCAAAAAGTACCGTATCCGCGCCTACAACGGCTCCGACGACTTTATCAGCGTGGAGTGCAAGCGCAAGGAGGGGCGCGTCTCGCGCAAGACCTCGTTCGCCATCACCCGCGCCGACTATGACCGCCTGGTCGCCGGCGACCCCGCGCCGCTCCTCGGCTATGAGCACGAGCTCGCGAAACAGCTGTACTGTGACATCCGCACCGCAGGCTACCGCCCGCGCTCCCTCGTCGTTTATGAGCGGGAGACCTTCATCCACCCGATCGAGCGCGTGCGCGTCACGCTGGATACCGACCTGCGCGGTACGGACACGGTGTGCGACCTCTTTTCACACCCGCCGCTCCGCCCCCTGCTCCCGCGCGACGTGGTACTGCTGGAGGTCAAGTATAACCGTTTCTTACCCGAATTTGTCGCCGACCTGCTCCCGCGGGACTGTATGCCCGCCACCGCCAACTGCAAATATGTGCGCTCGCGCACCCAATAAGACGAACACGGAGGTTCCCCATGACACTCGCACAAATGCTGAAAACCGCTTTCAGTGACGCCTACAGCGGGCTGACCTTTGGTCAGACCGTTCTTATCGTCCTCGGCGCACTGCTCTGCGCCCTGATGATCTGCGTCTCCTACCGCCTGACCTTCCGCGGGGCGCTTTTCTCCCGCTCCTTCTGCGCGTCGCTCTTTACCATGTGCCTCATCACATCCCTGCTCATCATGGCGGTGCGCACGAACGTCTATCTCTCGCTCGGCACGCTCGGCGCCCTGTCGGTCATCCGCTTCCGCACCGCGGTCAAGGAGCCGATGGACGTCGCCTATATGTTCCTCGCCGTCTCGGCAGGCGTCATCTGCGGGTCGAACCTGCTCGGCATCGCCCTGCCCGGCGTGTTCTTCATCTGCGCCGTGCTCATCCTCGTCGGGCGCCTGCCGCGCCTGAAGGCGCCCTATACCCTGCTCGTCTCGGGTGACCCGTCGGCAGAAGCCGCCGCCATGGCGTGCATCACCGCCGCCACCGCCCAGCGTAAGCTCAAATCCAAGTCCGTCATGGGCGGCAACCTGGAGCTCATCCTGGAGGTGCGCCTCAAAACGGACGACAGCTTCCTCACCGCCCTCTCGTCGATTGACGGCATCACCTCCGCCTCCCTCGTCAAGAGCGCGACCGAGTACCTCTGACGAACAGCTCGCGCGCCGGCGCGATCGCGGAGTACCACGATTGCGGGGAGAGGACTTTTTGGAAAACGTCCTCTCCCCGCACCCCTCTCTCAAAAACTTTGCGCCAACCCCTTATGGCTCGCGCAAAAACACCCGCCACCGCAAAAGAGGGCACATCGCCCTCTTTTCTTTTTTATTTTTTACGCTCCCGTCCGCCCCGGTTGTTCCCGGCGCCACCTGATTGTCCGCGCACGCTCTGACCCTGTGGGGGCGACCATCGGTCGCCCGTCCGGTTGCTCCCGATCCCGATACGCTTACCATAGAACCCTTTGTCTCCCGTAGGGGCGACCATTGGTCGCCCGTTTCTCTCCGTCAAGAGGGCGACAAAAGCAAGCCCGAAATTCCTGTGGCAGAACGCGGGCGACCAATGGTCGCCCCTACAGAATACCCGTTTCCGCTTTTGCGTCAGCTCCGACAAACGTTGCGCCAGCTAGTGTCTGACTTGTGTTGCCGAGACAAGCGCGAGGAGAGGCAGAAGCCCCGAAAACGGGACTCGTCGGCGTACTTGGTACGACAGAGA
>CAKRNO010000014.1 GCA_934371135.1 uncultured Eubacteriales bacterium
GCGTATGCCCATCGCCGAGGGCTGGAGACCTGCCTCATCCGCACGGACCCCCGGCGCAATACCACGCTCGCCTTCGTCGAGCTGAACGAAAGCGGTGATCGCTCCTTCTGCTTCTACCGCCACGGCACGGCAGACTATTATCTGCCGGAGATCCCGGAGGAGCTGCTCTCGGGAGCAAGCATCGTCCATATCGGCTCGCTCATGCTTTCGACGGCAGAGGGGCTCGCCTATGCCCGGGCGCTGGCGAACACGGCGCACCGGCGCGGGATCCCCGTCAGCTTTGACGTCAACTACCGTTCGGATATCTTCCGCGACGAGGAGACGGCGGTGGCGACATACCGCCAGCTGCTCTCGCTCGTTGACATCGTGAAATTCTCCGATGACGAAGTCCGTATCTTCACCGAGGAATACCTGCAACGGGATCTCGGGGACAAGCTGGTTTTCGTCACGCTCGGGAAGAACGGCGCCGAATGGCGCTATCGCGGCGAAACCCATCGCCTGCCGACCATCAACCTGAAGCCGGTGGATACCACCGGGGCGGGCGACGCATTCTATGCCGGCGTCCTCTCCCGACTGGACGGCAAGCCCCTGGCAACCCTGACGGGCGACACGCTGGATGAGGCGCTCCGCTTCGGCAACGTCACAGGCGCGCTCAACACCCTGGGGCACGGCGCGATCGATTGCCTGCCGACGCTCCCGGAGATCGAAAAAGCACTCGAATTCTATCGGTAATATCGATTAAGCGACATCCCGGCTTCCGGGATGCGCTTTCGGCACAAAAATGGAAACGATTCCGCGGTGCGCATACCGCGGAGCACAGGAGACGGTTTATGCAAACAGGGGAACGGAGCAAGGGAAAAGCACTCGGGAGAATTCTGCTCCCGGTTTTCGCGGTACTGCTGTTCGGTATTCTCATCGGCGCTTCGTTGTTTGCCGCCCGCGCGGCGGGGGACGCGATGGAGTCGGAGGGTGACGGCTTCCGCCTCACGGACAAGACCTTTACCGCTGCCGACGGCTTTGTGTACAGCGCCGACGTGCGCTTCACGGACGGGCAGGCGGCAGGGCTGGTTTTCGGCGCGGAGGAGAGCGCGCATTACTGGGTGTTCAACATCGACCGCAAGGACAACTGCGTGAAGCTCATGTACTTCGCACCGGACGGGGCGGGAGACATGGCCGCACAGGTCCTGCGGGAGGCCCCCTTTATCGGGACCGGGACAGACACCATGACCGACGCCGACCGGGCGCTCGTAAACCCGAAGGTCGCGGCGCTCGACAGCGTGCATCTGAAAGTGATCGTCACACCGGGTGCGGACGGGGCGGTGTACGCAGAGTTCTACGCCGACGGCATCCGCCGTTTCCGCACCACCTATACGGATGACGACGTCATCGACCTGAACACGCTCGCGGCGGGCGTCACCTATCTGGGCGGCGCGCTCGGCTACAATACATACGCCTCCCGCGTGACGTTTGAGGATGCCACGGTCGGTAAGAGCGACTATACCTACTATACCGAGCTCTACCGTCAGCAATATCACTTCTCGCAGTTTGCCCACTGGAACAACGACCCGAACGGGCTCGTGTACTACGACGGTTATTATCATCTTTATTATCAGCAGCACCCGTACAGCAATTACTGGAGCGATATGTACTGGGGTCACGCGCGCAGCCGCGACCTGCTCCACTGGGAGCTCCTGCCGATCTGCCTTTTCCCGAACGAGGGGACCGAGGGGCTCGGGGAGGGGAACGGCTACGCCTGGTCGGGCTCCGCCATGGTATATCACCGCGGCACGTCGGCGGCGGTGGACGCCGAAAACTGGTTCCCGAGGGGGAACGGCGACGGGTTGATGATCTTCTACACCCGTGACGGCGCGAGACAGGACCAGGTGATCGCCACCTCGGATGACGGTGGCTTCAGCTGGACGCGCCGGGTGCTGATTCCGCAGGCGACAGCCACCTCCTCGATCGGTATCACGGACGGCAAGACGGATTGCCGCGACCCGAAGGTCTTTCCGATCGAAAAAGACGCAGGCGGGAACACGACCCGCTGGGGCATGGTGCTGACCGGGCAGGCGACCAATCGCATCTGGTTCCTGAAGTCCACCGACCTCCTCCACTGGGAGTATGCGGGCGGCTTCACCATGTACCGGCCCGAATGTCCGGACGTCGCCACCCTGACGCTCTCCGGCACCTCCTACGAGGTCATGACCTTTACCGCCCGTAAGTACATCGTCGGGCATATCCGCTACAACACGGAAAACGGGCAGATCGAGCTGACCGACCCGGACGGCACCGTCATCACGGACGGCGACGCGTATGCGAAGACCATGGACTTCGGCCCCGATTCCTACGCGACGCAGACATATTTCATCGACGACAGGACGAGCGCTTATTTCGGCAAGACGGTATCCGTCAGCTGGTTCAGCGGGGTGCCGGGCGCTGCCGAAACCCTTGAGGGCGGCGCCCTTGCCGCGGCGCGCGGCAGATGGAACGGCGGCGGCTTCACCATCCCCGTGGTATGGGGGCTCAAGGACGAAAACGGTGCGCTGCTCCTGACGCAGACGCCCATCACCCGGGATTCGGCGGACTTCGCGGCGCTCCGCACCGAGCTGCTGCGCGAGAGCCACCTGACGCTGAACGCCGATGCACAGAACCCGCTCGCCGGTGTGGCAGGGCGTGCGCTCGAGATCGCGCTGACGCTCGACAACCCGTCGGGGGCGCCGATCGCCATCCGCGTCAACATGAACGCAAAGGAATATGTAGAGATCGGCTGGACGGCAGAGACCGGCTATTACGTCGATCGCAGCCACGCGGGCGACGCGGGGCTGAACCTCGGCAACTACGCGGCAAAGTTTACGAGCGGCGCCACCGGCAGCGATAAACAATCCTTCTACATCCTGGTTGACCAGGGCGGCGTGGAGGTCTTCTGCGAGGACTTCTCCCGACCGTTCTATCTGCTGGCGTTCTCCTCTCCTTATGCGACGGGGGCATCGCTCTCGGTCGGGGGCGAGGTGACGGTCGAGGAAATGACGGTGAACCGGGTCGCGGGCGTCTGGCGCGACGGCAGTGTGACCGATGAAACGGTGCTGTACGTCGACCGCACGGATGTGAAGCTGGACCGGACGCTGACGACCTCCTGCGACGTGCTCGGCTACACCGCCTCCGGTGCGGACATCTCATGGGAGATCGTGTCCGGCGACGAGTACATCACCCTCACGAAAACCGACGAGGGCGTCACCGTCACGTCGAAAGCCAAAGGCACTGCGGTCGTGCGTGCCACCTCCGGGAACGCGAGCCGGGACATCACCGTCACGGTATCGGACGGCTCGATCGAGACCGACCTGCCCATCGTACCGGACGGCAGATATTCCGGCAGCTGGTACTTCACGGAGGCAGGGCTCGTCGGGGAAACGGCCGCCGGTGACGGCTTCCTGCTCCTCGGTGCGAGCGGCTCCGATTTCATCTATACGGCATCGCTCGATATGGGATCCGGTGCGGCGGCGGCGCTGGTATTCCGCGCCAAAGCGGATATGAGCGACTACCTGATCGCGAACTACGATAAGAACGGTAACGTCGTGAAGCTCTGGTCGCCGCGCGGCGAGATCGCGCGCGTCGAGGTCGGCGGCGTGAATGTCTCCGCACTGGTGCTGAAGGTCCGGGCGAACGGCAGAAATATCCGCGTTTACCTGAACGGGAACGAGGTCATCAACACAACCATCGGCGAGGAGGAGCCGACCGAGGGGCTGTTCGGGCTGAATGTCTGCGCGACCCGCGCGGTCTTCCGGTCTCTGACCCTCTTTGAGGAAGCGATGACGTGGAACGGCGGCGCGCTCGCCGTCCGCGGCGACGTCAGCCAGACGGTCTGGCGTCTCTCCAACCGCACCCTCGGGAATACCGCCGTCAGCCCGAACTTCTACACGTCGGACGGACGGATCCTCGCGCTCTCTCCGGAGTACCTCGCAAGCCTGCCGATCGGCGTTTATACCTTTACGGCAGTCGGCACGCTTTCGTCCTATGACTTCACCGTCACGGTGACGGAATCGCAGCATACCCCCCTCGCAGACAGCGCCTCGGCAGAGGCAGGCACCAATCTGACCGTCAGCCTCGGCGGCAGGAGCCCCGCGACCGTCCTGCTCGACGGCGCCCCGCTCCCGGCGGAGGCGTACACGGTCAGGGGCGACCTTCTGACGGTGTCGGCGGCGTACCTCACGGCAGGGGAGCACACGCTCACGCTGGACGACGAGAGCATCTCCGTCCGCATCTACCCGGGTGCGACGACCACCGTCGGGGCGAAAAAGGATCACTCCACGCCCGACACCGATAAAACCGACGGCGCCAGGGTCGGTCTTATCATCGGGCTCGCCGTCGGCGGGGCGGTCCTCGCCGCCGGTGCGGCGGTCGGCGTGACCCTCCTTGTAAAAAAGAAAAAATGCGCACAGCCGTCGGCGTCGGATAACGACGGAGACCCCAAAGACAAAGAATAAGACAGTCATAAGCCTCGTGGAAAGGAAGCGACAACATGGCAATTACCATATCGGATGTGGCGAAATACGCGGGGGTCGGCATCGGTACCGTTTCACGCGTGATCAACGACGATAAGAGCGTCAATGAGGATACCCGCGAGCGCGTCAAGCGCGCGATCGAGACCCTGGAGTACCGACCCAACCGCATGGCATCACGCCTGCGGCGGAACGAGACGAAAATCCTCGCCTTAATGGTGCCGATCATCGACCACCCGTTCTTCGCGAAGCTCGCGTATTACATCGACGATGAGGCGGACAAGTACGGGTATTCCGTTCTCCTCGTCTCCTCGCAGCAGCGGGTGTGGAAGGAGAAGGACATCATCGAGCGGATCAAGCACCGCGAGGTGGACGGGGCGGTGTTCGTGACGCATTACGCGCACGACGAGCAGGACCTCAGGAACTACCCGATCGTCTCCCTCGACCGGCGGTTCGGCGCCGATATCCCGTATGTGACCTCCAATAATTATGAAGCCACCACCCACGCGCTTGAATATCTGATGGAGCGCGGGTGCCGGCGCATCGGCTATATCGGGTCCCGCCCGATCGTCGCGTCGGAGGTCATGGAGAGGGAGCGCGCCTATCTCGAAACCATGGCGGCGCACGGTATGGAGCCCTACCTTGTCGATGAGCTGATCCAGCACGGCGACGAGGGCGAGGTGGCGAGCGCCTTTCTGGACCGGTACCCCGATCTTGACGGCGTCTTTGCCTCCGGCTACTCCATGGCGCAGGCGTTCTACTCCAAAGCCATCGCCCGCGGCATCGATATTCCGGAGCAGCTGCAGCTGATTGCCTATGACGGCGCTTTCAGCCAGTGGAACTGGCAGGAGGGGCGCATCATCACCTGTGTGGAACAGCCGATCGAGCAGATGGGGCGCGCGCTGGTGCGGATGCTGCTCGCCAAGATCCACGGCGAGCCCACCGAGGAGCGGGTCGTTTTCGATACCTGCTTCCGGATCGGGAGCACCACACGGTAAAAGGGCACGGATGACGTGACAGCCGCCCGGCACCCATCGAAAATGTCTGTTATGCACGGCGCCCCGCCGGGTGCCCGTGCCGGAAAAAATTGCAAACACAAAGGAGAACTTGAAATGAAAAGGATCTTTACAGCGCTGATGGCGCTCCTCGTCGTGATGTCCTTCGCCGTGACCTTCATCGCCTGCGATACGGGAATCGACACCGGTGACGATAACAAGCCGCCTGTCACCGATAAGGACGGGAACACGGTCATCTCCATCATGGTGCACGTTGACCGTCAGTCGGCGGAGGGGAAGGCGTACCAGAAGCGCATCGACGCGTTCAACGTTGCCCACGCCGAGCAGAAGATCAAGGCGACCATCACGTTCAAGGCGCGCACGACGGGTGCCACCTCCTATGAGACGGAGCTGAACACGATGCGCATGGAGGGGACGCTCCCCGACATCATCACGTTCGACGCCCCGAACTGCGCGAGCTATGCGTATAACGAGCTGCTCGCCGACATTTCGAGCCTGATCCCCGCCGATGTGCAGAGCGACTTCTATTCGCTCAACACCTATAACGGTAAGCTCTACGGGCTCCCGATCCAGGAATCCAGCGCCGGCTTCTACTATAACAAGAAGCTGTTCGCCGCCGCCGGGATCGACGTCTCTGCCTATACGGTAGAGAACCCGTGGACGTTCGAGCAGTTCAAGGAAGTCTGCGCGAAGCTGAAGAATTACCTTGGGAGCGGGAAAGCCGTGGATATGCGTCTCGACGCCACCAAGGACGAGACGGCGACCTACCTCCTCTACCCGTTCATCTACGCGGCAGGCGGCAGCTTCACCTCCGCTGACGGCAAGACGGCGGACGGGTATCTGAACTCGGCGGCGTCCAAGGACGGCTTCCGGTTCCTGCGTGACCTGGTGGACAACGGCTATACCTCCAATGCCATCGGCGCGACCGACTTCTTCACCGGTAAGGTGGGGATGTACCTGTCCTCCGGCTGGACGATCCCCGACCTCGATAACAAGTACCCCGATACGTTTGCCTCCCGTGGCGACTGGGGTCTGCTCCCGTACCCGAAGGGGACGACCGCCGCGAGCGCAACGGGCAGCTGGTCGTTCGGTATCACGAACAACGGGAAAGCCGATAAGACTCCGGCGGCAGAGCTGCTCCTTTGGATGACCTCCGTCGAGAGCTCCAAGGCGATCACCGACGCGACGGGCATGATCCCCGCGCGCAAGTCCGTCGAGACGAACTATAAGGCGGGCGACCCCGAGTACACGCTCATGAAGCAGCTGGAGCTCAGCGGCGTGGCGCGCCCCGCGACGGTGGCGTACCCCAACTTCTCGACCGCGTTCAGCCAGATCATCTACCAGATCTCGACCGGCTCTGTTGACGATTTCATGCGGACAATCGACGCCCAGACGACGGCGCTCCAGCGTGAGATGAACAACAAGAACTGACCCCGTTATGCCTCCCCCCGCGCGGCGGGGGTGAGGCACCCTATGGCTGCCGCGCCCGCATGAGGGCAGGCGGCGACAAAAAGTGATTGTCAGGCAGGAGATGCTTTATGTTACTCTCGACTCTCATCATCGCGCTTGTGTTCGCGGCGGTGTTCCTCGCCATCTTCGCGGCGGATATATACCGTTCGAAGCACGGCAACGGGCATTATACCGTCCGCGCGTCCGTGACGGCGTACCTGATGCTGCTCCCCGCTGTGGTCATGGCGTTTCTCTTTATTCTGCTCCCCATCCTGTATTCGCTCGGCTACTCGTTCACAAAGTTCAATCTGATGCGCCCCTCGACCATGAACGACTTTGCCGGTATCGCGAACTTCAAGCGGGCGTTTGAGGAGATCCGCGACCACGGGATGCTGTATCACGCCATCATCAATACGCTGAAATTCGTCATCGGCGTCGTGCCGCTCCAGATCGGGCTGGCGCTCGGGCTCGCCGTGTTCGTCAACCGGAAGAAACCGGGGGTAAAGATCTTCAAGGTCTGTTTCTTCGCTCCGGTCGTGATTTCCCTGAGCGTCACGTCCTACCTGTGGCTCTCGATCCTCTCACCCTCCGAGACGGGGCTGCTCAATTCCTTCCTCGGTATCTTCGGCGCGGCGCCGCACGACTGGCTCCGCGACCCGAAGACCGCGATGCTGTGGATCGTGATATTGAGCGCCTGGCAGGGGTGCGGCTACCAGATGCTGATCTTCCTCTCGGGGCTGACGAATATCCGCTCCGACCTCTATGAGGCTGCGTCGCTCGACGGCGCCGGCGCGTGGCAGAAGTTCCTGCACGTGACCTGCCCCGGGCTGCGCTCCACCTTCGTTTTCATCCTCGTGACCGTGTTCATCGGCGCCTGCCGCGTGATGGTACAGCCCATGCTCATGACAGGGTACCAGGAGCACACCGTCACCCTCAGCTACTTCATGTACTACATCGGCTACCGTGACTATTCGGTCGGCTATTCTTCCGCGATCGCCCTGATGATGACGGTCGTCATCGGTACGATCACCTACATTCAACGCCGTGCGCTAAAGGAGAAATAAGATGCAAAGAACATTGACATCTGCTGACGGTACGCAGGTACCGCTCCTTCGGGTCAAGCCCCCGGCACGGGTCATCGTCGGGGACGTCGTCTACTACATCGCAGGTACGCTCCTCTCGCTCCTCTTTCTGTTCCCGCTGCTTTATATGCTCGCGACCTCGACCAAGAGCGAGTCGGTCTTCGCGCAGGACGCGGGCACCATCCGGATGTTCCTGCCGGATTTCGCGCACATCGGCACCATGTTTGAAAACTACAGAAAAGTGCTGACCGAGTACGAGATCTGGAAGTACGCGCTCAACAGCCTGATTTATGCGGCGATCGTCATCGTGCTCAACATCGTTGTCAACGGGCTCGCCGGGTATGTCATGGCAAAGATGAACTTCCCGGGGAAGCGCCTGTTCGCCTTTATGATCATCTTCCTGATTGTCGTACCGGTGGAGACGTCGATCATCCCGCTCTACCTCGTCGTCAAGACCATGCTCGGGCTCAAGGGGACGCTCTCCGTGTTCGGCATCATCTTCCCGGCGACCATCAGCGTGTTCAACATCTTCCTCTTTATCCAGTTCTTCCAGGGGATACCGAAAGAATACGAGGAGGCGGCGCGCATTGACGGTGCGAGCACGCTGGACATCTTCTTCCGCGTGATCCTCCCGCTCTCGAAGCCGATTGTGGCGACGGTCGCCGTCTTCTGCTTCATCGGGGTGTGGAACGACTATCTCTGGCCGTCCATGATCCTGCCGAGTGCGACCACCGGCTGGCCGCTCCTGCCGATCCAGGCGGCGCTGACGACCATTCAGAGCATCGAGGGTATCACGACGGGCGAGGTCATGGCATCGCTGGTGGTGACCAGTATCCCGATCTTCGTCGTGTATGTTGCGGCGCAGAAATACATTGTGCAGGGCTTCGGTTCTGCCGGTTTGAAGATGTGAGGAACCTTATGAAAGCAAAGAGATTTTTCGCTGCGCTCGTGGCGCTCCTCTGCCTCCTCTCCGTCTGCCTTTCCTCCTGTGGGGAAAAGCCGGACGGCCCGGACAGCACGGGCGATGACGCCGCCGAGACGCCGAAGCAGTCGCCGCTCCTCCATTACGGCTTTGATGAAGCCGGTCCCTCGAGCGAGACGACCGAGAGCGTCAGCGGCACGACCTCCAAAATTTATTATGTGTTCAACCCCGAGAACGCCGGTTCGCTGTTCAAGGAGCCGACCGAGGCGCTCCGCCGCACGGGCGTGAAGGGCAACTCCCTCTACATGGACGGCTTCTCGACCTATCTGCGGAACACGGCGACGACGGTGCCGACCGGCGCCTTCACGATGTCCGCATGGGTCGCGCCGCGCGTGTTCGAGAACCTCGCCGGTTATTCCGACGCCTCCCCGGCAAAGGGGCAGCCCCGCCTGACTTCCGTCATGGACTGGGGCGATATCGAGGCGGGCGAGGGGGTCCTCGTCGGTTACGGCAGGCTCGGTATGTGGGGCGTGCAGCTGGCGCTGCACAGCACCGAGACTTCCGAGGATTTTGTCGTCGCCTACTACGACCCGATGAACGCGCTCCCGCTCTACGAGTGGTCGCACATCGCGGTGAGCTTTGACGGCGCGACCGGTTTCATCGGTCTGTATTTCAACGGGCAGGCTGCCTATGAGGCGATCATCCCCGAGCTCGTCGGGACGGAGCTGATCACTTCGTCGGACGCCCTGTATATCGGGCGTTACACCACGTTCAATACCCAGACGGAGTTCGCCGTGCCGCGGCAGATGGTCGCGGGGCTGCTCGACGAGGTCAGTATGTGGGGCGTGTCTCTCTCCCCGGCGGAGATCAGGGGCACCTACCGCGACGCCTGCGGCAGTGACGGCGCGCATCCCACCCTCGCGTGGGAGGAGATCGCGCTGGATGCTTCCGTGTACGAGGGCGACCGCTATCGCCCGCAGTACCATGCGCTGCCTCCGGCGACGTGGATGAACGAGCCGCACTCTCCGTTCTACTATAACGGCAAATACCATGTCATGTACCAGCATAACCCCGCCGGACCCTACTGGTCGCAGATCCGCTGGGGGCATCTCGTCAG
This sequence comes from uncultured Eubacteriales bacterium, assembly GCA_934371135.1. Taxonomy (GTDB): domain Bacteria; phylum Bacillota; class Clostridia; order Oscillospirales; family CAG-272; genus UBA1740. The sequence goes on from CAKRNO010000014.1 coordinate 10,083, forward strand.
CGACGATATGATCCACTGGAAGGCGGTGAAGGACGCGGTCGTCCCGACGGCGGGCATCTGCCCCGAGGGCGTCTGGACAGGCGGCGCCTGCATCGGACCGGACGGTACGCCGTGGCTCGTGATTACGGCGGGCACCACCGCGACGTCGTGGAGCGGACAGAACGTTGCTTTCGCCCACGCCAAGGACCCGACCGACCCCGACCTCGCCGAATGGGTGGTCGAGTCGACGGTCGTTATCGCACAGCCGAGCGACGATTCGCAAGGGGAGCGCGACCAGTTCCGCGACCCGTTCGTGTGGCGTGACGGCGATACGTACTATATGCTGGTGTCCACCTCGGTCCCCGGCCGCGGCGGCTCTGCCTGCGCCTATACGTCCGAAGATATGCGGACGTGGGAATACCGCGGGTATCTCTATGAATGTGACTATAACGCGTACCCCGAACAGGGCGCACACTGGGAGTGCGTGGTGATGCTCCCCATCTCCACAAAGGACGGGAAGACCACCAAATACATTCTCTTTGACTGCCCGCAGTACACGGTGGACGGCTATATCGTGGACTGCTACTATTGGGTCGGTACGTTCGATAAGGAGAATTGCCGCTTCATCGCCGACGACGATAAGCCGCAGCTCTTTGACCGCGGCAGGGGCGTCTATACGGGGCAGAACGGCTATTGCTTCCTGACCGAGGCGGACATCGCCGCCGGAAAGACCGCCTATGAGGACGGCAGGACGGTTATTTACGCCATCGCGCAGGGTAAGGACGCCGGTACGGCGCAGAACATCACCGCCGGCTGGGCGCACAACTTCGCGATACCGCTGGAGCTCTGGCTCGCCGATAACGGGAAGGATGTGATCCGCGAGCCGATCCGTGAGCTCTCCTCGCTTGAGCGTGAGACGCTCTATGCATACAGCGGCGAGGGGCTCGGGGCAGACGCGCTGAACGCGGCGCTCTCCGGCGTGCACGGCGATATGCTCCGCATCGACGCGACCCTGACGCTCTCTCCGACCTCGGAGACGTATTCCGGCGGCATCAGCGTGCGGTACAACCCGACGACGACCGCCTCCGGGCGCACGGAGCGCACCGATATCGTTTTCTCGGGTGACGGCGTGTATATCAACCGCAACCGCACCACCATGCTGACCTACGTCTCCAATCAGCCGAGCTATACATGGGACAGCCGGGAGCGGCAGTATCAGGTCACCATCCTGCTCGACCGCTCCATGCTCGAGGTGTATGTGAACGGCGTGATGAGCTTCACGACCCGCGTCTACCCGAAGTGGGGTGACTCTGACGGCGTGCACATCTTTGACGAGGCGGCGGGCATCACCTTCACCGACATCCGCATTGTCCGGATGGGCAGTGCTTACCGCGATACCGTGACGCCCTCCTACTGGGGCAACGTCGGGTATCTCAAAGACCAGGATGAGTGAGAAAGGAGCGGACTTATATGAAACGGCTGAAACAGTATGCGGGCTCGCTCCTCGCGACTCTCCTTGCGCTTGCGATGCTGGTGTCCTTTGCCGCCTGCGGCGGGAAGAACGACCCGGGCGACAAGACCGATGACGACAAAAAGACGGTCGCGGCGGCGCCGGTCAACGGCGGCTTTGAGAGCGCCGATCTCTCCGGCTGGACGATCGAATGGGGCGACGCGTTCGATAACGACTGCGTCTCGTCCGAAAAGACGTTCTCGTTTGAGAACGATGCACAGCACCAACGGCTGGACATCGGACAGACGGGGAACTGGTATCTGACGGGCAAAGGCTTCCACGGTAAGTACGCCGGCGCCCGCACGGGTGCCATCCGTTCGACGGTGTTCACGCTCGCCGGGGACGGCATCGTCTCCTTCAAGCTGGCGGGCGGCGCGCCGACCGTCGGCAAGGGCGGACCCGCCAAGGCGGCGACCGAACTCTGCTACCTCGCGGTCTACCGCGCGTCCGATGACCGCATGATCGCCTACCAGACCAACACCTACTTTGTCGAACACACAGAGGATTACGTCAACGCGGCGAAGTACGCCTCCGGCGTGTACAGCACCGACAACTTCAATACCTACACCCTGAACCTCAAAGAGTACGCAGGGGAGGAAGTCTATATCCGCATCGTCGATCAGGACGAGAGCTACTATTACGGCTATCTCGCCGTGGACGACATCCGCATCGGCGCCACTGCCGACGCGCAGACCGAGGGGGCGTTCTTCACCAAGACGCGCACCGCGGGAGAGATCCCGGAGACCTCGCCGAACGAGATCAAAAACGGCGGCTTCGAGACCGGGGACCTCTCCGGCTGGACGATCGTCGAGGGCGAGGCGTTCTCGAACGACGGCGTCAACTCCGAATCGGTGTGGTGGAACGAGAATATCACCTATTCCCGCGACGGCAATTTCCATTACGGCTTTTACCGCCCGTCGGCGACCGGGGTCATGCGCTCCTCCACCTTCATCCTCGGGGGCAGCGGCTACATTTCCTTCAAGCTCGGCGGCTGCTCGGATAACGGCAGGACCTACCTGCGCGTGATGCTCAGGGGAGAGGGAGAGGAGGACAGAGAAGTCGCCCGCTTCTCGAATGAGCAGTACCGCAACTTCCAGTTCCCCTATGTGGCGAACGGGATGCACCTGCTCAACATGGTGCAGTATTACACCGACCTCTCCGCCTACCTCGGGGAGACGATGTACATCGAGGTGGTGGACCGCAACGACGCGGCGGACGACCTCGGGTGCCTGACGCTCGACAGCGTCAAGACCTATTGGCAGGAAAAACCGGTCTTCTACACCGGTGAATCCTATGCGCTCACGTTTGAGAGCGATGTGATGCCGGACAGCCCCTACCAGGTCGCGAACGGCGGCTTTGAGACCGGGGACCTCACCGGCTGGACGCTTTCGGGCGAGATCGGCGTTGTCAGCGACGCGTGGGGCTGGTGGGCGGAGAATCTGCCGTACAATAAGCGCGGCACCTACCTCTTTACCGGTATCGCCCATGAGGGCGGCACGGGTACGCTCACGAGCTCGCCGTTCACCGTCAGCGAGAACGGGTGGATCACTTATCTTTTCGGCGGCGGCGGAGACGCCTCCCGCGTGTACATTTCCGTCGTGGATGCGGAGAGCGGCGAGGAACTCGCACGGTATGCCAACCGCTACTTCCACGATAAGGGGATCGAAACCGTCAACCGGGGCAGCAACCTTGCCAACATGGTGCTGTATAAAGCCGACCTCTCGGCGTATGCCGGGCGGCAGGTCAGACTGGTCGTCACGGATAATGCGACCTCCGGCTGGGGGCTCGTCACGGTCGACAGCTTCCGCACCTATTACCGCTCGGCAGAGCAGGTGCCGGCGGACGCTCATACCGCGCTGGATGTCCTGCACATCGACGAGAACGAGTATCAGGTGAAGAACGGCGGCTTCGAGACCGGCGACCTCACCGGCTGGACGGTCTCCGGCAATATCGGCGGCGTGTGCTTTGACAGCGACTGGTGGGGCGAGCATATCTCCTTCAACCGTGACGGCGAGTTCTTCTTCAACGGCTGGGACGGTGACGAAGCCGCGACCGGCACGCTGACGAGCTCTGCCTTTACGGTCGGCGGCAGCGGGTTCATGACCTTCCGCCTCGGCGGCGGTAAGAATACCGACCTCTGTCGGCTCGAGGTCGTCGATGCCGGGACCGGCGAGGTGCTCGCCCGGTACGGGAACACCAGGTTCTCCGATACGAACTTCGGCTCCATCGTGCCCGGCACGTCGGAGCGCCCTGCGGACGCGGCGGCGGTCGGTGTCTATCTTGCCAACATGGTGCTGTATAAGGCGGATCTCTCCGCTTACCTCGGGCGCCGTGTGGTCTTGCGCCTGGTGGATGAGGCGACCTCCGACTGGGGGCTCCTCTTTGCCGATGCTTTCGTAACGTATTATGAAACCTCCGATGGCGTGCCGGCGGACGCGCTGCTGGCGGAGAATTTACTGTGACATCGGACGCGGATGTCAGGGAAGGAGTATATCGGATGCAGGAAACAAAGGAAAAATGGACGAAACCCGGGTTTGAAATCATCGGGTTCGGGGTCGACGATGTGATCCGGACCTCCGGGAACATAACGAAAACGGATACCGGCTCCGGGGACACGGTCGACTGGAATGATCTGTTCAACTGAACAGACGGCAGACACGAAAAACGAAAAAGAGGAAGACATGATGAAAAAATTATTATCGATCCTGCTTTGCGTTCTCCTCGCGGCATCTCTTTCGGCAGTCGCGGTGTTTGCCGCCGATACGGAGGAGGCAGCCTGCGACGCGACGCTGGTCGGGTACCAGAACGCGAACGACGGCTACGGCGTGCGCATCGTCGCCGAGATCAGAAACGTGGACCGCTATTCCGAGGTGGGGTTCGTGCTGCATAACGGCACGACGGAGAAGACCCATGCCGCGACGAGCGTCTTCAGGACGCTGACGGCGAGCGACGGGCAGGGGAACACCTATGAGGCGCTCACCGCCGGGGAGGGCAATTACCTTTATGCGCTCGCTTTCCGGGGCATCGCCGCAGAGGATGCCCTGACCCTCACGGTGACGCCCTACACCGTCTCGAAGGACGGTACTACCACCGTCCGCGGTGAGGAGAAGACGCTCGTCAAAGCGGCGGGCGAACACTTTGCGGCAAAGACCGACACCTCGAAGTACGAGGTGAAGAACGGCGGCTTTGAGACCGGGGACCTTACCGGCTGGACGCTCACCGGCGATTTCGGCGTGGTCTCCGACGAGAGCGCCTACTGGGGCGGCTCTTACGATAAGTCCGAGGGGAGTACCTATCTCTTTACCTGGTACACGACGGCGGGGGATGTCAGCCGTGAAAATGAGGTCGGCACGCTCGTGAGCGACCCCTTCACCCTGCAGAAGAATGCCTACGTCACGTTCCGCCTCGCGGGCGGGAACCGGAGCGAGATCCGCGTCGAGTTCGTGAACGCCGTGACCGGAGAGGTCATCGGGCAGTTCTTCAATACGAACGCCAATGACGGGCACCTGATTTCGTACGCCTACACGTTCAGTAACGCGGAGGAGCTCTCCTGTTACATCCGCGTGGTCGATGAGGCGACGACGGGCTGGGGCTGCCTTGCGGTCGACGATTTCGTGACCTATTACCCGGCGGGCGAGACGCTTGAGGGCGCCGTCACCGCTGTCAATGCAGCGGAGATCAGGGCGACGCTCGGGGCGGAGATCGACGCCGACCGCCTGACGGCGCAGGGCGACTATACCGCAGACTCCTACCGTGCCTACACCGAGGCGCTGGCAAGTGCCGAGGATAAATACAATGCGGCGACGCTCCCTGTCGGTTTGCAGGCGGCGCTGACCACGCTCCGCGATGCCAAGGCGGCGCTTACCTACCGCACCCCGACCGAGGTCTCCGGCGTGCAGAAGAACTTTACCCTGCGCACGGGCGGGAGCCGGACGTTCCTTTTCTCCGACCTTGTGGACGAGGATGCTCTTTCCGAAATCACCTATGCACTCTCCGCGGGCAACGGCGTGACATACACGCTTGTGGACGGCGGCTTTACGCTGACGGCGGGGAACGCCGGGGCGGAGAGCGTGCCCGTGACGCTGACGGTCAGCCACCGCGGGGTGGCGGTCCTCACCGTGACGCTCACGGTGAATGTCACGGCGGATACGGTCCCGACCGTGAACACGGCGTATGTCTCCCGTGACATCGACTTCTATGATGCGACGGAGGCAGACCTCCTCATCGACCTGCTCGCGTCCGTCAATAATCCGGGCGACCTTGCGCTCACCTTTACCGTGACGAACGGCGGCGTTCCCGTCGAACTGACGGGAGGCACCCGATTTGCCTTTGCGGTGGCGGGCCCCTATACGGCAACGCCCACGGCAGTGGTCTTCAGCGTCGAGGTTGCCTACACGGCGAACGGCGTGTCCGGGACGCTGACGTTTGACTATACGGTCAATGTCCGGGATACCACCGGCTACCGTGTGAAGAACGGCGGCTTCGAGACCGGGGATCTCACCGGCTGGACGCTGGTGAACAGTCAGATCGGCGCCGTCTCCAATGCCTCCCGGTATTGGCTGAACGACTCCGAGAGCCCGAACGGCTTCTCATTCGGAAAGGACGGCGAGTGGTTCTTCAACGCGTATGCCACCGATGCGGAGGGCGCGACCGGCTCCCTGACGAGCAGCTCCTTCGTGATCGGCAACAGCGGCTGGCTGACCTTCAAGCTCGGTGCCGCGCGCCATGTCACGCAGGTCTGGATCGACGTGTACGATGCCGGGACCGGCGAGATCCTGGCGAGGTACGGCAATACCGCATGGCAGGAGAGAACGGACGGCGTAAAGAGCGGCTGTTCGCTCATCGCCTATAAGGCAGATCTTTCCGCGTACCTCGGCAGAACGGTAAAAATCCGTGTGGTCGACAACGCGACGAACGACTACGGTCTGTTCTTTGCCGACAGCTTCGATGCATGGCATGATGCCGAGCCGGATAACGCCTACCTGACTGCGGTACCGCAGGCGCACGCTGCCTCGATCTACGAGGTCGAGAACGGCGGCTTTGAGACCGGCAACCTCGACCACTGGCGCCTGAACGGCGATATCGGCGTTGTGTCCGGTGACAGCGTGTACTGGAGAAACGACAATAACAGCTATGACAAGGACGGCAATTACCTGTTCACCTGGTGGACGTGGAATAACGAGACCGACTCCGAGGTCAACCGCGAGGGCAATACGGGTACGCTCACGAGCAGCCAGTTTGTCCTGAAAGCGAACGGGATCCTCACCTTTAAGCTCGGCGGCGGGTGCAACAACGAAAACGTGTACTTTGAAGTGGTGAACGCCGAGACGGGTGAGACGATGGGCAGGTTTGTGAACACGAGCCCGGCGGACGGCAGACTTATTCAGTATTCGTATCAGTTCGACAACGCGTCGGATGTCAACTGCTATATCCGCGTCGTGGATAACGCCACCTCCGGCTGGGGGTGCTTCGCGCTGGATGCTGTGGTTGCGAACGCGCCCGAAATGATCGGCAACACCGCCATCAACAAGAAATAATCATATCTGACAGACGGATCTGCGCGGGCGGTCTCCCGCCCGCGCAGAAGCAAAGGATTCTTATGGAAAAACTGCGTACCGAAGCACTGCCGCTGTTCCACATCACAGGGCGACCCGGCTGGATCAATGACCCGAACGGTCTCGTCTGCTTCCGCGGGAAGTATCATGTGTTTTATCAGTATTATCCGAACGACACGAAGTGGGGACCCATGCACTGGGGGCACGTCGTGAGCGACGACCTCGTATCGTGGGAGCCGCTGCCGATCGCCCTCGCCCCCGGCGGGGAGGGTGACCGCGACGGTTGCTTCTCCGGCAGCGCGATCGTCTTTGAGGGGCGCCTGTGGCTGCTCTATACCGGTTTTGAGGAGCGGGGCGGCGGCGACGCCATCCGACAGGTGCAGTGCCTCGCGTCGAGCGAGGACGGCGTGCATTTCGTCAAGCACGGTGTCGTTATCGGCACGGATCTTCTGCCGGCGGGGTATGCACCCACCGACTTCCGTGACCCGAAGGTGTGGCGCCGGGGCGACTCGTTCTTCTGCGTGGTCGCCGCGAGAAAGACCGACGGGCGGGGCAGGGTTCTTATGTACCGTTCTCCGGATCTGCGCACATGGCAGTTCGTCGGCGACCTGTTCGGGTGCGACAGCCGCGGGAGCATGATTGAATGTCCGGATTATATCGAGTCTCTCGGGGCGCTCGTGCTGTGTGAGCAGTTTCAGCCGAACGAGGGGCGGGAGCACCTGAATATCCATACCTCCCGCTGGTACCTGGGCGCGCTGGATACGGAAAAGGGGCATTTCACGCCGACGTCGGAGGGCATCTGCGATTACGGCTTTGATTTCTACGCGCCGCAGAGCTTTTCGGGTGAGAATACGATGATTGCCTGGCTCAATATGTGGGATCGGAATACGCCCTCCGCCGCCTACGGCTTCGCCGGTATGCTGACCGTCCCGCGCCGTCTCTCGGTCGAGGGGGGCAGGCTCTGCCAGTCGCCCGTACTGCCGCATACCGTTCCCGCCTGCGCCCGGACGCTTGCGGGGAGCGCTACGCTCTCCGACAGCGGCGTGGCGGGAGTGCTCACGATTGACGCGATCGACGTCCGCTCGCTCACGCTCACCCTCCGGCAGAAGCCGGGGCAGGAGACGGTGATCTCCGTCCGTGACGGAGAGCTGGTCTTTGACCGTTCGCACGCCGGGGTCGTGATCACAGGCGCCGAGCGCGACGCAGACAGCCTCGCCGGCATCCGGCGGATGCCGGTGGACACCGCGCATCTCACGCTCACGGCCGTCATGGATCGCTATTCGGTCGAGATCTTCTCGGCGGGCAGAGCCCTGTCCTCGACCATCTATCCCGACCCCGATGCCGACGGCATCGCGCTCACGGTCGATGCTGCGTCGTGCACCTATGCGCGCGCCGCGCTGACCAAGTGATGCCACAAGTGCGGGATTAAGTGCCGCGTTGCCCGAGTGCAGGCGCCTGCTCACCTGTCAGGCGTCACGATAACCGACGGGCGCCGCAGTCTCGCCGGTTGTGCGGGTGCCCCGCGCTCCGGGCGGCTGACCCGTGACGCCGGGCATTTGACAAAATAAAAACCACCCCCGCGGCTGCGTCCGCGGGGGTGGTTTCCTGTTTTATCACCGGGGGCTGACGTCAAAACGGATGGAGCCCGCCGTAGTCTTTGCCGTCCGGGTCCGTGTCCTGCTTCGGAATGCCGGAGGAGCCGTCGTCGTTGCCATTGTCATCCTTGCCGTCGTCGTTCTTATCGCCGGTGGTGTCGTTGTTTCCGCTGTCCCCGGGGGTCGGGGCGGTGTCACCGTTCCGGTCATTCGGAGGGGTCACGCTGTCGTTGTCGCCGCAGGCAGCGAGGGAAAGCGCGAGGGACAGGACGAGCAGGAGCGCCAGGGCACACAGCAGTCGGTAAAGAGCGCGATTATGCCGTTTCATGGTATCCTCCCGTTTGCGGTCGCACGGACCGTTATCATCCTCTTTATTATAGCAAAACCGTCGGGTTGTGTCAAGCCGTGCCCCCGTCGGGTCGCCCGTCGGGCTGCGGAGTCGCCATCGTCCCGGGACTTATGGAGGGGAAAAGGGGATTTTACATACATTTTACGTGAATTTAACGTGCAGACTACTAGGAAAGGAGTGCAAATTCATGTAAAATAAAAGTAAATAAACTGTAACCGCGCGGATGCCTGTATTTTACCGTTCCGTTACACGGCTTATTGTGCCGCTGTTCCGTCCCGGGCACCGCTGACAACATAAAAGGAGTTTTGTTACAGCATGAGTTTTGGGGATCTTGTATTATTTCTCGTCAAGCTTCTGGCGGGGACGGGGGTATTCCTCGTAGGCGTCCAGCTGCTCACCACGAACATTGAGCAGCTCGCGACCGGCAGCATCAAGGACCTGTTCGGGAAGACTGCCAACCGGCGGCTGGTCAACGTCGGCATCGGCGCCGTGACGACCGCCCTCATCCAGAGCTCGGGCGTGACGACCGTGCTCATCGTCGGTTTCGTCAACGTCGGGGTCATGAACCTGTATCAGGCGACCGCCATGATCATGGGTGCCAACATCGGTACCACCATCACGGCGCAGATTGCCGCGCTCTCGGCTTTCCCGATCACGGATTACATTGAAATACTGGCGTTTGCCGGCATCATGATGGCGATGGTCTGCAAGCGGGACGGGGTCAGGAAAACGGGGAGCATCCTCGCGGGGCTCGGGCTTGTGTTCATCGGGCTCGCGCTGATGTCCGAGTCCATGAAGTCCAACCGCGATGCGATCCAGAGCCTCTTTACCGTGGTGCGGAACCCGTTTCTCCTCTTTTTCATCGGCATTTTCCTGACGGCGCTGGTCCAGTCCAGCTCCGCCACCACCTCCATCGTCATCGCCATGTCCGTCGCGGGGCTGACGATCGGCAGCGGGGGGAACGAGATCCTCTATATCATCCTCGGTACCAACATCGGCTCCTGCGTGACGGCGCTCATGTCCTCTATCAGCGCCGGCACCAATGCAAAGCGCGCCAGCCTCATTCACCTGCTGTTCAATACCTTCGGCTCCGTCATCTTCATGGCGATGCTGCTTGCGTGGCCGTCCTTTATGCGGATGACCTTTGAGAGGTGGTTTCCGTCTGCGGCGACGCAGATCGCGATGTTCCACACCTTCTTCAATACGGTCTGCACCCTTCTGTTCCTGCCGTTTACCCGCGGCTTTGTCCGCCTTTCGGAGCTCATCATCCGGGAGCCGAAGGGAGAGGCGCATACCGCCCCCGTTACCTATCTCGACGACCGTATGCTGTCCTCTGCCTCCCTCGCCCTCGTGCAGCTGCAGCGGGAGACGATGCGGATGTCGGATATCGCGATGGACGCATTTTCCAAATCGTTTGACGCGTTTCAGAACCGTGATATAAACGCGCTCCCCGCCGTGCAGGAGCGGATCGAGGAGGCGAGTGTCGTCAATCAGAACATTTTGAGCTATCTTATCCGCCTGTCTGCCAAGAGTAAGCTCTCGGAGGAAAAGGATGTTGCCGCCATCCACAGCATGGCGGGAGACATCATGCGTATCGCCGAGATCGCGGACAACTTCACAAAGTACACGCGGCGGGAGGTGTCGAATAAGCTGGTCTTTTCGGATGAGGTGCGCGGGCAGCTGAACGAGATGGTCGCTTCCATCAAGCACCTTTACGAGCTCACGAAGACCGTCGTTCTGGACGGGGAGCGGGACCTGCTCCCGTCACTGGACGCTGAGGAGGATAAGGTGGACGCCTACCGTAAGTCGCTCATCGACAGTCACATTGAACGGCTGAACCGCGGCACCTGCCAGCCGGAGAGCAGCGGCGTCTTCATCAACATGGTCTCCAATCTGGAGCGGCTCGGGGATCACCTGACCTATATCGCGCACGCGGAGGATGCCGCCCGGGAGGCGTAACGGGCGGACCTGATATCATTGCAATAAGACCGGGAGGAGCCGAGTTTATCGGCTCCTCCCGGTCTTTATGATTGTCCCCGGTCAGCAGACACCGTAGGCAAGCATGGAATCGGCGACCTTGAGGAAGCCGGCAATGTTCGCCCCGGCGACGAGGTTGCCCGCCATGCCGTATTCCGCGGCGGCATCCGCCGCGTTGCGGTAGATGTTCCGCATGATGCCGTGGAGCTTTTCGTCCACCTCCTCAAACGTCCAGGAGAGCCGCATGGAGTTCTGGCTCATCTCGAGTGCCGAGGTCGCGACGCCGCCGGCGTTTGCCGCTTTTGCGGGGCCAAAGAGAACGCCCGCGGACTGGAACGTATGGATGGCGCCCGGGGTGGAGGGCATATTGGCGCCCTCGGCAACCGCCTTCACGCCGTTTTTGACGAGGATCCCTGCGCTCTCCTCGCTGATCTCATTCTGGGTGGCGCAGGGCAGGGCGATATCGCAGGGGATTGTCCAGATACCGTCGCATCCCTCATGATATTCCGCGTCGGCGTGCACGGCGGCGTATTCCCGGATGCGCCCGCGGCGCACCTCCTTGATTTCGTGGACGAGCGGGAGATCGATGCCGTTCTTGTCGTAAATATAACCGTTCGAGTCGGAGAGCGCGACGACCTTGCCGCCGAGCGCGGTGGCTTTCTCCGCTGCGTAGATGGCGACATTGCCGGAGCCGGAGATGACGACCGTCTGCCCCTTGAAGGACATACCGCGATCGCGGAGCATCTCGTCGGTGAAGTAGCACAGACCGTAGCCGGTCGCTTCCTTACGGGCGAGGGAGCCGCCGTATGTCAGCCCTTTGCCGGTGAGGACTCCTGCATATTCGTTGCGGATGCGCTTGTATTGCCCGAAAAGATAGCCGATCTCGCGTGCGCCGACGCCGATGTCACCTGCCGGTACGTCCACGTCCGCACCGATATGGCGGCAGAGCTCTGTCATGAAAGACTGGCAGAAGCGCATGACCTCTCCGTCGGATTTTCCCTTCGGGTCGAAGTCGGAGCCCCCCTTGCCGCCGCCGATGGGCAGCCCGGTCAGGCTGTTCTTGAAAATCTGTTCAAATCCGAGAAACTTGATGATGCCCTCGTAAACGGACGGATGAAAGCGGAGCCCTCCCTTGTAGGGGCCGATGGCACTGTTGAACTGAATGCGGAAGCCGCGGTTGACCTGCACCCGACCGGCGTCATCCACCCACGGCACGCGGAACTTGATGATACGCTCCGGCTCAACGATTTCGTCAATCACGCCCCGGGTGATGAACTCGGGGCGCTTTGCCACCACCGGCTCCAGTGATTCGAGCACTTCGGCGACCGCCTGGTGAAACTCCGGCTCGCCGGGGTTGCGCGCGATGACTTTTTCCATAACCGATTGCAGATATGCGTTCGTGAGTGCCATAAATAACTCCGTTTCCTGGGGTAACCCCACAATAATTTTTCTACGAGTATAGCATATTCGAAAAAGACGTGTCAAGTTCTTTTTACGGATCTTGCAGGATTCGACCTCAAAACTTGCAAAACGGCATTGCGGCAATGGAAAGAACAGGGGCTTGATTTGTGCGGCTGCACATGGTAAAATAACCGTAATAACAGAGTCGCACGACGGCTTTCTGTGTATCGGAGGTTTACAATGCTGGAAATTCGCAACGTCTCCAAAACCTATCGGGCGAAATCCGGGGTTTCCGTCCGGGCGCTTGACCGCGTTTCGCTGACGCTCCCGGACCGCGGGATGGTCTTCCTGCTCGGTAAGTCGGGCAGCGGTAAATCCACGCTCCTGAATGTTCTCGGCGGGTTGGATACTTTTGACGCCGACGGCGGCGAGGTGATCATCAAAGGGAGATCCTCGCGTGATTTCCGCCGGTCGGATTTTGACGCGTATCGTAACACCTTTGTCGGGTTTGTGTTCCAGGAATACAATATACTTGACGAATTTACGGTAGGCGCCAACATCGCGCTCGCACTCCAGCTCCAGGGCAAACGGGCGGACAATGCCGCCATCAACGCTCTGCTTGAGCAGGTAGATCTTGCGGGCTACGGGCACCGCAAGCCGAACGAGCTTTCCGGCGGGCAGAAGCAGCGCATTGCGATTGCCCGCGCGCTCATCAAGCATCCCGAGATTATTATGGCAGACGAGCCGACCGGGGCGCTGGACTCCACCACGGGGGAACAGGTGTTTGAGACCCTGAAGAAACTCTCGGAGGAAAAACTGGTACTCGTCGTCTCTCACGACCGCGACTTTGCGGAGCGGTTCGGCGACCGTATCATCGAGCTCTCGGACGGGCACATTATTTCGGATATGACCCTGACCCGCGGCGGGGGCAGTACGGCAGGGATCGTGACGGTCGGTGAGGATATGATCCGCATCCGCCGTGGTTATACGCTCACGGCAGAGGACCTCGCGATGATCAATGCGTATCTCGCAAAGGGCGACCGTGACGTCATTCTTTCTAAAAACGAGAAGCTGAACGGTGAAGTCTGTGCCGCCGCCGGGCTCTCGGATGAGGTCGGCGCGACGCAGCAACACCCGACGGGGAAGGTGGAAACGCGTACCTATGACCCTGCCGAAACAAAATTCATCCGGTCGCACCTCCCGCTCCGCAATGCGTTCAAAATGGGTGCCGGCGGGATGAAGCACCGCCCGGTGCGTCTCGTCTTTACCATCCTTTTGTCCTTTATCGCGTTCGCTCTGTTCGGGCTCGCGGATACTATGGCGGCGTATGACCGGAATACGACGGTCATTGACTCCATCGCCGATTCTTCCATGCAGGCACTCGCCGTCGGTATCAAGCTGCGGACCGAATACCTGCATTACGGAGCGAACGGGCAGCTCAAGGACAGAGAGGTCCACTATTCTCAGTCCGCAGGTCTTTCGGACGAGGACCTCCGCACGCTGGAGGCGCGCACGGGCAAAAAGTTCTATCCCGTGTACAGCGGCACGACTTCGCCCTACATGATCGGGCTCGGGAGCACCGTGGCGGATTCTTCGGCGCTGCGTAACCGCCTCGGGCAGACCTTCTGGCCCGAGGTGGGCTTCGGCGGCTTCATGGAGCTGGAGGAGGGTCTCGCCGCCGAGCTCGGCTATACGCTCCTCTCGGGGGCATACCCGAGTGGGACGGACGAGATTGTTATTACCAAATACCACTATGATATGTGGAAAGCAGGCGGTATGCTTTGTGCCGACGGGAGCCGGATTGCCCCGGAGGATATGACCGAGACAGCCATCCTCGGGAAGACCGTCACCGTGCGGATCGGTAACAGCGGCACGAGACGCAACTTCCGCATCGTCGGGGTCATGGATACACGTCTTTCGACCGCCGGTTATGAGGCTTTGCTCCCCGGTTATACGGGGGGCGAGGTCAGGGATCGAACCCTACAGGCGCTCACAAACCGTCTGAATTCCGAAGTTTCCTGCAGCTTCCACGCGCTTTTCTTCGGCGCGAAGGGATTGTTTGACACCTTCCCGCGGACGGTGTCCTCCGGGGGCGATTCCGGCTTCGGCATCTATTATTACCCCGGCGATAACGCCTCCGCCTTCCTACAGGAGACAGGCGACGGCAATGGTCGTTTCTCCATCGGAGTCAACCGTGTGGGCTCCTCCGCGGATGCCGGACAGATTGAAATCTTCTGGCGCGACAAGAACAAGACCGCCATGGGGGCAGATGACCTGGTCCTGCCGCTCCTGTCGCTCGAAAACTTTTCACTCGACCGTTTCGGTATCACTTCACACCGCGGGGAGGCAAAGACGCTTATCCCGGCGCTGGAGCGGTATATGTCGGATCATGGCATTGAGTACGGCTCTGTCTTCACCAATCTGACAGAACTGTTGGGAGAATATAACCGTCTCGTGACGCCAAAACTCAGTACGGATGAGTTCAGGGCGCTGTTGGCAACGAAGCTGAATGAGCGCTTCGGTCTTGTCCTGACCGCGGACGACTGGAAATATTGCCTGACGTATGCGCAGGTGTATCTGAACGAGGAGGCAGTACCGCAGGGGACGGTGACGCTGACCTGCTGGCAGAATGCGCAGGAGAGCTTCCTGCCGGACGCCGCGCTGGATTATTTTCTGTATGTGAACGAGCACTATGCCGAATTTGCCGCCAAAGCGGCGGATGAGAGCTCGGCGTTCCGTGCGTTTCTGCGGAAGTACCGCTCCGTCAGTGTGCCGACGGAGGACGAGAGCACGGAGTGGCGCGTCCTGACCGAGGCGGACGCCGGCTATCGCGGTTACCTTACCGCATCGGCGGTGCTCTATCTGCGTGCGGCGGAGGTCGGGTACTATCCCGACGGGCAGAGTGACTTCCGTGCGGCGGGTGAGGCTGCCCTCGGCGCCGTGAACGAGGCGCGCCGGAAGGCATTCATGGAGACGCTCGGACTTGAGGGCGTCCCCCTGACGCAGGCGGAGCTGTATGCCATGCTGGAGCTGTACAACCAAAGCGAAAATGACAGCTTGCGCAGTATGGACTGGACCATCCATGCCGTTCTCGGCAGCCTGTTCGGCTGGAATGACGGCAATACATTTGCATCTTTTGCGCGCGCCATGGCGGCGCTCCGCTACGCAGGCGAGCATGATGCCGAGATTGTGGAAAGGCTGGGCAACATCGATGATCTGTTCACCCGGTATCTTATCGAGCGTCTGAACTCGTATGAATATACGGGCGGCGATAAAACGCCCCGGCTCCCGGGCGGTACCGGAGAGGGGGATCGCCCTCTGCGTCTGTATTGGGCGGCAATCTATCTTTTGGATACGGACAGCGACTATGAGCAGTACCGCGGCGCCTTCGGTGTCTCGGCGGATCAGCTGTACAAAAGCTTTGCGGAGGACTGGCTCGCCGGGCACCTGGATCGCATCCCCGCGCTCACCGTGGATTTACAGATCAGGCGGTATCAGCCGGAGGATAAACAGGAAGTCATCGAGCAGGTGGAAGGGGCGACCGGCCTCACGGTCACGGGCTTCTACCGCTCTAGCGCCGTCTCCGGCGGAGACAACATCATTTTCTCCGATGGAATCTATGCGGTTGCGAAAAAGGCGCAGGAGAGGGAGACCGGGAACTTCGGCGGTTTCGATGGCGATAACGGAGAGCGGTGGGAGAGCGTTACCGGCAAGCATGAGGGCGACCGATATGTCTTTGCGCTTATGCCGATGAAGGACGTCCCCCGCGAGACGCTCGGGCGCCTGACGGATATGCACTACGACGAGACCGGCGAGTTCGGTTTCCGTATGACCAATGAAGTGGTCGATACGATGGACAACTGGGGCGAGATGATCGGGACGATGCGTAAAACCTTTTTGTGGATCGGTCTCGGCTTTGCGCTCTTTGCGGCGCTCATGATGCTGAACTTTGTGTCGGCGACCGTCACGGATAAAAAGCGCGAGATCGGCATCCTGCGCGCTGTCGGCGCGCGTGCGGCAGATGTGTTCCTCATCTTCTTCACCGAGGCATTCGTCGTTGCCATAATCAACTTTGTGCTGGCAGGGATTGCAACGGGGATTGCGACGGTGTATATCAATCTGGCGCTCCGGCAGGAGCTCGGGTTCTCCCTGACGCTGCTTCACTTCGGTCTGCGGCAGGTGGGGCTGATCTTTGCCGTGAGCCTTGCGGTGGCACTGATCGGTACGCTTTTACCTGCGTCGAAGATTGCACGGAAGACGCCGGTCGACGCCATGCGCGACAAGTAAGACGGGGGACCGTATTTCGGCTCAACAAAAACGGGAGCACAATCTGTGCTCCCGTTTTTGACTGTTTCAGCCAAAATATATCGGAAAGGAAGGTCTTGCAGAGAAATGCGGCGCTTCTCTTGCGCAGTCTCTCCGATATCGATCAGATATCTCCCGAGAAAGCGAAAACCGCCTGCGGTTTGCCGTCATCGGCGAGGAGGGCGAGAATCGTTTCGGCATCACCTGTGCCGCCACCATGCACGATACCGGCGTCGGATGCAGAGAGGACGGGGGTGAGCCGGTCTCCCTCCCGGGTCTGGCGGAGGAACTCCGCACGCAGACGGCGGCAGCCGGTGTCAAAGCCCGCGAGCGTCATGGCGAGCTCGGTCAGGCGCACGTTGTTTGCGTGCCCGTTCTCGTCGATGAGACAGGCGCCGACGGTGATGGGCGCGAGAGGAGTTGCCTCACGCGGCAGACGGATGCGCGCGCCATGCTCCCCGTCCGCCGGCGGGGCGGTGAGGGGGTCGTCGCCGAAGTAATCCGGCGGGCAGGGGAGCGGCTCCCCCGTCACCGTATCGACGAACGCCCAGCGCGTATCAGCCGCAGCGAACAGGCGCCCCCCGGGGCTCTCCAGCGTCATGTACTTTTTGGCGAGCGATCCGGTGCGTCGGTAGAACGCGGCGGAAAAGCGGTACTCCTCGCTGAGCCGCGGCGGCGCCACAAGGCGCACGTCCCAGGAGAGCAGATACCACGCCGCCCGGTGCGCCGTCTGGTATCCGATCCCGCGCCCCGCGTCCTCCACTGCCAGGTAGTTGAGGTCCTGGAGCAGGCGCAGAAGCCCGGACATGGAAAGTGAACTTGTCGAGTCCGTCTCGCTGTAACGGACGCGCCCGTCAGCCGTTACCATGATGATCTCCCTTGGCGCGTTCCTGCGCCCAGAATGTAGAGAGCAGGGTCTGGAAAGTGCGGGGGGAGAACGGCGGCTTGCGCAGTTGCGCGACCGTTTCCGGCGTCAGCGCCCCGTTTTCGCGGAATTCCCGCCCGGCGTCCGTGAATTTCACGAGAAATTTGTCGATTTTGTGGGAGAGCGTCGGTTCGTTCAGCGTTTTCCCCTGCGGGCAGAGGATGGGCGTGTAGGCGCCCACGCCGCAGATGATGTCCAGCTCTGCGAGGAGCGGGTCATAGACGAGCTCGGTCTGCGCGTAGCCGCAGCTGGAGATGACGATGAACTTCTTGCCCTCCACCCCGGGGCGGATGCCATGAAAGGAAGTGCCCGGCACGGGCAGCTGCCCTTCATAGGTGGAAAGCATACTTAACATACGGTCGCAGAACACTTTGACCGTCCCCGGCATACCGAAAAAGTAGAGCGGAAAGCTCGAAATAATAATATCGGCGGCGAGGATTTTCTCCTTGATGCGGGGGATGTCGTCATCACGGATGACGCAGGTACCCTCCGTCCTGCCCCAGCAGGAAAGACAGCCGAGGCAGGGCTTGATATGGCAGTCGGAGAGGTGGATGACCTCCGCCGTGTCCTCCCCCCCCTCCCGCACGAGCCCGGAGAGAAACGCCCGCGTGACGCGCATGGTGCAGCCCGCGTCCTTGCGCGGGCTGCCGTCGAGTACGAGGATTTTCATACGCCGCGGCGGAACAGCCCGCGCCGGCGTTTCCCGGTGGTGGCAGCACCCTCTGTCGCACACTTGCCGATCTTGCGGTACTTATCATACCGCTCGGCGAGGAGCGTCTCGGTCGATACCCGCATGAGCTGCTTCAGGCGCCAGACAAGGTCGCGCTTGATCCCCTCGTAGAAGGGTGCGCAGAGTGCCGTGTCTGTGAAGTCGGCTGGCTCGGGGATGATCTTCTCGATGATGCCGAGCGAGAGGAGATTGGCGGCGTCGAGCTTCAGGTGCTCGGCGGCGTCGGGGGCGCGTGAGGCGTCTTTGTAAAGGATGCTTGCGCACGCCTCGGGGGAGACGACGGTGAAATATGCGTTTTCGAGCATCCAGATTTCGTCTGCGACCGCGAGCGCCAGCGCCCCGCCGCTCGAGCCCTCACCGACCATGACGGTGATGATCGGCACCTTCAGCGTCATCATTTCGTAGAGGTTTTCGGCGATGGCTTCACCCTCGCCGCGCTCCTCCGCACCCTTGCCGCAGGAGGCGCCCTGCGTGTCTACAAAACAGATGACGGGGCGGCGGAATTTCTCCGCCTCGCGCATGAGCCGGAGCGCCTTGCGATACCCCTCGGGAGAGACGCAGCCGAAGTCGCGCGCGATGCGCTCGGTCAGGCTGTGCCCCTTTTCGATGCCGATGACGGTGACGGGGATGCCGGCGAGAAAGCCGACCCCGCCGATGAGCGCCGGGTCGTCGCCGAAGCGGCGGTCGCCGTGAAATTCCGTGAAGTCACGGATAACGGCATTGATATAGTCGAGGGAGGTGGCTCTGCCCGCCTTTCTCGTACATTTGATTTTATCGTAGGCCTGCATCATACTCCCTCCTTACGTTTTCGAATGAATTTTGAGCAGCCTCGTGAGGTACTCTTTGTGTTCTTCACGCGGGACGATGGCGTCGAGAAAACCGTTTGCGAGCTGGAACTCCGCGCTCTGGAAATTCTCGGGCAGTTTTTCTCCCGTGACCTGTTCAATGACGCGCTTACCGGCGAAGCCGACGAGTGCACCGGGCTCCGAGATGATGACGTCCCCGAGCATGGCGAAGCTGGCGGTGACGCCGCCCGTCGTCGGGTCGGTGGCACACACGAGATAGAAGTTGCCTGCGTCGCTGTGCCGCTTGACGGCGCCGGAGACCTTCGCCATCTGCCAGAGGGAGAGCATCCCCTCCTGCATCCGGGCGCCGCCCGAGACGGTGTAGCCGATGACGGGCAGCCCCTTTTCGGTTGCGTATTCAAAGAGTGCCGCAATCTTGTCGCCGACCGCGCTCCCCATCGAGCCCATCATGAATCTGGATTCCATGACGAACAGGCAGGCGGGAAATCCGCCGATCGTGCAGGTGCCGGTCAGGACCCCTTCATACTCCGCGCTCTTTTTGCGCGATGCCTCCGCCTTTTCGTCGTAGTCGGGGAAGCCGATGGGGTTGCCGAAAGTAACCGTCTCGTTCATCTCGCGGAAAGAGCCGGTATCCGCAAGGTACGCGATGCGCACCCGTGCGGGGACGCGGTTGTATTTGCCGCACTTCGGGCAGACGAACTGCCGCCCGGCGAGCTCGCGCTCGGAGAGGTCCTCCTTGCACTTTTCGCAGGGGACGGTGCGCTCCGACGCGAGGTAGTCGGCGAGCGTTTTATGCGTGAGTGTTTCCATGACAGGTACTCCTTACTTGCCGAGTGCCGCGAGCGTCTCGCGGAGGGTCTCGGCGTTTTCGACGTGCAGGATCGTGACGTCCGTCAGCGTGCGGGAGACGAGCTTCGAGAGCGTCGCCCCGGCGCCGACCTCGATGAAGGTGTCGATGCCTGCCTCCGCCATGCGGCGGATGATGGTCTCCCAGCGTACGCTGCGGGACGCCTGCTCCGCGATCGCTTCGGCGATCTCCGCGCTCCCCGACGGGTAGAGGTCGGCGGTGTAGTCGGAGTAGAGCGGGATTTTCGGCGCCTCGAGGGCGAGCGTGGAGAGGTGCCGGCGGAGCGCGTCGGTCGCGTCTGCCATGAACGGGGTGTGGAAAGCGCCGCTGACGGCGAGCTTCACGGCTCTGCCGCCTGCCGCCTTGACGGCGTCGCAGAAAGCGTCGATCTCCCCGGCTGATCCTGCGCAGGCGATCTGCCCCGGGCAGTTATAGTTGACGGGATAGATGTTGTCAAAGGTCGCGGCGATGCGCTCGACCTCCTCGGGCGGCAGCTTCATGACCGCTGCCATACCGCCCGGATGCCGCTCTCCGCACGTCTGCATGGTATTGCCGCGCAGGACGACGGTGTCGAATGCGTCCGCGTCGGTGAGCACGCCGGCGAAAGCGAGCGCGGGGATCTCCCCGAGGGAGAAGCCGGCGACGGCGTCGGGCGTGACCCCGGCGTCAGCGAGTGCGCGTGCGCAGGCGAGATCCACGAGGAACAGGGCGGGCTGGGTATTCTCGGTCTGAGTCAACGCTTCGGCGGGACCCTCAAAGCAGGTCGAAAGCGTGCCGGGGCGGCGGCTCTCACCGAGGTCGAAGACCGCTTTCGCGGCGGGGACGGTCTCATAGAGATCGCGCCCCATGCCGACGTACTGGGCACCCTGACCGGCAAACAGAAAAGCAATTTTGCTCATGGTTATCTCCTTTCTATCAGGCGGGGAAGATGGTGTCACGCGGGACGGCGGTGAAGGTCATATTGCCTTTGGCGCGGACTTCACCGTCCACCTTCAGCACCGCGTCGAACGAGGTCAGCACGCCGCTGCTGCGCGTGCAGGTCACGGTGATATCGAGCGTGTCGCCCGGGATGACGGGCTTCACGAATTTGAAGCTGTCCACCTTGAGCAGGACGTAAATGGTATTCTCGTCCGTCCCCTCGTTCTCGACGACGAGCGAGCAGAGCTGCGCGGCGCACTCAATCTGGAGAACGCCCGGCATGATGGGCGCGCCGGGGAAGTGCCCCATGAAGTACGGCTCGTTGACCGAGACGTTCTTGATGCCGCGGGCGGAGACGCCCGGGGTGAGCTCCAACACGCGCTCGATCATCTGGAAGGGCGGGCGCTGCTTGATGCGGCGGCTGATCTCGTCGATGTTCATCATAGCGAGAGCCCTCCGTCGAGCACGAGCGTCTGCCCCGTCATGTAGGCGGCTCCGTCGCTCGCCAGCATGGAGACGACGGCGGCGACGTCCTCCACCGTCCCGAACCTGCCGAGCGGGACCTCGGTGAGGTACTGCGCCCGCTTGTCCTCGGGCAGGGCGTCGATCATCTCGGTCGCGATGAAGCCGGGAGCGACCGCGTTGACGCGGATGCCGTAGGGGGCGAGCTCCTTCGCCATCGTCTGGGTCATGGAGTTGACCGCCCCTTTGGTGGCGCTGTAGACCGTCTGCCCGGCGAGCGCCATTTTGGAGCTGACGGAGGACATATTGATGATGACGCCGCTCTTTTTGCGGAACATTTTGAGCACCGCCTGCTGGGCACAGTAGAGGTACCCCTTGATGTTCAGGTCGAGGCAGGCGTCGAGGTTTTCTTCGGTCAGCATGAGCAGATATTCATCGCGCACGATCCCCGCATTGTTGACGAGGACGTCGATCTGCCCGTAGGTCTTCCAGACCGTCTTGAACATCTCTTTGACCTCGGCGGGGTTCGAGACGTCGGCACGCACGGCGAGGGCGTCTCCGCCCGCCGCCCTGATCTTTTCGACGACCTCTGCCGCCGCCGCTTCACTGTGGCTGTAGTTGACGACGACGGTCATCCCGTCCGCGGCGAGCCGCAGGGCGCAGGCGCGGCCGATGCCGCGCGACGCCCCGGTGACAATAGCAACTTTCATGTTCGTTTCCTTTCTTTCGGGAGCGATCGGGGATGGGGTCAGGCGCGCCCGAGCAGGACGGCGGTGACGGCACCACCCGCGGCGAGGGAGGTCGCGAGTACATAGCGGAGCCCGGACGTTCTGACGGCGGTCGTCTTCACGGCGTCACCGCCGAGGAGGTAGGCTTTGACCTCCGCCCCGCGCTTGCCGGCGAGGAGGAGCGCTGCCTCCGCCGCGGAGAGCGCGGCAGATGCCGCGCGGCATTCGCCGACGGTGTCCTTGACGCTCATGACGGGGAGGGTAGCGAGCTTTTCGTCACCGAAGGCGAGCCGGTAGGCGCCGGTTTCCACCCGGTCAAAGGCGGTCTGCCCGTTCGAGAAGCCGATGACGGCATCCACGTCCGCGGGGGTGATGCCCGCATCCTCGCAGGCGAGGCGGACGGCGCGGGCGACGGCATCCTCCGAGCCCGAGACGGTGCCGAACTTCACGGCGGCGTTTGCCATACCGTAGCCGAGCACCTTGGCATACGGCTCGGCGCCGCGCGCCTTTACGCTGTCGGCGCTCTCAAGCACGAGCGTGACGCTGCCGTCCCCGAGGACAAAGCCCGCGTCGCCGGCGTAGGCGCCGTGCACATGGTCGGAGACGACGCCGAGCTTGCGGTAGAGGCTGTCGATGATCCCGCTGTTCTCGTCCGTACCGGTGGCGAGCATGATGTTCTCCTGCCCCTCGCGGATGATGTTCATCGCGTAGGCAATGCCGGCGAGGCCGGACTGCGCCCCGTTCGTGACGGTGACGTTATAGCCCTTGATGCCGGAGCAGATGGAGAGATAGCCGCCGGCGGCGTTGTAAACGGTGTTCGGGAACTTGAAGGCGCTGCCGGCGGCATTGCCCTTTGCAACGATGTCGCGCTGGAAGTCGCAGACGGTCGAGAGCGGACCCTCGGAGGTGCCGACCACGATGCCGATGTCGGTGGCGTTCTCGTCCGTTACGGTGAGATGCGCGTCTGCGAGCGCCTCCATGCCAGAGACCGCCTGCAGCTGGCTGAATTTATCGAGCTTGCGATAGAATGCCATTTTGAGCCCGCAGGTGTCAAAATCGTCGTGCCCGACCCCGGACATGACGGACGCGTCGGCGGGTGCCTCGCCCTTTTCGGCTCTTTCGAGGTAGGAGGGGATGCCGTTGCCGCCCGGCAGAACAAGCCCGAGACCCGTAAGATAGACGTCCTGCTTCTTTGCAGGCAGGGTCACGTCGCCCGCCTCGCGACTGAACACGATGGAGGCGTTGTTGCCGCCGAAAGCGAAGGAGTTGCTCATGACGTTCGTCATCTGCTTTTCGCGCGCGACGTTCGGGCGGAAGTCGATCTTCCCGGCGCGCTCGGAGAGGCGCACGAGGTCCTCGTCGGTGTAGCCGACCGTCGGGGGTACCACCCCGTCCGTCAGCGCCTTGACGGTGAAGACGGCTTCGATGGCACCGGCGGCACCCAGGCAGTGCCCGACCATCGCCTTGGTCGAGCTGACGGAGAGATCGTCGTTCTCCGCGTCGAAGACGGTGTGGAGGGAGAGAAACTCCGCTTCGTCATTCTTCGCCGTACCGGTGCCGTGTGCGTTGATGTAGGAAATATCCTTCGGGGTGAGCCCGGAGTTCTTCAGCGCGCGCAGGATGGCGTTCATCTGCCCCTCGCCGTCCGGTCTCGGGGCGGTGATGTGATGTGCGTCACTGCTGACGCCGGCACCCAGCACCTCGCAGATGATGTGCGCGCCGCGCGCTACTGCATGGTCATAGGACTCGATGACGAGCGCACCGGAGCCCTCGCCGAGCGTGATGCCGCTGCAGCGGTTGAAGGGGGAGCAGGGCAGGGCGTCGAGCGCGTGGAGCGACAGGAACCCGGCATACGGCACGGAGGCAAAGGCGTCCGCACCGCCCGCGATGAAGACGTCGCCGACGCCGGCGCGGATGAGGTCGCAGGCATAGGCAATGCTGATGGTACCGGCGGCGCAGGCGTTCGCCACGTTGGTGACGACACCGCCCGCCCCGTTCGCACGGGCGACCATGTTGGCGATCGCCGAGATGGGCATCTTGGTGACGTCTTCGGCGTGCTCACCGTTCCGGTAGTAGTTTTCGATGCTGACGACGCCGCCGACGCAGGAGCCCATGATGACCCCGACGCGTGCGCTGTCCTCTTTCGTCATATCGAGCCCGGCGTTGCGGACGGCTTCACCCGCCGCCTTGACGCACAGGCGGGAGACGCGGTCCATCTCCTCGGCGTCGGGGACGGTGTCGAGGTCGGGGGCGTTTACCTCCGCCCCGAGGTTGGCATAGCAGCCCTCGGTCACGACCGAGGTAGCGGGTTTGATTCCGCTTTTTCCGGCTTTGGCGTTTTCCCAGCATTCGTCGGCGGTGTTCCCGATGGCGCTGACCATCCCGAGACCCGTGACGACGCAACGGATTTTGTTGTCAGTCATTTGTTCTGTCTCCTTACAGGCAAGCTGTATATAAAATTCAATATCAACAAAAGAAAGGGGATGCCGCAAAAGACACCCCCGTGCGTTTTACCGATGCTCTGCGACGTATTTGGCAAGGCTCTCTACATTGTAGAAGTGCTCTTTGCCCACCCCGGTCATCTGTACGCCCCATTCGTCATCGATGAAGCCGATGATCTCGAGGGAGTCGATGGAGTCGAGCCCGATCTCATCCCCGAAAAGCGGGATCTCATCGGTCAGCACGTCTGCGTCGATGCCCAGGTTTTCGTTCAGGAGCACCTTGATTCTCTCGGCAATTGCTTTGGTCTCTTCGTTCATGTTTCTATTTCCTTTCAAGTGATGGCAGTCATGAGCTCCCGTTCACGGGGTTGCCCGTCCGACGGGGCGGCGGCAGTTGCCGCGGGGGTGCCGGCGGGGAGCGTTTCCCCGGCGGTGGGGAGGGGCGCCGGGAGCCCCAGCATCGCGGCGAGCGCCGCGCGGCATTTCTCCGTCTCCTCCCGCAGGATCAGGCTCGGTCTGCCGCGCCGCGCGAGATTGAGCGCGAGCGGGGCGCCGATGAGGATGGTCTTTCTCCGGAAGTGCCGGTATTCACCGACGAGCGCGACGGGGATGACGGGGGCGCCGGTTTTGCGCGCCAGCATGAGCGCGCCTGGGTGAAAGTCTCCGAGCGAGCCGGTGGCGTTCAGCTTCCCCTCCGGGAAGATGAGGATGCTCCCGCCGCGGGCGAGCACCGCCTCGCCGCGGGCGAGCCACTCGGTGTCGAGCCCGGTGAGGTCCACCGGAATGTAGTGCAGATGGGTGAAAAGCCAGCGGATGCCGCGCTTGTCATACCATTTGCGCGTGACGTAGGTGTAGAGCTTTCGTTTTTTCAACGTCTGCGGCAGATAGTAGCCGTCGGTATGCGCCGTGTGGTTGGCGATGAGGATCGCCGGGGTCTTACGGAACAGGCGCCGTGTCTCCCGATCGGCGAAACGGATCCGCGGCGGATAGAGAATACGGTTCCACAGTCCCCAGAAGAAATAGACGATCCGCACCGGAATACACAGCAGTATGTATCCGATCTTTTGCATAAATCTCCTTCGGGCGGGGTGCAAAGGGTGCCCCGATTTTCCGTGTCCATTGTAACATTGATTTTTTGGCTTGCCAATGGTCAATCGCCGCGGTTTGTACTAAAAAACCGTACGCGGATGGGCGCGTGTGCGCGCCGTCGCGCCCGCGCGTCGGATGCTCGGATGCCGCAATTTTGGCGGAACGAAAACCTGAACGCGTGCGCGCCGTCGCGCCCGCGCGGGCAGAGCCGCCGCCCCACGCCCGGTGGTGAGCCGCACGGTGATTTTACGATTTTACATAGATTTAACGAGAATTTGCCCGTGATATGATAGTCCCGCCCGCGGCGGCTCTGCTACAATGTGGGCAGAACCGGAAAAGGAAAGAACAAAACATCAGACAAAGGGGTAAATTTGTTATGAAAAACATTGTGTTACGCACAGTCGGTATCCTCGCGATCCTCGCGATGGTCATCGCGGCATTTGCTTCCTGCGGCGGCGGGAAGAACATCACGGTCGTCGGCCGTGAGGACGGCAGCGGCACCAAGTCCGCATTCATGGAGATCATCGGACTGAAGGGCAAAGCGGATGTCGAGGGCATCATCGCCCACAGCAGCACCGCCGCGGTCCTGAACGAAGTCAGGAACAATCCGAACGCGATCGCCTACGACAGCCTCGGGTACATCGATGACACCGTGAAGATCCTCTCGGTGGACGGCGTTGCCTGCACGGTCGGGAACATCAAGAACGGCACCTACAAGATCTCCCGTCCGCTGAACATCGTCTATAAGGAAGCCACCCTGAACGATGCGGTGAACAAGGCATTCTACGACTTCCTCGGCAGCAGCCAGGCACAGAAGATCATCTCCGATAACGGCTATGTGTCCACCAAGGACGGCGCGACGGAGTACACCGTGCACGCGGGTCTCACCGGTAAGATCGGTATCTCCGGCAGCACCTCGCTCCAGCCGCTGATGGTCAAGCTCGCCGACAAGTTCCGTGAGATCCAGCCCGATGTGACGATCGAGGTCTCCGGCGGCGGCTCCGGCACGGGCTACAAGAACGCAGAGAACGGCACGAGCCAGTTCGGCATGATCTCCGAGTCCTTCAAGTCCGAGAAGGCAGCGAGCTGCACCTACTACGAGGTGGCAAAGGACGGTATCGCCGTCATCGTCAACAAGAAGAACGCAGTGGACAACATCGCGCTTGATACGCTGAAGAACATCTACAACTGCGAGGCAGGCGACAACGCCGTCACCACCTGGGACCAGGTGAAATAAAGATAGCAAAGGATATTCCCTCATGAAATGGTTGACTGAACCGCATTGGATCGCAGCGAGGGAAAAACTGATGAAGGGTGTGTTTCTTGTAAGCGCACTCTTCTCGGTCTTTGCGCTCGTCACGATCACCGTGTATCTGCTCGCGAGCGGGGTACCGTTTATCGCGAAGACCGGGTTCGGTAAGTTCGTCCTCGGGATGCGGTGGGCGCCGCTCGCCGATACGCCCTCCTACGGCATCTTCCCGATGATCGTCGCAAGCCTCTATGTGACCGCGCTCTCGACCCTTTTCGGGGTAGGCGTCGGGCTCTTCACGGCGGTTTGCCTCTATAAGTTCTGCCCGAAAAAGCTGGTGGCTCCCATCCGGCAGATGGTGAACCTGCTCGCCGGGATCCCGTCGGTGATCTACGGGCTTTTCGGCATGACGGTCATTGTGCCGTTCATCCGTGACCATGTGTCGCCGCGGGGCGTCGGTTACGGGATTCTCTCCTCGTCCGTCGTGCTCGCCATTATGGTGCTGCCCACCGTTGTCAGCGTCTCGCTCGACGCGATGCGCGCCGTGCCGGAGAGCTACTATGAGGGGGCGCTCGCCCTCGGGGCGACCAAAGAGGCGGCGACCTTCCGCGTCATGCTCCCCGCCGCAAAGAGCGGTATCCTCGCCGGGGTGGTCCTCGCCGTCGGGCGGGCGCTCGGGGAGACGATGGCGGTCATGATGGTCATCGGGAACAGCCCGACGATGCCGAAAAGCCTGTTCCAGAGCGTGCGTACCATGACCTCCAACATCGCTATGGGCGCGACCGAGATGACGGGGGATGCCGTCACGGCGCTCATCGCGACAGGTGTAGTCCTCTTTGTGTTTACCCTGCTGCTCAATATGGGATTTTCGCTCCTGAAGCGGGATAAGGTCCGCGAGGGGGGCAGGAAGAAGGGAGGCGGTAAGTGATGGAAACGGTTGCTTCCGGAAAAAGCGGCGCCTCGCGCCGTGCCCGCTTCGGGCGGGGTCTGTTCCACGCCCTGCGCGGGGTGAGCGTCGGCTCGACTGCCCTCGCCGTCATCGCCCTCATCGCCGTGATTGCCTATGTGCTCATCGGCGGGGTGGGAGGTGTGTCCTGGCAGCTGCTGTTCGGCGCGTATCGTGGCGACCGGGTCTCCATCCTCCCGGCGTTCGTCGGGACGCTGGAGCTGGTGCTCATCGCCGTGGTGATCGCCGTCCCGATCGGGATCGGCAGTGCCATCTACCTCGTGGAGTACATGAACAATAAAGGGAAGCTCGTCAAGATCATCCGCGTCGCGACCGAGACACTCGCCGGCATTCCGAGCATCGTCTACGGGCTGTTCGGGTACCTCGTGTTCGTCGTTTCGTTCGGCTGGGGGTATTCGCTCCTCGGCGGCGGCATCACGCTCGCCGTGATGATCCTGCCCGTCATCGTCCGCTCGACGGAGGAGAGCCTGCTCGCCGTGCCGGACGGCTTCCGCGAGGGCTCCTATGCCCTCGGGGCGAGCAAGGTGCGGACCATCTTCCGCGTCGTGCTCCCGAGCGCGGCGCCGGGGATTGTGACGGCGATGATTCTCGCCGTCGGGCGTGTCGTCAGCGAGAGCGCGGTGCTCATCCTCACGATTGGGATGGTGGTGAACCTGGTTCCCGCCACGCCGATGAGCTCCGGCACCAGTCTCGCGCTCGATATCTATTATTTCGCGAGCCACGGGTACCCGAATGAAGCGGCGGCGACCGCCGTGGTGCTGCTCGTATTCGTCGTGTGCCTGAACCTGCTCGCCGGTGCTGTCGGAAAAATGATGAAGAAAGGAATGGGAGAAACGTAATGCAGGAATTTCATGACCCTATGCGCATTTCGGTAAAGGATTGTCACCTCTGGTACGGCTCTTTTGAGGCGCTCAAGGGGATCTCCGTGGAGATAGAGCCGCAGGAGGTCACGGCATTTATCGGACCCTCCGGCTGCGGCAAGAGCACGTTTCTGAAGATCCTGAACCGTATGAACGACCTGGTGGACGGCTGCCGCATCACCGGGGAATTCAAAATCGGCGGCGTGGACATTTTCGCAAAGGATACGGACGTCAACCTCCTGCGCCGCGAGGTCGGTATGGTGTTCCAGAAGCCGAACCCGTTCCCGATGAGCATTTACGACAATATCGCGTTTGCTCCCCGCACCTTCGGCGTGACGAAAAAGGCAGACCTGGACGAGATCGTCGAGGGGAGCCTGCGGCGCGCGAGCATCTGGGATGAGGTCAAGGACCGCCTGCGGCGCAGCGCGCTCGGGATGTCCGGCGGGCAGCAGCAGCGGTTGTGCATCGCGCGCTCCCTCGCGGCGAACCCGCGCATCCTGCTCATGGATGAGCCGACCTCGGCGCTCGACCCCATTTCGACGGGGAAGATCGAGGAGCTCATCGGCGAGCTGCGCAAGACGCTGACCATCGTCATCGTGACGCACAATATGCAGCAGGCGACGCGTATCGCCGATAAGACGGCGTTCTTCTACCTCGGGGAGCTCATCGAGTACGGCACGACGGAGCAGATTTTCTCCTGCCCGAACGACCCGCGCACGGAAAACTATATTACGGGCAGATTCGGTTAAAATTGACAAGAATTTCGGGAGGCGTTATAATATGGGTATCCGGAATAAATACGAGGCGGAGCTCGCACAGGTTTTCGATAAACTGGTGACGATGTGCCGCGAGACGGAGCGGGCGATCGACCGTTCGATCACGGCGTTGGTGATGCGTGACGCAGCGCTTTCGCGCGCGGTGATCGAGGAGGATAAGAACATCGACCGGCTGGAGCATGAGATCGAGCAGGATTGCCTGAAGATCCTCCTCATGGAGCACCCGGTCGCGAGCGATTTCCGCGATGTTTCCGCCGCGCTCAAGATGATCACCGACCTGGAGCGTATCGCCGACCAGGCGGCGGACATTTCCGAGCTCGCGCTCGGTTTCGGGAATGAAAAATATATCAAGGAGCCCGAGCACATTGCCGAGATGGCGAAGCTCGCCACCGCGATGGTCAAGGACAGCGTGGAGAGCTATATCAACCGCGATGTGGAGCTGGCACGCTCGCTGGACGGGCGCGATGACCGGGTGGACGAGCTGTTCGAGACGGTGAAGAACGATCTCGTGGCACTGATCCGCCTCGACGGTGCGAACGCCGACCAGGCGATCCTCTTTATGATGATCGCCAAGTACCTGGAGCGCATCGCCGACCACGCCGTGAACATCGGCGAGTGGGTCGAGTACGCCGCGACGGGCTATCATAAAATGGGATAAGGAGACGGACATGGCAGAGAGGCAACTCATCTATGCGGTTGACGACGAGGCGGGGATCCGCGAGCTGTATCAGTGCGCATTGGACGCAGCGGGCTTCCGCGTGCGTTGCTTTGAGGGGGCGGAGGGGCTGTTTGCCGCGCTCCGCGAGGAGGTGCCGGATCTGCTCCTGCTCGATGTCATGCTGGAGGGCGAGGACGGATTTGAGATTCTGACGCGCCTGCGGGCGGACGCCCGCACGGCATCGCTCCCCGTCATCATGGTCTCCGCCAAAGGGGAGGAGATCAGTAAGGTGCGGGGGCTGAACCTCGGCGCCGACGATTATCTGGCGAAGCCGTTCGGTGTGATGGAGCTCGTGGCGCGCATCCGCGCAGGATTGCGGCGCTCTGCCCCCCGTCAGACGGTCGTCACCTATGCCGGGATCGTCCTCGACGACGGCAGGCATGAGGTCCGGATCGCGGGTGCGCCGGTAGCCGTAACCCGCAAGGAATATGAACTTTTGAAGCTGCTCCTGCGGCACGCGGGACAGGTGGTCTCCCGTGAGGAGATCCTCACCTCCGTCTGGGGTGCCGACTATATCGGTGAAACGCGCACACTCGATATTCACATGGCGACGCTGCGCAAGCATATCGCAGGGTCGGGTGCGGAGATCACAACGGTGCGCGGAGTGGGGTATTTACTGCAATGAAGAAAAAACTCATGATCTGGAATACGGCGATCGTGGCACTTGCGCTCGCGCTCATGCTCGGGCTCGGGATCCTGGTGACACGGAGCGACCGTTATGAAATGACCGAGGAAAAGATCCGGGAGGTCACGGAGATTTATGCCGCGACCTTTGACCCGGCGGACATCCGCTTTCCGGAGAATGAAGCCATCCGTGTGACGGTGCTGGACAATGTGGGTAAGGTGCTCGCAGACAGCGATGCCGTCAATCCCGATGAGATGGAAAATCACAGCCACCGGGAGGAGATCATCGCCGCGTTCCAGGGGACCCCGAAGACCGTCGTGCGGACGAGTGAAACGACGGGGCGCAAGATGATGTACTACGCCGAGAGCGTGGAGGTGGGCGGGGTCGCCTACTATATCCGCGTCGCGATCCCCATCGCGAGCGTCAGCTCCTATATCGTCAAGAGCAGTGTACCGATGCTGTTCATCATGCTGGTGGTGCTGTTCCTCACGACTCTGTGCGGCTATTTCTTCGGTGCCGGGCTTCTGAAGCCTCTGGAAACCGTGCGCCGCGGGCTCGCCGGGGTGGAGAAGGGGACCTATCGCGAGATCCCGCCCATGACGGATGATGAGGAGATCAACCGGATGCTGGTGGACATCAACGCCATCAGTACCAAATTGCAGACGAGCGTCACCGAGGCGCGGAGCGAGAGGGAAAAGCTCGATTACGTTCTGAACCATGTTTCGGACGGTATCGTCGTCGCGGACGATCAGCTCTCGGTCGTGATCGTCAACCGGTGCGCCGAGGGGATCTTCGGCATCACGGGCGCCGTCGGTAAGGGCGTCCGCGCACTCACCGCGGACGAGGAGTTCATCCGCGCCATGACGGAGTGTGCCGAGGGCGGCAGCGGGAGCATCTTCCGCGCGCAGTACAACGGTGCATGGTATCTCGTCACGGTACATAGGACGGAGAACGGGCTGGTCATCGCGGTGCTCACCGATGTGACCGCGGAAAAGAACGGGGAACAGATGCGGCTCGAGTTCTTCGCAAACGCGTCGCATGAACTGAAAACGCCGCTCACAACCATCAAGGGCTTCAACGATCTTGTGGCGATGGAGGCAAAAGAGGAGCGCACGCGCGGCTATGCCGAGCGTATCGACCGCGAGGTCTCGCGGATGCTCGCGCTCATTGACGATATGCTGGACATCAGCCGCCTTGAAAGCACGACCCTGACCGCGACCGAGCTGGTGCCGGTCTCGCTCGGAGAGGTTGCCGGGGAGGTCAAGGAGGCGCTCTCCATGCTGGCGTCGGAGAAGAAGATCGAGGTCAGCGTCACGGGGGATGCCACCCTGACCTGCACGCATGACCACGCCTATGAGCTCCTCAAGAACCTGACCGAGAATGCGCTCCGCTACGGCAGAGAGGGAGGGCACGCCTACGTTTCTCTGGAGACCGTCGGCGGCGCGCCGACCCTGACCGTGAAGGATGACGGCATCGGCATCGATGCGGAGCATCAGAGC
>CAKRNO010000015.1 GCA_934371135.1 uncultured Eubacteriales bacterium
CCTTCGCGTCGGACGTGAGTGTGTCGTAGCCGACGAATTCCGTCTTCGGGAGGTGGGAGAGCGCCGTCTTCTCGGTGTCTGCCCAACCGCTGATGTTGCCACGGGCGGCGCGTGCGCGCACGCGTTGTTCCTCCATGCGTGCCTTGAAGTCGTTTTCATCGACCTCGAGCCCGCCTTCCTCCGCCATCTCGCGGGATAGGTCGAGCGGGAAGCCGTAGGTGTCATAGAGCTTGAACACGTCTGCCCCGGCGAGCATCTTCGCCCCTGCCTTGCGGGCAGCGTCCACCAGCGCCGCGAGCATCGAGAGCCCGGCGTCGATCGTGGCGTCGAAACGCTCCTCCTCGAGGGCGAGGACCTTCAGGATATAGTCACGTTTCTCATCGAGCTCCGGATAGGCGCGGTCGGACTCGCCGATCGCGACGCGGCAGACGTCGGTGAGGAACGGATGATCGATGCCGAGGAGCTTGCCGTGGCGGCAGGCGCGGCGGATGATGCGGCGCAGGACGTACCCGCGCCCCTCGTTCGACGGAATGACGCCGTCCGCAATCATGAACATCGAGCTGCGGATGTGGTCGGTGATGACGCGGATGGAAATATCGTTCTTCGTGTCCTTGCCGTAGGTGACGCCGGCGATCCCGCACACCGTGTCGAGAATCTTACGGATGGTATCGACCTCGAACATATTGTCCACGCCCTGCATGACGCAGGCGAGGCGCTCGAGCCCCATGCCGGTATCGATGTTCTTCTGCGCGAGCTCGGTATAGTGCCCGTTGCCGTCGCTGTTGAACTGGGAGAACACGTTGTTCCAGATTTCCATGAAGCGGTCGCAGTCACAGCCCGGGCGGCAGGTAGGCTTCCCGCACCCGTACTTTTCACCGCGGTCGAAATAGATCTCGGAGCAGGGACCGCAGGGGCCCGTGCCGTGCTCCCAGAAGTTATCCTCCTTGCCGAGGCGGGTGATGCGCTCGGCGGGGATGCCGATGACCTCGTTCCAGAGGCGGAACGCCTCGTCGTCCCCCTCGTAGACGGAGGGCCAGAGCTTGTCCGCGGGGATTGCGAGCCAGTCCTCGCTCGTCAGGAATTCCCATGCCCACGGAATCGCCTCGTTCTTAAAGTAGTCACCGAAGGAGAAGTTGCCGAGCATCTCGAAGAAGGAGCCGTGGCGGGCGGTGTGCCCGACGCGCTCGAGGTCAGGGGTACGGATGCACTTCTGGCAGGTGGTGACGCGGCGGCGCGGGGGTGTGACCTCCCCCGTGAAAAATTTCTTCATCGGCGCCATGCCGGAGTTGATGAGCAGGAGCGACTTGTCCCCCTGCGGCACGAGCGAAAAGCTCGGCAGGCGCAGGTGCCCCTTGCTCTCAAAGAAAGAGAGGTATTTTTCGCGCAGATCGTTGAGCGAGGTCCACTTCATATCGGTTTCCTTTCGGGGGCGCAGCGCGCCCCGCGTGTGTTTTACTGAATTATATAAGCGAATAACAGTTACAAACTGTGATTATAGCACGCGCCCGCGGGGTTGTCAACGGGGCGGGCGCGCCGGGTGCGCAAAACCGCACCGGCGCCTTGTCATGCGGGTGCCGCACCGACACATCGGGCGACCAGTGGTCGCCCCTACCGGATCGCACGAAAAAAACACGGATGCCGCTGGACGTTGCCCGAAATCTCCGGGGGATGCGGGCGACCACTGGTCGCCCCTACAGAAACGGCATTTTCGGTGGGAGCAGGTGACCCCCGAAAAGCGGGCGACCGATGGTCGCCCCTACAGGGAAACGGCAAGCGTTTTCAGCCGTGCTTTCGCAAATCTTTTGTCTGACGGCTTTGTGCCGGGGTATTGCCGGAGCACGGCGACATACGGAGACGTTTCGCCAACCGTAGGGGCGACCATCGGTCGCCCGTTTTCCTCGCTTTTCACAGTAGCGGGGCTTTATCGGGGCGACGCAGTTTTACCGGGATGCCGGGGTGCTTTCAGCCGCGGGCGTCGCGTCGAACGCGCGCCCGGCGTGGAGCGAATAGAGCAGCACGCGACCCGGCGCCTGCCCGAAGATGCGTTTCGCCGCCTCGGCGTAATAGCGCATCTGCTCGCTGTGACGGCGGAGCAGCTTTTCCCGCGCCAGCGCCGGGTCGCGGAGCTCTGCCCGCGTCAGGCGGTCGGTCTTGTAATCGACGAGGGTCAGCGACCCGTCCGCACCGGTAAAGATCGCGTCCATCACACCCTGGATAAAGAGCACCTCCCCCGCGAGCCGCCGCTTCTCTGCGGGGTCGGTGGTGAAGTCCTCCGCCGGGAGGAACAGATGGAAGCGGAATTCGCGCCGCACCTCCCGCGCCGCGCACATTTCGGCAAAGAGGTCGGAGCTGCGGAACCTCTCCAGTTCCTCGGGGCGCGTCAGCGCCGCCTGCTCACGGGAGAGGAACGCGCCGTCGATGAGCCGGCACATCTCGGCGTCCACGCCCTCCTCCCGGAGCCGCGCAAAGTCACAGAACTGGAGGAACTGGTGCGTCGCGATACCGCGCTCGGTCGGGTCGGGCTCCCGCTCCCCGGTATAGGCGAGCGGCAGGCGGCGGTACTTTTCATGCGCGTCCCCCTCCCCGCCGTCATCCTCCTCGGGCAGCACGAGCGGGGTCTCCTCCGCCTCGCTCCCGTCGAGCAGGCGCGGGGTCAGAGACGAGACGGCGAGCTTCTTCGGCAGGCGCGGGGCGGACGTCACGGCGAGCGTCCGCGCAAACCCCGCGCGCAGTATCTCCTCGAGCCGCCCGGTCTCCTCTGCATCCGCCGTCTCCTCCGTGGGGGCAAACGGCAGCGGCGGCGGCACGATCTCGTCATCGTCCGGGCGGCAGGGGATGCCCGCCGCGTCGCACTCGTGCCCCGCCATGAGCCACTCCAGGTAGGAGGTGCAGGCGAGCAGGCGCGGGCGGTCGCGGAAATGGTCACGGATGAAGCCGATACGCTGTCCGACGGTGCCCTGCCCGAGCCTCGATCTGCCGGGTGCCGAGCCCGTGACGATCAGCCGCTCCCGCGCGCGGGTCAGCGCCACATAGAGCAGGCGCATCTCCTCCTCCCGGCTCTTGTCGCGCAGAGTCAGCTTCATGAGGGTATGCACGGGGTTGTCGAGCAGGATCTGCCCCGTGGCGTCGCGCAGGCGGAGCGTCACCCCGAGCGCGTGATCGGCGAAAAAGGTGTTCTTCTCCTCCTTGGCGGAAAAGGCGTCTCCCGCGTTGACGAGGAATACGACGGGGAATTCCAGCCCCTTGGATGAATGGACGGACATGACGCGCACGGCGTCCGCCCCGGCGGCGCCGCCGGGGGTCCTGAACGTCTTTCCGCTCTCGCTCTGCCGCCGGATATAGGCGAGGAAGCCGTGCAGCCCCTCGTACGACGCCCCGGCAAACGTGCAGGCGTAGTGGTAGAGCAGCTTCAGATTGCGCTCGGCGGGTCTGCCGTCCGCCCCCGCGAGGCTGTAGAGCGGCGTCTCGGCGAAGATGCGGCGGACGAGGTGCGCGACGGAGGTGTCCTCCGCCTCACGGCGAAAGGACGCGAGCAGAGTGAGAAACTCGTGCCCGGCGGTAAAGTCGGGGTGCGCCGCGCAGAAACCGCGGAGCGCCTCGTAGAGCGGGATGCCCTCCGCGCCCTCCCGCCGGATAGCGGCGAGGGTGTCCGGCGTCATGCGGCAGATCGGCGAGCAGAGCACCGCCGCGAGGGGGATGTCCATCTGCGGATTGTCGATGACCGTGAGCAGAGAGACGGCGAGCAGGATCTCGGGGCTCTCGAAAAAGTTTTCTTCATCCGGCAGGGCGACAGGCACACCGAAGCGCGCGAGCGCACGAGTAAAGCCGGTGAGCTTGCCCTGCACCCGGCGGGAGAGGATGGCGATGTCCGAGGGGCGGAGGGGGGTCACCCCGTCCGTGTGCGTCCCGCCGTCGAGCAGGCGCCGGATCTCCCGCGCCACCCACAGCGCCTCCGCCGGGTTTACCTCCTCCTCGTCACCGTCAGCCTCCGCATCGGTCGCCCCGGCGGCGAGGACGTCACGCGCCGGGGGCAGCCCGTCGACCGAGGTGCGACCCGCGCGCGGCTCGTCCGCGTCTGCGGCATCCGTACCCGAGGCATCCGTACCAGAGGCGGCGGCTGCCGCCTCGGCGAGCATCTGCTGCTTCTCGTAAGCGGAGCGGAAGCAGACGACCTCCGGCTCCGGGAACAGGGTCGTCCCCTCGGTGCTCTTACAGAACAGGAGGTTGTCCGCGTCGGGGTCGTAACCGATGCTCTCCCCCGCCCCGCCGAACAGGAACGAAAACACATGGTTGACGAACTGCACGACTCCGCGGTCACAGCGGAAGTTGTTGCCCATGAAGTGGGCGTATGCCGGGGCGTCCCCGGGGTGCGGCTGCCCGGTCGCCTCGTCGTAGGGCAGGCGCGGATAGTCGTTACGCAGAGCCGCGAAGATGTCCGGCTCCGCATGGCGGAAGCGATAAATGGACTGCTTGATGTCCCCGACGAAAAAGCGGTTGTCCGGTCGGGAGATCGCCTCGAATATGGCGTTCTGGAGGGGACTGACGTCCTGGTATTCATCCACCGCGACCATGTCGTAGCCCGCGGCGATCTGCCGCGCGACGTCGGTCGGCTGTCCGTCCTCCCCCAAAAGGAGATCGTGCGCCGCGCGGGTCAGTTGGTTAAAGTCAAAGGCGCGGCGGCGGCGGCTCTCCTCAAAATAGCGGCGGTCGAACGCCGTCAGCGTGCGGGCGAGCCCCTCCGTCACCTCCGCGAGGTCGGCGAGCAGCCCGTGCCAGTCCTCCGTCAGGTAGGCGAGGAGCGGGGGCGGCGCCTCGGGCTTCGGCTTGCCGCCGAGCGCCGCCTCCAGCGTGGCTTTGTAGGTCTTGAGCAGGTCGCCGAGCGCGCCGTTCGTGATGTAATCCCGACACGCCGGGGTGCGTTTTGTGACCGTGAGCCTTGCCGGGGTCGGATAAAGGCACGCCTCCCGCGTCTTTTCATAATCGGTCGGGTCGATGAGCTCCCGGAGCGCCGGGAGCATCCCGCGGGCGATGTCCGGGAGGTACGAGCCGAGCTCTGCCTCCCGCGGCAGGACGTTTTCTTCAAATTCCCGGAGCAGCAGCCCGGCGGCGGGTCCCACCGTCGTGCGGATGCGCTCGGCGAGGAGCCGCCCGAACGTCGTCTCAAAGACGGGCATCTCCGCCTCCCGCCGGTAGCGGTCGGCGTAGGCGAAAAGAGAGGAGACCCCCTTTTCGTAGGTGGACAGCTTGTCGTACAGCTTCAGCAGCTCCTCCCCGAGGGAGCGCTCACCGTTGAAGCCGGTGACGGCGTCCGACAGGGCGGAGAATGCCGCGGCGGTCAGCCCGGGGAGAGCGCCGGCATAGCCGCGCTCGATGGTCTTCTCCATGAGATCCGCGCGGATGCCCTCCGCCTCCGCCGTGTCCGTTACACGGAAGCCCTCGGGCACGATGTGCGTGCCGTACCGGCGCAGGAGCTTATGGCAGAAGGCGTCGATGGTCGAGATATCCGCGACGGGGAGAAGCCGCAGCTCCCGGGACAGCGCCGTGTCGTCGCCCCCCTCGCGCAGCCGCTCGGCGAGTGCCCGCCCGATGCGCGAGCGCATCTCGAGCGCGGCGGATTCGGTAAAGGTGACGGCGAGCAGGCGGGAGAGCGACGTCGGCTTTTCCGCATCCGTCAGGGCGGCGATGACGCGCGCCGTCAGGACGGCGGTCTTACCGGAGCCGGCGGCGGCAGACAGAAACACAGAGCGGTCGCGACATTCGATCGCCGCCTGTTGCGCGGGCGTGTAGTTCATCTTTCGTTCCTCTCCCGGTGCGGCGGACGCGTGCGATCGCCGCCGACCCGATTATGTCTTTCTTTGTTTACAGTCTGAACAGCTTGAGCACCCGCACGGTCAGCTCGGGGGTGATCTCCCCGAGGGCGAAAAAGCCGTCGTCGTCGGTCAGGCGCAGGCGGGTCGCCTCCGGGTATGCGGCGCCGAGCTTTTTCTCCTCGACGCGCTGTCCGTTTTCGGCGAGGCGGGCGAAAAAGGGCGGGAAATAAAGCGCCGGCAGGTGGACGAACAGCCGCTCCGTCGGGATGACGGCGGCGGTGCGCTCCTCCTCGGTCATCGCCTCGTAGGCGGCGAGGGTCTTACAGGCAGAGAGCGGGAAACCTGCCGCCTCCGCGCGGCAGAGAGACGCCATCACCCCGCCGACGCCGAGCGCCGCGCCGATATCGGCGCAGAGGGTGCGGATATAGGTGCCCTTGGAGCAGACGACGTCCAGGCGATAGTCGCTCGCCGAGAGCCGCCCGGCGGTCAGGTGACGGATGGTGACGGGGCGCGCCTCGCGCTCGACGGTCACGCCGCGGCGGGCGAGGTCCATGAGCTTATGCCCCCCGACCTTGATGGCGGAGTACATGGGCGGCGTCTGTAAGATCTCCCCGCGGAAGCGGGCGACGGCGGCGAGGACCTCTGCCTCCCCCGGGAGGTCTGCCGAGGTGGTGAGGATCTCGCCGGTCGTGTCCTCGGTGTCGGTCGTCAGCCCGAGCCGCAGGGTCGCGATATAGTGCTTGTCCCCCTCGGTCAGGTATTCGCTCGCCTTGACCCCCCGTCCGATGAGCACGGGCAGGACCCCTGTCGCCATGGGGTCGAGGGTGCCGGTGTGCCCCGCCTTCTCCACGCCGAACAGGCGCGCCAGGCGCCGGACGGCGGTGTGCGAGGTCATGCCCGCTTCCTTTTCGAGCAGTACAATGCCGTTTCTTTTGTCCATAATGTCTCCTCCGCGGGATAAGTGGGGGTATCGGGGAAAGCGACGATTGATGCAAAACCGTCTCGGTGTAAATAAAGGTTGTCCTGTCGCAGAATGGCGTGGGTGCCGCACGGCGCCGTGTGGAAGCGCCCCCGTGTCTCCGCGACCCGGGGGCGCGGCGCTTCAGGCGTCCGGGGGCAGGTATGCCTCCACGGTGGCGGCGAGGTAGTCGGTGTCGCCCGTGCGGCGGGACAGCGCCCGGGGGCGATCCTCCCCGGCGGCGAACAGGAGGGTATAGACGCTGTCCCCTGCCGTGAGGGTCGCGCGCCGCTCGCCCGAGTCCTCGCGCACGATGTCCGTGACGCGGGCGTCCTTCGGGATGTCGAACAGCGCCGTGACGGCAAGCGGCGCGTCGCCGACGGGGAACGTCTCCTCCCCGAGGCGGACGGTGGCCTTTCCGCCCGCGCGCGTATAGGTGATCCCGGAGAGGTTCTCCGGGGAAAGATAGGTCAGCGTTGCGTCGCGGGCGCCGCCCCCTGCCGGGCGCTCCCCGAGTGCGAGCTCGGCGCACACGGTCACCCCGCCCGTCTCAAACGAGAGCACGAGCCGGAGCGGGCGCTCCTGGTACGAGAGCAAATCCGCCGCACCCCCGCCGCAGGCGGTGAGGGACAGAGCGGACAGAGAAAGAAAGAGGAAAAGCGTCACGGCCGCGAGGGCGCGGGCAACAGGACGATAGCGCATCTGGATATCCTCCGTTTTTGCCATTCTATGCGGCGCCCGGCGCTGTGAGACCGTCACCGACAGTGTAACACAAAATGCCCGAAAAAGCAACTGCGCTCCGTCCCGGAAACGGTGCATACCCGCCGCCTCGGGCGCGGGGGCAGCGGGGCGGTGCCGGAAAATACGCTGTGCGTATCCGTCGCATGGCGCACGGACGCCGCTCTGCCCCCGTTTGCCCTCTCCCCTCTGCCGCGGCGCTCCCGTCGTATCCCCTCCCTGCCGCGGTCTGTAACACCGCTCCGCGTCCTCCCCGTGCCCCTTTTGCCGTGCTTTCTCCTCCCCGGTGGCTGTTCCTGCCCGTGCGCCGCCCCCGCACCCCGTCCGCCCTCTCTTTCTCCTTTCCCCGCCGCCGGACTTTTCACCGCAAAGACCGGGAGGAACCGACAGATACGGCACCTCCCCGTGTCGTCATATCGGTGACCGTGGCGAAAGGGGGCGCTTTCCGTCGGGCGGCGGCAGGGGACGACGGCGCTTCTTCGACGCGTTTTTCATCCGTCGCGCGGTATCGTTATGGTTGAGAGCCCGGAGCACGGAACGCGCGGGCGTGGAGGTTAGATCATGCAGACAAGCCATGAGGGCGGCACGCCGATTGCCGCCGGTCACGAGGACAAGCCCGGTTTTCTCACGCGGTGCCGCGAGAAGTTCGTCGCGGTGCTCCGTGCCCACGCGGGGCGGGAGCTCCTGCCGCCCGTCGCCATGTTTCTCCTCGGTCTGTGCCTGGCGCGCACGCCGGTCTTCTTCGGGGCATATCCGCTCGCGCTCGCCCTGCTCTGCGGATCCCGCCGCGGGACGATCCCCGTCTTCGTCGGGGCGCTCGCCGGGGCGGCGACGCTGGGGCTGTCGGGGGCGGTGTATGCGGTGGTTTACCTCGTCGCCCTGCTCATCCGCCTGCTCTTTTCC
The DNA here is from genome assembly GCA_934371135.1 of uncultured Eubacteriales bacterium. Taxonomy (GTDB): domain Bacteria; phylum Bacillota; class Clostridia; order Oscillospirales; family CAG-272; genus UBA1740. The sequence continues at coordinate 8,410 of CAKRNO010000015.1, forward strand.
CTGCCCGGTCTGCGGCTCCATGCCCTGCCGGACAGCCGCGAGGTGTTCTGTGAATACCCGCAGATGCAGGTCGTCGCCGCGGCGGTGACCTCCGTCGCGACGGCGGTGTACGAGCTCTCCGTCAGCGGCTTCACCTCCGGCGCCGTCCTGTTTTCGCTCATGACGGTGTTCGGGTCGGTCCTGCTCACGCCCCTCTTTTCCTGGCTGTTCTCCTACGGCATCACGCTCGACGACGTGCTCGGGCGGCAGTCGGTGCGCGTCGCGCCGCACAGCCGGTGGGAAAAGCTGCGTATGCAGGCGGGGCTGCTCGCGCTCCTTTTCCTTTTCAGTTATTCTCTCTCCGACAGTTCCCTTTTCGGAGTGAACTTTTCGTATCTTCTGACGGCGGCGACGGCATTGTTCATCGCGCGCCGGTTCGGCGCCCTGCGCGGCTGCGTCGTCGGTCTGCTCGTCGGTTTCGGCGGCAGCGCGATCTATGCGCCTGCGTTCGGGCTCCTGGGGCTCGTCGCCGGGATCCTCTGGCCGCTCGGGGCGGTCTATTCCATGCTGATCGGTGCGGCGGCGGGCATCGGATGGTGCGCGTACGTCGGGGGGCTGTCCGGCTTCCTCGGGGTCGGACCCGAGATCGCGGTGGCGACGCTGCTCTCCATGCCCATCCTGCCGCGGCTGTACTCGGACGCGATCGCGGGCGAGGTGAAGGAGGCGCGCGGCGCCGCCGAGGAGGCGGTGCGGCGGGTCGTGGAGCGCGAGGTGGGCGACCACCGGATCGAGCGGCTGGCAGACGCCTTCGGCGGGCTTGCCAAGACCTTTTCGGAGCGCCCGCTCGCCCCGGACGAAAACCGTTGCTTCCGCCTGTGCGATGAGATCTGTACGCGGTACTGCGACAGCTGCCCGAGCCGCGTCTCCTGCTGGGACAGCGAGGACCGTCCCGGCGAGCGCGCGCTGCGCATCCTCTCGGGCAGAATGGCGCGGGGCGAGAGCCTGACGCCGGAGGATCTTCCGACGACGCTCCTCACCGACTGCCCGCACCTCCCGGACCTCATCGGAGAGATGCGCCTCGGCGGGGCACACCTGTGGCAGTCGCACCGCCGCGCCGTCGGCGCGGATTACCCCTCTCCGGATTACGCCCTGACGGCAGAGCTCCTGCGGGAGGCGAGCGACGCGGAGGGAGAAACGACGCGGCAGGATCTCACGCTCGCGTCCAGGATCCGACGGCTCCTCTCCGACATGGGGATACGCCCGGCGGCGGTGTCCGTGACCGGTCAGCGGGTGCGGCGGGTCGTCATCGGGGCGCAGGACTTCGCCGGTCGCCGCCGCGAGGCGGCAGAGCTCGTCACCAAGCTGGAGGAGATGGTCGGCTGCCGCTTCAGTCAGCCGCGCTTTGAGAGCGCAGAGGGCGTCGTCACGATGTCCTGCCACACCATCCCGCGCTACGCGCTGGAGGTCTCCTACGTCACCCGCGCCGCGCGCGCCGGGGATGTCTCCGGGGATGCGGTCGGCGTGTTCCGCTCGCCGGACGGTTATTCCTACCTCCTGCTCTCGGACGGGATGGGCACCGGCAGGAGCGCCGCCCACACGGCGGGGATGTGTACCCTTTTTCTTGAAAAAATGCTCTCCGCGGGCAACTCCAAGGAGACCTCTCTCAAGATGCTCAATCATCTGGTCTCGCTCCGCGAGGACGAGAGCTCCGCGACGATCGACCTTCTGGAATTCGATACCTGCTACGGCAACGCTTCGTTTGTCAAGAGCGGCGCGGCGGCGTCCTATGTGCGCCGGGACGGCAATCTGTTCCGCCTGCGCTCCCGCACCATCCCAATCGGTCTCGTGCGGGAGGTCGATGCCGAGAAGCTCCGCTTTGATACCCGCCCGGGCGACCTCATCATCATGCTCTCCGACGGCGTGAGCCAGACGACCGAGGACGCACCGTGGCTCGTCGAGATGCTCTCGAAGCCGATGGGCGCGAGCCTGGAGGCGGCGGCGAACGCCATTCTGGAGCGCGCCCTCGCGGAGGGGGCGGGGGATGACCTGACCGTCATCATCGCAAAAGTGTATGAGGTACGCGGAGAACAAGCCCCCTGAATCATTTTAATGGCAACCGATATTGACTCCTCATCTGTTTAGATGGCAAGCTGTATCGGTTGCCTTTACTTTGAGAGGAACGGGGGCTTTAACCGCGTTCGCACGCTCTGTCGTACCAAGTACGACGACGTTCGTGTGAACGCGGTTTCTCCATCGCACCTCATACACTTTTAACCGAGACAGCATTTGCTGGCGCAAAGACGCGGAGAACGCGGGTGTAAATGAACAGATGGGGGCACAAAGTAGTTGCCCCCATTTTTTTCGTGTAGGTTACCCATTCTTCGTTTTGCACCCTGAATGGGGGCGACTTCGTAAAGACCTCATCTTGAAGAAGCGAGAATATTTCCGCACCGCGGAAATATCTTGGCGAACTAACGGTTTCTCTGATGATGAGAAAGGTTTGCCTGTACACCCCCGCTAGCCCCGATCGCGTGCTCTGCCGTACAAGCAAAAGTCATCTTATTTCGACGTGCACGCGTTTCCGCAGATGCGGAAATGCATCAGGCAAACAAACGGTTTCTCCGACAAAAGAACGAGGTTTGCCGGGACGACCGACGTTCACGCGATCAGGGCTTCTCCATCGCCCTATACCGTGTCACGCTACACAAGTCAAGCACTTGCTGGCGCACAAACAGAAAGAAAAGGTATTTTCGCTCGGCGAAAATACATCAGGCAAACCAACGGGTTCTCTGACCAATCACAAGGTTTGCCGGAACAACGCCCCCTAAATATTTTTTATGGGCAACCGATATTGACTTTTCAAAGATAAACGAAAAGCCGCGTCGGTTGCCAATAAATTTATTTTGGGGGCTTGCTCTCCGCCCTTATCTCTTGCCTCGTCATTCGACGGTCACACTTTTGGCGAGGTTCCTCGGCATATCCGGGTCGAGCCCCCGCTCCGCCGCCACCTCCAGGGCGAGCAGCTCAAACGCCACCGCCGCCGGCAGGGGCATGAGGGGCTCCGCGATATGCGGCAATGCGAAGCGCGCCGACGCCGGCGCGTCGGCGGTGAGCGTCTCGTCCGCGAACAGATACACTTCCGCGCCGCGCGCGTGCACCTCCTCGACGCCCGACAGCGTCTTCGCAACCAGGGCAGACTGCGTCGCGAGCGCAATGACCGGCACGCCCGGGGTCACAAGGCTGATGGTGCCGTGCTTGAGCTCCCCGGCGGGGTACGCCTCGGCGTGCAGATACGAAATCTCCTTAAGCTTCAGACTCCCCTCCAGGCAAGCGGGATAGTCCGCGCCCCGACCGATGAAGAACGCGCTCTCCGCCCGCGCGATGCTGTGCGCCATGCGGCAGATGCAATCCCGCTCCGCGAGCACGCGACGGACGGCATCCGGGACCTCCCCGAGCCCCGCGCGCACCTCCCCCGCCGCCGTGCGCCCGCGCTTTGCCGCGGCAATCTCCGCAAACAGGCGGTACACGGCGACGAGCTGTGCGCAGAACGCCTTGGTGGTCGCGACGGCGATCTCCGGACCCGCCTGCGTATAGAACACCCGGTCGGACTCCCGCGCGATGGTGGAGCCCACCACGTTGACGATGGAGAGCACATACGCTCCCCGTCGCTTCGCCTCCCGCAGGGCGGCGAGGGTGTCCGCCGTCTCCCCCGACTGCGACACGGCGACGACCAGCTCCCGCGGGGAGACGGGCACCGGATGGTAGCGGAACTCCGACGCAACCACCACCCGCACGGGCAGACCCGTGAGCCGCTCCCCGAAATATGCCCCCGCGAGCCCGACATGGTACGCCGAGCCGCACCCCACAAAGACCACGCCGGAAAGGTCCCCGGCAATCGCGGGCGGCAGGAGCGTCTCCGCGCACGCGGCGGTATGTGCCACCACCGTGGGGATCTCGTAGATCTCCTTCTCCATAAAGGTCGCGTACCCGCCGCGCTCCGCGGCAGCGGCGTCCCATGTGACCTCGCGGAAGGTCGGGACCTCACCGGAAAAGGGCAGCGTGACGCCCTCCGGCGTCAGCCGGACGATCTCGTCGGTCGGCGGCTCCCACACAAGGCGGGTATGGGGCAGGATCGCCGGGATATCCGAGGCGAGGAACATCTCGCCCTCCCCCTGCCCGACGAGCAGCGGGCTCTCGCGCCGCGCGCCGTACAGCACCCCGGGCTCGCAGGCAAAGAGGACCGCGAGCGCGTAGCTCCCCGTGAGACGGGAGAGCGTCCTCCGGAGCGCCTCCGACGGCTCATACCCCTCGGCAAGATACCGTGCGAGCAGATGGACGATCACCTCCGAATCCGTCTCGGAGGAAAACGCATAGCCGAGCGAGGCGAGCTCCCGCCGCAGCTCCCGCCAGTTTTCAATGATGCCGTTGTGTACGACGGCGACGCGCCCGCCGCCGTCAAGATGCGGGTGAGCGTTGTGTTCGAGGGGCGCCCCGTGCGTTGCCCAGCGGGTGTGCCCGATCCCCGTGGTGCCCGGTATTTCGGCTCCTCCCTGACATTTCTCGATGAGCCGCGCGAGCTTCCCCTCCGCGCGGTAGCGCACAATACGCCCGGCGCCCCCGAGGACGGCGATCCCCGCCGAGTCATACCCGCGGTAGGCGAGCCTCCCGAGCCCCCCGAGCAGGAGCGGCGTCGCGGGGCGCACCCCCGTATAACCGATGATGCCGCACATATCAGCGCCTCCCCTCCTCTTTGACAATCTCCTCTATCCTGCCGCAGAGCCGCCGCGCGAGCGGCTCCGCCCGCGCCTCGACGAGGATCCGCACCACGGGCTCGGTACCGCTGGCGCGCACGAGCACCCTGCCCTCCGCACCGAGCGCCGCCTCTGCGGCGGCGACCGCCTCCGTGACCGAGGGGCGCAGTACGATCGCCCCGGGCTCCGCCACGCGGACGTTTGCCTGTACCTCCGGATACGGCACATACGGCGCCGTCAGCGCCGAGAGCGGGCTCTCCCGCTCCAGCATCACGCGCAGCACCTCCAGCGCCGTAAGCAGTCCGTCTCCCGTCGTCTGGTATTTGGAAAAAATGATGTGCCCGGACGGCTCTCCGCCGAGGCACCAGCCGCGCGCCATCATTTCCGCATACACATATTTGTCCCCGACGGCGGTCCGCACAAGCGGGATGCCCTCCCGCCCCAGCGCCTCGGCGAGCCCCTCGTTCGCCATCACGGTGGAGACGATGCCGCCCCGGAGCGAGCCCTCCCGCTTCATGTGTGTCCCGACGGCGTAGAGAATTGCCGCGCCGTCCGTGATGGCGCCGCGCTCATCCACCGCGATACAGCGGTCGGCGTCGCCGTCAAAGGCAAAGCCGATGTCCAGCGACCGGTCGCGTACCAGCCGCGCGAGCCCCTCGGGGGCGGTCGAGCCGCAGGCGAGATTGATATTCGTCCCGTTCGGGTCGGTGCCGAGGGTATGCGTCGTCGCGCCGAGCGCGTCAAACACCTCCCGCGCGATGGAAAACGCACTGCCATTCGCGCAGTCGAGCCCGATCTTCATCCCGCGGAGCGAGTAGGTCGCGTGTGAGAGCAGACAGCCGATGTAGCGGTTGCGCCCCGCCGCATAATCGACCGTCCGTCCGACCGCCTCCCCGCGCGCGGCGGGGAGCTCCGTGTATTCCCGACCGAAAAGCGTCACCGCCCCGTCGAGATAATCCTCCGCGGCGGCGAGCACCCCGCCGTCCTCCTTCTCCCCCGCGCGGTTCATGACCTTGATGCCGTTGTCGGTATAGGGGTTATGGCTCGCGGAGATCATGATCCCCCCGTCAAAGCCGTCGCTCCGCGTCACGAAAGAGACGGACGGGGTCGTGGTCACATGGAGCAGATAGGCGTCCGCCCCGGACGCCGCGAGCCCGGCGGCGACGGCGTATTCGAGCATATACCCGGAGCGGCGGGTATCCTTACCGACCGCGACCCGCGGGCGATAGGCGGCGTTGCCGCGCCGCCGCATGACCTCCCCGTAATAAAAACCGAGGAAGCGACCGAGGCGGAACGCCCGCTCCGCCGTGAGACCGGCGCCCGCCTCCCCGCGATAGCCGTCCGTACCGAAGTAACGCCCGGCACTCCCCCGTTTTTTCTCTGTCTCTCCCATGTCAGCCTCCCCCGACCCCGCCGAGGCGGCTGTTCGCAGGGTGCGCGCCGCGCACCGACGCGAGCGGGTACACGATGCTCCCGCGCCCGAGCAGGGTCCCCGGGTTGAGCACCGCGTGGCACCCGATCTCGCACCCGTCCCCGATGATGGCGCCGAGCTTCCGCCGCTTGGTGGAGACCGGCGGAGCGGTCCGCAGGACGACGGGCGCGCCGTCGCACCGCACGTTGGAGAGCACGGCACCCGCTCCGAGATGCACCCCGTAGCCGAGGATGCTGTCCCCGACGTAATTGAAGTGGGGCACCTTCACACCGTCAAAAAGAATGGCGTTTTTGATTTCGGTCGAGTTACCGATCACGCAGCCTCGCCCGATCAGGGCGGAGCCGCGGATATAGGCGCCGCTCCGTATTTCGCTCCCCCCGCCGACGATGCAGGGAGGGAGGAGGGTTGCGCTCGGCGCGATGCGCACGTCCTTCGCCACAAACACCCCGGGCGAGATCTCGGTATATTCGTCCCGGGAGAGCTGTTGCCCCCACATACGGATGAGGTCGGAGAGGTCCGCGAGGATCTCCCAGGGGTGCTCGCCCGCGAGTACCTCCGCCGCCATCGTGTGGGACAGGTCAAACCATTGTTCACTGTAAAACTCCGTCATGAAATCACCTCGCGACAGTATATGCCGCCCCCCGCCCCCGTGACCGGGGCAAAAGAAAAAGGACCCCCGCGGCAAACGCCGCGGGGGTCTTCATGGCGGGCGGATATCGCGCGGGCAGGGCCCGTCAGGCGAACTTCAGCCCGAGGAAATCGAGATGGAGCGCATCGATGAGCACCCCCGTGAGGGCGCCCATGAGATAGAGGACGGCGACCACGACGACGGTCTGCCGGACCGGGCGGTTGAGGCGGCAGAGGATGAGCACGCCGACCCCGGCGCCCGTGAGCAGGCCCGCATAGAGCGCGCCGAGCGAGAGCGCACCGGCGAGGTACAGCTCGGTGATCGCGATGGAGGAAGCGCAGCTCGGGATGAGCCCGACGAGCGACGCGATGAAGCAGGAGAGCGGCCCGCGCCCGGCGAGGAAAGCGGTCAGCACATCATCGCCGACAAAATGAAAGACCAGGTTGAGCGTGAGCGAGAAAATCAGGAGGAACACGCCGATGCGCACCGTGTGCCGCAGGGCAGAGCGCAGAATCCCGTCCTCGCAGTGACAGCCTGCCTGCTCGCAGAGCTCATGGATGCGCCCGACCTCGCCCCCGTGGCAGTGCTCGTGCGACCCGGCGGCGTGGAGCTCGTGCGCCGTGCCGGGGTCATCTGCGTGCGCGTCGGCGGACGCCTCCCCGTGCCCGTGTGCCGTGTCGTGTCCGTGCGCCTGCGCGGCGCGGCGGAACAGCCGCATCACGAGATCTGTCAGCATCCCGAGGAGGGTACCGATCACGAGCTTACCGCCGAGCACGCGGAGGATGCTCCACGGCGCAAAGTCGCCGCTGAACGACGCGGTCAGCATGATGATGAACATCTCGTCCGAGGTGGCGAGAAAAACGGCATACAGGGTCCCGAGCGAGATGACGCGCCCGGCATACAGCCCCGCGGCGGCGGCGGAAAAGCCGCACTGCGGCACACAGCCGAGCAACGCCCCCGCAGCCGGTGCAAAAGGACCCGCCTTGGCAATGATGTGCTGCGTTCGTTCCCCCATGCGGTGCTCCATCCACTCCATGAGCAGATAGGAGAGGAACAGCACGGCAATGACCGGCAGAAATTCCAGCAGCGTATCCAAGAGCACATATCCGAGGTTCCCGCCCGGATGTGCGTGTAATGTAAACATAATCATTCCCCCCGACAGACGGCACAGGTGCCGAATAGAATTGTCTGGCTCTCATCGAGCTGAAATCGCGACGTGGCGAGTATTTGCTTTTGCATGAAATCGGATACACACCCGGGCAGGTGAAACAGCCGCCCGCATACGGTGCATTTGAGATGCAGGTGCGTCCCGCACCGCTCCCCGCCGACGTATTGGTAATAGAAGGTCCTGCCCCGCCCGATGGTGAAGCGGCGGATATGCCCCTCCTCGGTGAGCACACCCAGGAGGCGGTACACCGTCGAGGCGCCGATCGGCGCTGTGCGCGTCAGCTCCCGCGCGAGCTCCCCCGCCGTGAACTGCTGCGCCGCGTGCGCGGCGAGGTAGCCGACGAGTGCCTCTTTCTGTTCGGTCTGATAGGTCATGGAGCCCACCTCCGGTGAGTGGTATTGCCGCCGGGCGGCAGTGGTATTCTGCCGTAGGCAGAGTGGTATTTCGTGCGTGGCACGAAGTGGTATTGCCGCGGGGCGACAGTGATATTCGCCGATGGCGAGTGATATTCCGCCGCGGGCGGAGTGGTATTGCCGCTTGCGCGGCAGCGGTATTCTGCCGCGGGCAGAGTGGTATGGTTGCGGCGGGGTTTTGCGCCCGGCAACGCCCCGATGCTTCTCCACGCGACGGTTTTTTATGCGTTTGCGGCGGCAAATCGCCGTCGTGAATTTGAGAATTGCTCTCAATTTCGCCCTGTTATGATAGCACGGAAATCGTCCCCTGTCAAGCCCACCGCAAGAAAAACGCCCTTTTTATTCATAATCATTTCGCCCGTGTCCGTCTGCCTCCCCCGCCATCGATCACCTTTTCACCTCTCCGTCGCGCTCGTCTGCCCGTCCCTCCCCGCCGTTGCCCTCACTCCCCGCGCCGCTTTTTTTGTGCGCCCGGGCGGGCGACGTTACCCCAATTAACATCCCCGACAGGTTTTCCATGTCAACCGGAGGTCTTTCCCATAGGTAGGGGCAAGGCATTTGTTTTCCTTATCCGTTTTCGTTTTTCAAGTTTCGGTTATGCGAGTTCCGACATCTTTGCGTTCAACGGAACACGAATTTGTAGGGGCGACCATTGGTCACCCGCGTTCATTTATATATCAAATGGTAGCAGACGCCAAAGGGGGCGTGAAGCACCGTAGCAATTCGGCGCCCCCGCGCCGGTGGCTCGTCCGTCCGCACACCGTACCCGTCTTCCCGCGCGCCGCTTCGCTACCCACCGGGGTGTCATTCCCTGCAACAGCACCCCGGAGCGCATAAGCAAAGGCGTTTCCCGCGGAAACGCTACCACGAACAAACGGTCTCCCTGACAAAAGTGTAACGTTCGTGGCGCTCACTGCATCCCCTATCGCCATCCCCCAAGCATTGTAAACTCCTATTTTCGCCGCGCGAAAATAGATAAGGCGAGCAAACGCTATCCCCGACCAAAGCTGAATGCTCGCTTGGATTCGGGTCTCGACGCTGCGCCTGCGATGCCTTTGGCATCGGCTAGGCTGAAGTTTCCCCAACGGGGAAACTTTTGGCGGTCTTCCGCGGCTCTGACAGTCCACTGGACTGTCATTCACTACCGCTCCCCTCCGAATCCCATTACGCAGAAGAAGCCCTCGCATCCGCTAGGGATGCGAGGGCTTCATGGAGCTGCTAATGGGATTCGGACCCATGACCTCGTCATTACCAATGACGTGCTCTACCGACTGAGCTATAGCAGCGTTTCAAACGCATAGGGTATTATAACAAACGCCCCGGGGTTTGTCAATAGCCACCCCCGAAAAATTCTCGGAAACCATCAAAAAGCGACGGACGCGCCGTTTCCCTGCCGCTTTTTTACCATGTCGGGCATATTTTAGCACTCTCGGCGTTAGAGTGCTAATGTTTACTCTTTGTTCATATTTACCCCTCTAATTGTTCACAGATTGCGGGTACCATAAAGGCAAATAAGAAAAAAGCCAACACCGAACGGCGCCGGGTGACCAAAGCCCGGGACCGGGCGGCTGACCGCCGGGCAACCGGCAGAAGGAGGTCCTTTATGAACACCCAAAGATTCACCCAAAAAAGCATGGCGGCGCTGGAGGATGCGCAGAGCATCGCATCGCGTAACGCCAACCAACAGCTGGAACAGATCCATGTGCTCCTTGCCCTGCTCTCCGATGCGGACGGGCTGGCAAACGGCATCTTCGCCAAGATGGGCACCGATACCGCCGCCCTGAAACGTGCTCTGGAAGCCGCCGTCGAGCGGTTGCCGAAGGTACGCGGCAGTGCGACCGAAGCGGGCAAAATTTACGTCTCGCAGTCCCTGAACGAAGCACTGGCGTACGCCGAGGAAAAGGCGGACACCATGCGGGACGATTACGTCTCCGTCGAGCACCTGCTCCTTTCGCTGACCGAGAAAGCGGACGCGACCCTCGCGCCGATCCTGAAGAATGCGGGCGTGACGGACGCCGCCCTGCTCGCCGCCGTCAAGGCGGTGCGTGGCAACAGCCGTGCATCGGGCGACAACCCCGAGGCGACCTATGACGCCCTCAAAAAGTACGGGCAGGACCTGGTCGAGGCGGCGCGGAGCCAGAAGCTGGACCCGGTCATCGGGCGTGACGACGAAATCCGTAACGTCATCCGTATTCTTTCCCGTAAAACCAAGAATAACCCCTGCCTCATCGGTGAGCCCGGTGTCGGTAAGACTGCCGTCGCCGAGGGGCTGGCACAGCGTATCGTGCGCGGCGACGTCCCCGAAAATCTGAAGGACCGCACCGTGTTCTCGCTCGATATGGGCGCGCTCGTCGCCGGGGCGAAGTACCGCGGCGAGTTTGAGGAGCGTCTCAAAGCCGTGCTGAACGAGGTCAAGTCCTCCGACGGCAAGATCATTCTCTTTATCGATGAGCTGCACACCATCGTCGGCGCGGGTAAAACCGAGGGCGCGATGGACGCCGGCAACCTCTTAAAGCCGATGCTCGCCCGCGGCGAGCTGCACTGCATCGGTGCGACGACCCTGGACGAATACCGGAAATATATCGAAAAGGATCCCGCTCTTGAGCGTCGTTTCCAGCCCGTCCTTATCGACGAGCCGTCCGTCGAGGACACGATTGCCATTCTGCGTGGGCTCAAGGAGCGGTACGAGGTCTATCACGGGGTGAAGATCCACGACGCCGCACTGATTGCCGCCGCGACCCTGTCGCACCGGTATATCACCGACCGTTTCCTGCCGGATAAGGCGATCGACCTCGTGGATGAAGCCTGCGCGCTCATCAAGACCGAGATGAACTCCATGCCGACCGAAATGGATGAGATCTCCCGCCGTATCATGCAGCATGAGATCGAGGAGACTGCCCTTTCCCACGAGACGGATAAGCTCTCGCAGGAGCACCTCGCCGAGATCCGCCGCGAGCTGGCGGAAGACCGCGAGACTTTCGCCGCCATGAAGACCCGTTGGGAGGCGGAAAAGGCGTCCATCGGCAAGGCACAGAAGATCCGCGAGGAGATCGAAGCCACCAACGCCGCGATCGAAAAAGCGCAGAACGCCTACGACCTCAACCGTGCGGCAGAGCTGAAATACGGTAAGCTCCCCGAGCTGCAGAAACAGCTCGCCGAAGCCGAGAGCAAAGAAAACACCACCACGACCCTGCTCCGTAACGCCGTCACGGAGGAGGAGATCGCGCGGATCGTCGCCCGCTGGACGGGGATCCCGGTCTCCAAGCTCATGACGGGCGAGCGCGAGAAGATCCTCCACATGGAAGAAATTCTTCACAAGCGTGTCATCGGGCAGGACGAGGCGGTCAGCCGCGTGGCGGACGCCATCCTGCGTTCGCGTGCGGGCATCCAGGACCCGAACCGTCCGCTCGGCTCGTTCCTGTTCCTGGGGCCGACAGGTGTCGGTAAGACCGAGCTGGCGAAGACCCTGTGCGAGACCCTGTTCGACGATGAGAAGAACCTCATCCGTATCGATATGTCGGAGTATATGGAGAAGCACTCCGTGTCGCGTCTGATCGGCGCGCCTCCCGGATACGTCGGCTACGATGAGGGCGGTCAGCTGACCGAGGCGGTCCGCCGTCATCCCTACTCCGTCGTGCTGTTCGATGAAGTCGAAAAGGCGCACCCCGATGTGTGGAACCTGCTGCTCCAGGTGCTCGACGACGGTCGTATCACCGACAGCCAGGGGCGCACGGTGGACTTCAAGAACACCATCCTGATTCTGACCTCCAACCTCGGCTCCGAGGCGATCCTCGAGGGGATTGACGCGAACGGCAACATCTCCGAGGAAGCGCGCAGCACCGTCACGGCGCTCCTGCGCCGGAGCTTCCGCCCCGAATTTCTCAACCGTCTCGACGAAATTGTGTTCTTCCGTCCGCTGACGCGTGACAACATCTCGCACATCGTCGATCTGCTCCTCACCGGGCTCAACAACCGCCTGGCGGAGAAGCATCTGACCATGACCGTGACCGACAGCGCCAAGGCACACATCATCGAGTCCGGCTACGATCCCGTCTACGGTGCGCGTCCGCTGCGCCGTTATCTGCAGAGCCATGTGGAGACCCTCGTCGCACGCAAGATTGTCGAGGACGATCCGGCACCCGAGACCCATTTCACGCTGGACTTTGACGGCACGGAGCTGACGCTGCGCTGACGGCAAGAGCAGTCCCGCCCGGGCGCCGCAGGGCGCCCGACAAAAAAGAAAACAATTCTTTACATCTCCCGCGCTTGCGGGGGATGTTTCTTTTTTTGCCTGGACACCCGGCGAGCCGCGGCGCTGCCGTCTCCGGCGCAAACTATGATTTTCGCAACTTAACATACCCGATAAATTCCGTAATATTCGTGCTTTTCCGCTAATACTTTCAAAGTGTCGTTGATTTTCGCAACTTTTTTCACCCTTTGCGCCGTTCTCCTCTCTCCCCGGCTTCCGTGCTTTTCCGGGCGCAGCGGATGTGCAAAGCGCCCCGGGCAATATGCCCGGGGCGCCCGTTATGTGCCGTATGTATACGGTGTGCGTTTTATGTGTTTGCGCGTGAGCGGGATGCGCTTCAGCGCGTTTCGGCGCCACTCGGTGCCTCGGTTGTCTCCGGCGCCTCATCCGCTGCGGCGGGGTCGCTGCCGCCCTCACGGGCGGTGTCGGCGGGGTCGGTCGTGTCTGCCGGTACCGTCGTTTCATAGGGGTTCACAGGAACTTCCGACGCCGTGTACGGCTCCGTATGAAGCGCCTCTGCCGTGCCGAACGTCGCGGGCGCCATGTCAACGGTGTCCGCCGGGCGGGCGATCGCCGCCTGTTTTTTGCTCTCCTTTGCGGCGCGCTTCTCCGCCCGCGTCAGGCGGTGCTTTTCCGTCCTCCCCGTCCCGTCGGGGGCGTCCGTCCCCGCGGTCGGTGCGGTGCCGTCATCCAGCACGGTCACGAGCTCACCGCTCGCGCGCAGGTCCTCGCGCAGGGTCTCGCGCGTTCTGTGCTCAACATAATAGAGATAACCGATGGAGAGCAGGTTCTGAATACCGTCGATCATCAGGGCGATACCGATGACCTTCGACACCTTGACGAGTTCCTCCGCAAAATCGAACCGCACGCGGATGAGCGCGGTGCCGAACGAGATGGAGGCGGCGGCGAGCACCAGCATGATCCACCACACAGCGGAGCGATAGCGCTTCGAGAGGATGGCGGTCTGGAGCTTGAAGGCGCCGTCAATCATGAGATAAATGCCGGCGATGAAGGTGAGGTACTCAAACGCCCCCTGGTGGGAAAAGATCATGAACCCGCCGCAGACGGCGGCGACCCCGCCGAGCACCATCTTTGCCCAGAAGCGGAAGCCCCGCTCCTCGTTCGCGAGCGTCAGGGCGATGAACGCCACGGCGAAAACAATCGCCGTCACACCGATACCGATGCGCACGCCCTTCAGCGCGTCCTCGGGAAAGGACAGGAAGCAGAGCCCGCCCGCCGTGAACAGGATGGCGAACAGCAGGTAGCCCCACTTGAAATTTTTGATTTTTTGCCAGAGTTTTTTCATATCGTTCTCCTTTTTCTGAAAGGGATAAATGGACGCTATAAGATAGCGCGGGGAGGGGAGCCGCGCGCAGTTGCGCCTTTGCGTAGGCGAGTGCCTCCGGCATCTCGAAGCCGCGCACAGCCCGCGCAATATGCCGGGGCACGAAACTGCGCCCCGTCACGCTCTGCGCATCGCCGGCTCCGGCGGCTGACCGCGCTCGGCGCGTATCACTTTTGCGGCGCGCATCTCCGGGGAGCAATCACCCACTCCTGCGTACGCACCCGTCTCCGGGGCGTGCAGCGTGTTTCCGGGACCGCCGTGCCAGTCAGGCACGCGGCGGGGGTACGAGACGGAGCTCGCCCAGATACCCGTCGTTGCCGTAGGTGGCGAGGTGGAACCGCTCACCGTCGTGCTCAAAGACAGATACGGACGCGTTTGAAGCGAGACGCAGGCGCTGTACGTCCGCCGGCGCGAGCCCGAGCACGCGGGCGGTGAACATACAGATGACCGCCGCGTGGGACGCGATGAGAATCTTCTCGTCCGGGTTTTCGGCGACAATCCGGGAAATCGTCTCATAAAGGCGATCTGCCGCGTGCTGTGTCGGCTCGCCGTGCGGCGGGACAGAGCAGCCGAGGTCAACGCGGAAGGTGCGGTATTCCTCCGCCCATTTTTCTTTGATGAGGGTAAAGGGGAGCCCCTCCCAGTCGCCCGCATCAATTTCACGAAGTCCGGGATCGGGTATGACCGGGAGACCGAGCCTCGCCGCGAGCGGTGCCGCCGTCTGCATGGTGCGCTTGAGATCGGAGGCGTAGACGCGCGTGATACCGAACGAGGAAAGATACTCCGCAGCGCGTTCCGCCTGCCGCTTTCCGAAATCGGTCAGTGGCAAGTCCGTATGACCGAGGAGCCGTCTCTCGAGGTTCCCCATGCTTTGTCCGTGACGAATGAGATAAATGGTGGTCATGTCAATTTTCGCAATCTAATGTAAATTTGGTATCCCCGGCGCAACGCGTCTCGCCCAGGGCGGTCAGAAAGGTCGCCGAGGGAGCAGGGGAGCGCCGGAGTGCGCAGACAAAGAAGCCGGCGGCAGGTGCAACATAAGCAAGTATGAAAAAGCCTTGCTTCAAAATGCATTTGCACTTGTGCAAGCAGAGGATCTCTCCACAAGGTAATTGTACCACACCGGCGGCAAAATTGCAACGCCGTTCTGCGCCTGCTTTTGTAAATCTTTCTGCATCGCAACCAAAAAGCACGGCGTGTGCCGGAATGTCGACGTATTGCATTTATTGCCTTATCAACTATGAATTTTTCATGTCGAAATCGTGTCGAAATCGGTCGGCGTAATGACAACGACCATTGTCAGTATGTCAGTAACTCGTAGCGATAGCGCAAAGCGGCAGGCACAATCCGGTAATTCTGACGGTAATTTCAGGGAACTGAATTTGTAAATCTTACCGTTTCTGCGCAAAGAAAAATCATAAATTCCGTCAAATCGCGTCAAAATCAGCCAAAACGCCCCAAAACCCCTAGAAAAATTTCAAAAAATACACCGAGAGACGTGGGGGCGCAGCGCGTCAATGGCAAAAAGCCGATAAAACAGTAAAAATCAGCGTATTCGCTGCATATTTTTACGCGTGAAAGCCGGAAAAGTGGATTGTTTAACGTGGAACAATCCATTTTGGTACAAAGAAAAGACAGGCGCTCCCGGCGCCGTCAGGCAGCTGCCCCATCTGCCAGGTGAGCCCCGGGGCGCGCAATTCTCCATAAAACGCCCGATCCGCTCAAATACACGCCACTCAACGCCGCAAAATCACGGCGAGCCCCACATGAAACATCCTAAACCGCCGAAAATCCAGCGATCAGCGCGAGAAAAGCAAAAATCAAGGGCAAAGTGACCGCGAATGACGGGAAATAGCGTGTTCAGCCGTTATTTTGCGGCGGGTTGAGGTATTGCCCGCCATTTTGAAGTAGTCCCGTTCGACTCATCAGAGCGGCTACCGCGTCGCTCCGGGATAGTACAGAAACGTATGTTACCAGCCCGTCGCTGGGGTAAATGTTTCACGAGAAACAATTTGAGCTCCTTTATGCGTGTTTTTGACGCTTTTTGCGCTTATGTTTGCCTTGTACCTGGCTGTATAGCACTCGCCCGCCCGTTTCGGAGCCTATCCCTTTGTTTCAGGCACAGGTTGGCTCGCGTTCCAGTCGTTTCACAGCACATTCCAATGTTTCACATGAAACAATGCCTTTCAGATATACCGTATCATGTGAGAGAAACACGACACGGTACTCCTCGCGTTGCTTCGCTACCGCATGATCCGCGCAGTGCGCCCCGCCAGAAGCGGCATTGCAACGCATTTTTCTTTAAATTACGCGTTTCAGCGCACATAATATCGCAGTAACGATTGACCGCTGTTTTTCTTCTGCTGTAACCTCCGATTACAGCACTTTTTTGTTTCCTGCAAAAAAGCCATCAAACAGAATACGTCACGGAGAGCGTGACTGCACCTGCAATCAAGGAGGTGGCAGTGGAGGCAACCGGCAGCGGAATTTGGACAAGCCGGACGACGCTCTAATCAGCGGACAAGCCGTGGCAGGTGAGAGTAGTTAGGGAAGCGGAGAACCAATGAAGAACGATACAAGAGCGAATGTTATGAGAGGGCGGCGGCGCGTCCGCGCGGCAGTGGGTCGTTTGTTTCATGCGCGCCGTATGTTTACGGCTTATGGTCAAAATACCCTTTGCCCCAGCGCGCCACGGGTGGGGGGGAGCTCTCATCGATCGCTTTTTTCAGTGATTGTTGTCGCTTTCGGCGATTATTAACGCTTTTTGGGATGGTTACTGTTTTCGTAGATTGTTTCATGTGAAACAAACCCCAGCGCCCCTACCTCGTACATCCGCAATCGGTTCGCAGTCTTCGCATCCTGTGTCCTGTGTATCGCGCACATCACAGCCGTTAGAATAAAACCAAGTTTCACACCGTTTTTCACGATATTTTGCTTTTATTAAGCCGCTTCGGTCGAATGATGCGTTCAAAAAGCGCCCGCGTTTCACAAAGTTCCTTGACATTTCGCGCGCGCGCATATATAATGAGGTAAAAGCACCGATTATCGTTCCGGGCGGTGCACACGATAGTGTGCCCGGCGGCGAACCGCCGCAGCAGGACGGCTCGTCCGGCTCAAGGATAGCGGGTTATCGTTCAATCTTGTAGTTTGTCCGTTTGATCCTGCGGTTTTCTCGTTCGATCTTGCGGTTTGCCGGGGTCGGTTCAGCGTGTTTGTGTTCTGCCGCAATGCCCGGTTTGTTCGGACCGGGAGGTCGACCTTTTCCTTACAGCGCTCGTCCGCCGCCCGCCCCCAGGGGTCGCACCCGTTCATATTTCTCGCATCCGTGTATTCTTCAGGCACCGGACGAGCCATTCCTGCGCGAGCCGATCCGCGGACGGGACCGGCAGGGGGGTCTCCGACGGGCACAGCTTCCTCGCGAGTGCACGTCCCGCGGGGGTGCCCCCCTCCAACCTCCAATCAAAACATGATGTTGCGCGGTGCTGGACGCCGTGCTACCTTTCTCTATACCGAAAACAGCCGTCGGTACCTTTGCGCACCCGATCGCAAGCCGCCTGTGGGCACTTGACCCGCAGCTACTGCGCGCACGGCGCGCAATTGTGGATCTGTCGCCGCGCAAGCGGAACCGTCACAAAAATATACCGCTGCGCGGGCGCATCACCGCCGCGCCCCCCCCTCGGTGCCGTGGTCTATGGGCAGCGCCCCCATGGGCAGTGCGGGGCGATCGCGGTCTGTGTCAACCCGGATGCCGTATCGGCTACTCCGTCGGCGCAAGCGCGCCGTTCGCCATTGTTTTATCATAGAAAGTACGATATAGATGGGTCAGATCATTTCATTTTCCAACCAAAAGGGCGGGGTCGGTAAGACCACGACCTGTATCAATATAGCTTCTGCGCTCGGTGTCATGGGCAAGCACGTGCTCCTCGTGGACTACGATCCGCAGGGCAACACGACGAGCGGCATCGGCATCGACAAGCGCGGGCTCGTCAATACTGTCTATCACGTCATCACAGGGAAAACGTCCATCAAAGCCGCCATCCAGGTGACGGAATACCGCGGGATCGACATCCTGCCGACCACCATGGACCTCGCCGGGGCGGAGATCGAGCTCGCAGGCAGCTTCGCACGTGAAACAAATCCGCTCGCCTGCCTGAACGACGTCAAATACGATTACGACTACATACTCATCGACTGCCCGCCGTCGCTCGGGTTCCTGACGGTGTCCGCGCTGTCCATATCGGACGGTGTGCTGGTGCCGATGCAGTGTGAATTCTATGCGCTGGAGGGGCTGTCCCAGCTCATCCCCAACATCCAACGCGTGCGGAAGAACTTCAACCCGTCGCTACAGCTGGTCGGCATCCTGCCGACGATGTACAACGGTCGCCTGACGCTGACGCGCCAGGTCGTCGCCGAGATCAAGCGGTATTACCCGAACAAGCTGTTCCGTACGCCGATCTCACGCAGTGTGCGCCTCTCGGAGGCGCCCGGCTTCGGTAAGCCAATTCACTACCTGGATCCGAAATCCCGCAGTGCGGAGGAATACACCGAGGCGGCAGAAGAACTGATGCGGCGTATATAATATAAGAAATCCGGGCGCATTTTAGTGCTTTTTCTACGTCAAAACGTCCTTTTGCCACCGGGGCATACGCTCCCGCATCGATTTTCGCACAACCAGCCTATAAATGTCATCCTCGCAGGGGGGAGCCATACAGCGCCTACAAAAACGCCACCGCAGTGCAGCACGCAAGGCGGAGGGGAAACGCGGTAAAATAAAGTGCCCATGCCCGAAATACAGCCGGATAAACAACGAGAAACACCCCACCCGTGCGTTTCACGCAACGATACTCTCGGGAAGCCCCGTCAGAAACCAGATCACCGGCACCAGTAAAAGCGCATCGGCAATGCCGGCTGCAACGCGATTGCACGCGGCACCGATATACGCCGGGCACTTACCAACCGCGAGCGAGCCAATCGGCGTGCAAAAAACGCTCTCACGGTGAACTTTTCGGATTTTTTCTAGGCTTCGCGGCGCTTTCCGCAGTGGAAACGTTCAAAGCGCGACGGTGTCTGCTGTTTGCTGGCTGTTTTGCAAGGGTTTGCTTTGGGCTATAACGTAGTCTCTGTTTCCCTTACTGCCTTGTTTGCCATATATTTTCTTCCGTTTTCTGTTGTATCCGCAGATTCTGTCCGTGTCCCGTGTCTGTCTGTCGATGTATTTTTCGTTGTATTTTTATTCTCTCGTTTTTTGCGGTTTTGAGCGGTGCTTCTTTAACGGTTCTTTTATGCGACCGAAGCACGTTTGCATCCGTGCCAATCGTTTTGTTTCATGTGAAACAAGCGTTTTTATCTTATTTCACCTCTTACAGACGACCGAATTACACGCTTTATAAAGAATTACCTTTCTGCAAATTTGCATAATTTACCATTTTATTCCAGTTACTCAATCGAAAATATTTTAAAATCGGACATATCAAAAAAAAGGAGCAAACCATCATGAGTGCAAAACAATCCGGACTCGGGCGGGGTCTCGACGCCCTCTTTACCGATAACGCGGGCGGCGACGGCGAGCGCAGCCGTCTCTGTACCCTCCGTGTCGCAATGATCGAGCCCAAAACCGATCAGCCGCGCAAGACCTTTGACGAGGAGGCGCTCGCAGGGCTCGCGTCCTCCATCTCGGCGCACGGACTGCTACAGCCGATCCTGGTGCGCCCCCTGCCGAACGACCGCTACCAGATCGTCGCCGGCGAGCGCCGCTGGCGCGCCTCGAAGATGGCAGGGCTTGCAGAGATCCCCGCGATCGTCATCGACCAGGACGACGCCGAGGCGGCGGAGATCTCCCTCATCGAGAACATCCAGCGTCAGGACCTCAACCCGCTGGAGGAGGCAATGGCGTACCGCGCCCTCATGGACAACTTCGACCTTACGCAGGAGCAGCTCTCGGAGCGCGTCGGCAAGAGCCGCCCCGCGATCGCGAACGCGCTGCGTCTGCTCGATCTGCCGGAGGAGGTGCTGCTCCTCCTGCGCGACGGTGCCATCACGGCAGGGCACGCGCGCACGCTGCTCGGCTGCCGCGACCGGGAAGTGCTCGTCAGGCTGGCACAGCAGGTCGCCGCGGGCGGCATCTCGGTGCGTGACCTCGAAAAGGCGGTCAAGCGCGCCAATCGCCCCGCCAAGCCGGAGGGAGAAAAGCCCTATCACGTCGATTACGCCGCCGATCTCGCCCGCCGCATGACGAGCCACCTCGGGCGCCGTGTCGCCATCTCCGACCGCGGCGTGCAGAAATCCGTCACGCTGTTCTATGACGACAACGAGGATCTCGAGATCCTCCTGACGCAGATCTGCGGCGCCGATTTCCTCGACCAGATCTGACGGCGGCACCCCAGGGCGTGGGAGCCGCAAAGGGATCCCGACGGAGCCCGCAACCAAACGACCATACGATCAGGCGCCGCGCCCGTCACCGGGCGCGGCGCACCTGAAACCCCGGGGTTTGTGCCCCGTACGGAGGTAAACTATGACCGGAAGATCCGGCGGGCGGCTCGCCGCCTCCTATTTTGCCGACCTGTTCACGATCGACGTCGGCGATGGTGTCTATGCATTCCTGCCGTTCCTTGTGACGGCGATCGCCGTCGGCGTCCTTCTCGCGGCGGCGGTCTTCACCCTGCTGCGCGCGATGGAGGCTACGTTCCTGCGCCGCCTCACGGAGGCAGGCGCCGACAGCCCCGACGCGGGCAAGACCCTATCCGAATTGGGCTATGCCCCGGGGTCTCTCCGCACGCGGTGGCTCCTGCATAGTCTGCACAGCCCGACCTGCATCCTCTACCGCAACGCCTCCTCCGACGAATATGACCGCATCAAGGCACAGCTCGGCGGTGGGGAAACGGCAAAAGCGGCGACCGGGAACGGTGCAGAAGGCACCGAGGAGGACGCCGCGGGGCACCCGGCGGCGGATAGCGCGGGCAAGGCAGGCGCCCCGGCAGAGACCGGTAGCGGCGAGAGCGCCGACGAACGGCGCGCGGCGCGTGAGGAGGCACAGCGGCAGCGGCGGCTGGGGCTCAGGATCCCGACGACGGGGGCGACCCGCTTTTACATCCCGGCAGAGCGCCGCGCCTATGTGGAAGAACGCGCGTCGAAGTTCTCGGCGGACGATATCATGGGGCTCGTCTACACTGCCGCGGCGACCGGGCTCGCGTGGTTTATCCTGCTCAACGTCCTGGAGCCCCTATTGAAGGCGCTGACAAAATGAGCATGAGCGACGCTGTTTTTCTGACGGAGGACATTACGCCCTATCTCGATGCGGCAAAGTTCGAATATGCCGTGTCGTCGCTCCCCCTCCCGCGCGCGGCGCGCATCCGCTCACCGCGTTCACCGCTCGACCGGGCGCGGCGGCTCGCCGCGGAGGTAGCGCTCCGTCGGCTCCTGCGGGAGGCGGGGGAGAGCTACCGCTCGCTGACCGTCGCCTACACCGACCTCGGTAAGCCCTATTTTGAGGGGCGGCAGGACCTTTCGTTCTCGCTCTCGCACAGCGGCTTTCTCGCCGCCGCCGCGCTCACGCGCGCGCCCGGGGGCATCGCCCCCGCGGTGGGCATCGACCTCGAGGAGGTACCGACCGGGGAACGGGCAGAGAAGTATGGCGCCCTTGCCGAGCGCTTTTTCTCACCGGGGCTCCGCGAGGAGCTCCGGCGGGCGGCGCCGGAGGAGCAGCCGCGCACCTTCGCGCGGCTCTGGTGCCTGACGGAGGCGGCGACCAAGGCGACCGGCAGCGGCGCCCTCGACTTCAAAGCCGCCGAGGAGATCCTGAAAGCGGCGCGGAGCCTGGAAACGCGGTTCCTCCTTGACAGCCGCGGCGCCGAATACGCGCTTGCGTGTGTTGTCAAGCGAGCAGCAGAGTAAAACAACGGGACGGGGAGGGTAGCTTTGGATGCACCCTCCCCGCATCTGTCTCCGGGAGGTTTTCACGCCTTTTACGTCCACGGGCAAAAAGCCCGGCACCCGGCGCGTCATGGGTGAGAGCCGGCGCTCTCCCCGCGGGGCACCCCGCTGTCCCGCGTCTGACAAAAGATCCTCCCGGGGTCTTTCCCGCCCCCGGCACAATCTTTATACGGGCAACCCATCTGTTGCCCTCAAAGCCACGCATCCGTACGGGCGACCAGTGGTCGCCCCTACACCCCCCAGAGCGCAAGTAACCGACGTCGTCCACGCTCCCCGAAAGGGGGACGGTCGCCCGTTATGCCGTGCTTCACCCGTCTGTTACCCTCAAAGCCACGCACCCGTAGGGGCGACCACCGGTCGCCCGCAAATACGGCTCCCCCTTGTGTGGTTGCCGCCGCAGAAGAAACGGAAAACGGGCGACCACTGGTCGCCCCTACACCCCCAGAGCGCAAGCAACCGACATCGTCCACGCTCCCCGAAAGGGGGGCGGTCGCCCATCTTGCCCGGGCTTCACCCGTCTGTTACCCTCAAAGCCACGCACCCGTAGGGGCGACCACCGGTCGCCCGCATCGCCCGCGGAAAATCGTGCCGGGGCAGGAAAATCGTAACTTTTTGATGACGTGGCGGCGCGCTCTTGCATTTTCCGCGCGCGTGTGTTACTATAATAGCACCAAAGAAAAATCAGCGGAGACGCTGGCGCAAGAAAGGAGTTTCCTCATGAATTGGTTTAAGTTTCTTCTGGGTGCGACGGCGGTCGCCGCGCTCGTTCCGTACAAATCCGAGACAACCGAGGATGCAAACGGAGAAAAGAAGGTCACCGTGGAGTCCCTCGTTTACCGCATCGAGGTGACACCGAAAAAGACGAATGAAGACGGCACCACAGAGCCCGGTCATGCACACGTTGTCGTGCCCGCCGACGGGATCCGTAAGGTGGTCTCCGGGGCGAAGTCCCTCGCCGGGAACGTCAGGGAAAAGGCGACGGAGTTCGGCGGCAAGGCAAAAGAATTCGGCGGTAAAGCCAAGGTCAAGGTGACCGAGGGCGCCGAAGCCGTCAAGGATAAGGTCGGGACCGTTGTGGACAGCGTCCGTACCAAGGTCGAGGACGCCCGCGCGCGCCGCGCCGAGCGGAAAGCCGGGGAGGACGCCGCTGACGAGGCGACGACCGAAACCGTCGGGACGGAAGCACCCGTGACAGAGCCCGAGGTCGAGGTGGTCGTCGAGGCGACCCCTGCACCGAAGAAAAAGCGCAAGAAGACCGTCGAGGCATAAGCCGGGGGCGAAAGCCCTCCACGCAAAAAAAGCGGAGAGAAAGCCTGTTTATAAAAGCTTTCTCTCCGCGTCTCTTTTTCAGAGCCCATGATAAACCTCCCCGGCGCGCCGCGCCGGGGTATATAACAAAGAGGAGCCGCGTTTGCGGCTCCTCTTTGTATTTTTGCGGATGTGAATGTCTGCGGCTTTTACGAAAGGGAAGCGCGACCGCCCGGGCGGTCGATACCGCCGCGGCGGGTTCAGTCCCCCCTCGGCTCGTGGTACTCCTCGAAAAGGTCATTCGGCGTGCAGCCGAGAATATCACACAGGCATTTCAGATTTTCAAACTTGATGCTCCGCGTCTCATTGTTGATCAGACGGCTGAAGTTCTGATAGCTCAACCCGAGGCGGATATACAGCCAGTACTTGGTTTTCCCTTGTTCTTCCAGTATCTCTTTGATCCTCAACCGCATTGCCCATCGCCTCCTTGCTATCCGGCTTTATTATAGCGGCAATCAAGTCTTGACATATAGACTTGTAAATTATATAATGTACACATACATATTCCACAATCCGTTGAAAATATTTCAACCGGGTTTCCCCGAGAAAACCGGGGCGCTCCACATTCTGTTTAGTAAGTCCCGTTTTTGTTGGTTGACTTTTTCCGTCAAACATGGGACACTGGATACAGCACAACAAAAATGCTATTTGATTTCAAAAGGAGCTTTACTACTTATGGTCAGGATCGGTGAAAAACTGAAAACTCTCCGGAACGAGAAGAAAATGACGCAGAAGGACCTGGCGGAGCAGCTGAACGTCTCCGCGCAGGCGGTCTCCCGTTGGGAAAACGACGACGTGGAGCCGTCCCTCGAGACGCTGGGGCAGCTCGCGACGATCTTCAATGTGTCGGTCGATGAGCTTTTCGGCAAGGAGCCGCCGGAAAAACGGCAGGCGGCGCCGGAGACGGTCGCCCCCGCCGCGGATGCGGAGCAGACCGCCGCGGCTGTCCGCGCAGAGGTGCAGAAGGTGATGACCGAGCAGCGCCCGGTGCTCGCGGTCTGTGAGGACTGCAACAAGCCGCTGTACGACGGAAAAGACATCGTGCGGGAAAAGCACTCCGAGGGCGGTTCTACCGTCCGCTGTGTCCGGTGCAACGCGAAGCATCAGATGCAGGCGCATCAATTTTCGCTCGACGAATTGCAGGAGGAGCGCCGGCGCGCGTGGATATGGAGCACCGTTGCGGCGATCGCCCTGTTCATCATCTCCCTCTTTGTCGCCCTGAGTCCCGGGGAAAAGCATCCTCTTTATATACTTGTCGGGCTCGGCTGCGCGCTGGCACTCTTTGCTTTCCTCTCCTGCTGCTTTCTCGATAACACCTTCGTCGGCGAAATGTGGTGCTCCATCGCGCATTGGGGCTTCGTCGATATGCCGGGCATTATCTTCGGGCTGGATTTTGACGGCATTGTGTTTCTGATTGCGACGAAAATCCTGTTCGCCATCCTCGGTTTCCTGCTCGCGACGGCATCCGTCATCTTTGCGACCGTCGTCGGGCTCGTTGTCGGCGTCTTCGCTTTCCCGTTCGCTCTCGTGATCAGCAACCGCGAGATTGCGGAGGAAAAGCGGGAGATAGGCAAGTGGAAAGCCCTCGCAGGTAAGTAATTCGTTACATTCCCGCACATATACGGGTTCACTTTTCAGTAATGGAGGCATTTATGAAAACTCGTCTATTGATCCTACTCTCCTGTTTGCTTCTCCTGTCCCTCGCGCTGTTTTCCTGCGGCGGGGAGGCGGATACCCCACCCGCCACGGGCGGTGACACAGGGACCGCACCCGGCGGCGATACCACCCCCGGGGGGAACACCGGAGACAATACTCCCGGCGGTGATACCGGCGACAACACGCCGGGCGGCAACCCGGAGGAACCGGAAACTCCCGCGCTGCCCGAGATCACCGGCGTGACGCTCGCGGACAAAACCGTCCCGTATAACAAAGCGGAGCAGTCTCTCACCGTCACGGGTACCCTCCCCGAAGGGGTCACCTGTGCTTACACCTACAACGGAGCCGCCGCCACCGGCGCGACCCGCGTCGGCACCTACACCGTCACCGCGACGCTCTCCGGCGAGGGGTATGCCACGAAAAAGCTGACGGCGACACTCACCATCGAGCCGCTTACTATCACCGGTGTGACACTCGCGGATGTCAGCGTCGAATACGACGGTCTCCCGCACAGCCTGCGCGTCAGCGGCAACGTCCCGGCGGACGTGACCTGCACCTACACCTACAACGGCGAGGCGACGGAGGAAGTGACCGACCCCGGCACCTATACCGTCCGGGCCGTGCTCTCCGGAGAGGGGTACACGACCCTGACCCTCACGGCAGAGCTGAAAATCACCTCCAAGCTGGAGCAGCTTTATACCTTCGCCTTCGGCGGGAAGGTGTATTTCCAGAACCCCCTGCACGACAACCTGCTCTACGTCTATGACGGCACAAGCATCACCAAGGTGACGGGGAACGAGGTGGCGCAGTTCTTCACCGCCGACAGCAAAAACCTGTACTATGTGAGCCGCGGGTTCCTCAAATCGTCCGTGAAGTCCATCGCGACGGACGGTACGGTCTCCGTCTTCCTCTCCGACGGCGGGGAATACCTGACCACGGACGGCGCCTATCTGTACTTTGCCAAGAACAACCTGGTCGATACCGGCGACAAGAACGGTATTTACCGCATCAGGATCAGCCACGGCGCCGATGACGCCCCCGAAAAGCTGACGAGCGGCAAGGCATCCTATCTGACCGTTGTCGGCAGCTATCTCTACTATGCCGCGGGGAGCGACAAGGGGCAGCTCACGCGCATCCCGACGGCGGGCGGCACGCCGGAAACGCTGACCGAGGAAAAGGTCTCGAATATCGTCACCGCCGGCGGCGTCCTCTACTGCAACGTGCACACGCTGACGGGCAATGCCATCCACCGCTACTCGGCAGGCGCCGGGACCCTCACCAAAATGACGACCGACAGCGGAGATAACCTGACGATCGTCGGGCAGTACCTCTATTATATCAACAGCGACCTGCTCACCGGCAAGGTGTTCGGTGACGGCATCTACCGCATCGCCCTCGACGCCGCGGGGAGCCTGCCCGGGGAAAAAGTCGTCACCGCCGATGTATCCAGTCTGACGAGCGACGGCACGAACCTCTATTATTACCTTGTGAACACAAAGCATCTGCACCGCTTCCGCATCGCGGACAAAACCGTCACCGACCTCATGGCGTCCTTTGTCCCGGTCGATGATACGACGGCGGGCAGCAGCAGCTATACCTACGTCAAGGAGTACGGCGGGGAAATCTACTTCCTGAACGCCCGTGACGGCGATTCCGTCTGGAAATACAATCCCGTAACGCGCGCGAGCTACAAGGTCATCCCGGACGCGTGCAGTGCCTTCTACTTCCACGGCGATTACCTGTATTACAGCACCTACATCGTCACCAACTACGCGCTGTGGCGCATACCGGTTGCCGGCGGAGAGGCGGAAAAAATCTCGTCCGACCGCTGCGACGAGCTGCTGTTCATCGGGGAGTACATTTACTTTGTGCACAACGGCAACACCTTCAATACCCTCCGCCGCCTGAAGCCGGACAGCACCGCAAAGGATAAGGAGCTCGAAAAGCTGTACGGCAGCCTGACGTCCTCCGTCCATTGCGTCTCGCTGTATGAAGCGGACGGTAAGGTGTTCTTCTGCACCAAGCCCTCGGGCACGCTGACGGGCAACCTCATGTACTATGACATCACCACGGGGAAAACGGCAACGGTCGATAAGACCTCCGCCTGCTACTTCACCGCGGACGGCACGGCGCTCTACTACTATAATGCCAAGGAGGGGTCGCTCTGCTCCTACACGTTTGCGACGGGTGCCGTGAAAACGCTCGTTACCGGGGTAGAGATCCAGTCGCTCTCCGTCCTCGACGGCACGGTTTACTATGCGGAGACCTCCGCGGACACCGCGGGGCTGTGGTGCGTGCGCACGGACGGCACGGGTAAGGCGCAGCTCGCAAAGGGCACCTTTGCAGGGGTCAGCGCGACCTCTGCGGGCGTTCTGTACTACGAGATGTCCTATTCGATGACCGCTGACTATCCGGTCACCTCCGGGACCGGGCACCTGTACCTTCTCAAAAAGGGTGCCACCGCCCCGACCAAAATCGTCTGACCCAAAACGGGCAAAGAGGAGCCGCAAAAGCGGCTCCTCTTTGTTATTTTGGCGGCTTTTTCCCGTTCCGCGCGGGTAAACGGGCAGGGGGGCGAAACGCAGGTGTGACCGGATGCCGTCTCCGCCCCGTCGCCTCACCTGCTGTAGCGGAGCGACAAAATATGAACAAGGCTTCCGAAATTGACGGTTGCAATTTTGTTTGCTATATAGTAAAATAGGAAAGGAAAGCCATAGGAGCCCCGACGCGGCGGTAACGCCGGGCGAGACTCCTTTTTGGTACCGTGCCGTCGCCGCGGGGCGTATCGGGGCTTGCTTTGCCTCCGCTACGGCTTGCGTTGCCGCCGCCGTGGTTTTGTATTGCCGCTGCTGGATTTTGCATCGCCCCCCGGTACTTGCGCCCACCGCCAGGGCGGGGCGATGTATCGGCGTGTGACCCGCCGCTTTGCCGGGCGCCGGATGCTGATCCTGCGCCGCCCGGCGGGGGCGCCGCACACGCATACGCATGGTACCTTCCGAAATTATATCAAAGGAGTCGCCGATGAAGCATACCGCACCCAAGTCCGTCCTCAAGGAAAAAATGCGCGAGGCACTGACCTCTGTCCTGCCGCTCGCGCTCGTCATTCTGCTCCTCTGCTTCACCGTCACGCCGCTCGCCTCCGGAGTTTTTCTCGGTTTCCTCGCAGGATGTTTCCTGCTCGTTGTGGGGATCGGGCTGTTCTCCCTCGGGTCGGAGATGGCGATGACCCCCATGGGTGACTACATGGGCGCGGGGATGGCAAAGTCCAAAAAACTCATCGTCATTATCCTCATGTCCTTCTGCATCGGGGCGCTCATCACCATCTCGGAGCCCGACCTCCAGGTGCTCGCCCAGTATGTACCGTCCGTCGGTACATGGACGCTGATCCTCTCGGTCGCCGCCGGAGTGGGCACTTTTCTCGTCATTGCCATGCTGCGCGTACTGTTCGGCATCCGCCTGCGGTACCTGCTGCTTGTCTTTTATATCATCGTCTTCGGGCTCTCTTTCTTCGTCCCGAACACCTTCTGGGCGATCGCGTTCGACTCCGGCGGGGTGACGACAGGCCCCATGACCGTGCCGTTCATCATGACGCTCGGCGTCGGTATCTCGTCCATCCGCTCCGATAAGGAGGGGAAGAACGACAGCTTCGGCTTTGTCGCGCTGTGCTCGGTGGGTCCGATCATGGCGGTGCTCGTCCTCGGGCTCATCTTCGGGACGCAGGGCGGGGAGCTCACCGACCTCACGCCGGTCGAATTCATCGACTCGCGCGAGATGATCCTCGCCTACATACACGCGCTGCCCGACTACCTGCTGGAGATGGTGAAGGCGCTCGCGCCCATCTCCGTGCTGTTCTTCCTCTACCAGTGGATCCACAGCCCGGTCTCCAAGGAACGCGCCATCCGGATCCTCGTCGGCTTGCTCTACACCCTCGCGGGGCTGACGCTGTTTCTCACCGGGGCGAACGTCGGCTTCATGCCCGCAGGCTACCGCATCGGGGAGGTCCTCGGTGCAAAGCCCTATGCCTTTGTCCTCATCCCGATCGGGGTGATCATCGGTTACTTCATCGTCGCGGCGGAGCCTGCCGTGCAGGTGCTCGAGCACCAGGTGGAGGAGGTCACGGCGGGCGCCATCCCGAAAAAGGCGCTGTCCTTTGCGCTCGGCGCCGGGGTGGGTATTTCCGTCGGCATCGCGATGCTCCGGGCGCTCACGGGCATCTCCATCATGTACTTCCTCGCGGGCGGGTACTTTATCGCCCTCCTGCTCACGTTCTTCACGGACGACGTCTTTTCGTCCATCGCGTTTGACTCCGGCGGCGTTGCGTCGGGGCCGATGACGGCGACCTTCCTGCTCGCGCTCAGCATGGGGGTGACGACCGCCCGGGGCGGGAACATCCTGACGGACGCCTTCGGCATGGTGGCAATGGTCGCCATGACGCCGCTCATCTCGATCCAGATCCTCGGTGTCATTTACCGCATCAAGCTGCGCCGTGCACAGGCGGAGCCGGCGGCGGCAGAGCCGATCGTCGAGACCATCATCGATTTTTAAGGGGGAGGGAGCCATGCAGAAAATGTATCTGGTGCTCGTCATCTCGACGAAGCAGGACCACAAGGAATTCCTCGACCTCTTTGAGCGATACGAGGTACCGCACGTTTACAGTGTGCCGTGCACCGGCACGGCGGGCACGAGCACGCTCGCGCTCCTGGGGCTCGAAAAGACCGAAAAGATCGCGCACTTCACCCTGGCGACGCGCAACAAGACCGAGGAGCTTTTCGATGCACTGACGCGGGAGATGCAGATTGATCTGCCCCAGCGGGGGATTGCCCTCGCGCTGCCGCTCACGAGCATCAGCGGTGCCGCGGCACTGCGCGGTTTTGCCGGCGGGCATGAAAACGACGAAATGACAAAGGAGCCGTATCCCATGCAGACAGACAAGGAACTCATCGTCATCATTTGCGAGAACGGGCATACCGACGAGGTCATGCAGGCGGCGCGTGCCGCGGGCGCGGGCGGCGGGACCGTCCTGCACGCCAAGGGCACCGGGACGGCGATCGCCGAAAAGTTTTACGGCATCTCGCTCGCCGAAGAAAAGGAAATGGTATTCATCGTGACGCGCGCCGGGGAGAAGCGCGCAATCATGGAGGGCGTGACCGAAAAGGCGGGGCTCAACACCCCGGCGCGCGCCGTCTCCTTCTCCCTGCCGGTCTCCGAAACGGCGGGACTGCGCTTTTTTGAAAAATAACACGGGGGTATTTTGCGATGCGTGAGCCGGAGCTGACGACGCTGTGCTACATCGAGGACGGCGACAAATATCTGATGATCAACCGGAACACGGACGGGGAGGACCCGAACGCGGGAAAATGGCTGGGTATCGGCGGACATTTTGAATTTGGTGAAAGCCCGGAGGAGTGCGTGCGGCGCGAGGTCCGGGAGGAGACCGGGCTGGAGATCTCCTCGCTCGCGTTCCGCGGGCTCATCACGTTCGTGTCGGACGACGGACTGTGGGAGTATATCCATCTGTTTACCGCACGGGCGCCCGAGGGGCAGCTGCCGCGCTGTGACGAGGGGGCGCTCGAATGGGTGGAAAAGGCGCGTATCCCGTCTCTCCCGCTGTGGGAGGGGGATCATATTTTCTTGAAGCTCCTGACCGACGGCGCTCCCTTCTTTTCGCTCAAGCTCCTTTACCGCGACCTGCGCCTCTCCGAGGTGTTGCTGAACGGCAACCCCCTGCCGCTCCCGGCGCCGACGGCCGGGTGCGGGGACTGACGGGAGGGAAGACGCATGGCATCACACGAGGTGGCTGAATTTCTCGACAACTATCGCCGGCTGGAAGCGGCGGCGGCGTCCTTTTTGCGCGTGGACGCGCGCAGCGGGGTGATCCCGCGCCTCATCCGGCACCCGAAAATGGAGCCGTATCGCGACGAGCTGGACTGCTGCCGCGAGGTGCGCAACCTGCTCACCCACGAGGTGAAGGTGGGGGGCGCGGTGCCGCTGATCCCGGGTCCCGGCATGAATGCGTTTCTGCGCCGGGTCATCGATATCCTCGAAAATCCCCCGCGCGTGCGCGACCGCATGACGCCGAGGGCACAGCTGTACACGGTGTCCCCGGACTTTATTCTTGCCGACGCGCTCGTCGAGATGGAGAAGCGGAGTCTCTCCCGCGTCCCCTGCCTTTCGGGGGAACGGGTGGTCGGGATGCTGTCGGTGGAGGCGGTGTTCCGCGTCTTCCTCGACCGCGTACCGGTGGACGATACGACGACGATCGCCGCCATCATGCCCTACCTGGCGCTGGATGTGGTGCCCTCGGTCGCCTATCGCTTCGTCTCTCCGGAGCTGCTCCTCGAGGAGGCAGAGAGTCTTTTTTCCGGTGCCTACGGCAGGAATTGCAAGATCCGCGCCCTGCTCGTCACCGACCGCGCCGCGCCCTCCGCGCCCCTGCTCGGCATTGTTTCCCCCTACGACGTGCTCGACACGGGGAAAAAGTAAGCGGGGAGAAACAATTTTATAGCTTGTGCGTTTGCGGGGGAGTGCCTTTTTCAGGAAAAGGCACTCCCCCGCGCCCCCCTCTCCAAAACCTTTTTGGAGGTTTTTTGTTGGCTGGCGCAGGTGTAAAACCCACGCCACAAGAAAACGGAAGGCACATAAAAACACGGGGAGAGGACTTTTGCAAAAGTCCTCTCCCCGCACCCCTCTTTCAAAAACTTTAAAGCGTTTGATTGCTGGCGCAAAGCATTAATAGCTGGCACAAGTTACCCCCGCCGCATAGAACCGGACCACGGCGTCACGATACCGCCACGCGGAACCGTGTTGTTTTGATACCGTCGCGCAAACCCCTGAACCTCCATGCCCGGATCGTCCCCGATACACCGTTGCACACCGAATACCTCCACCTGTAGGGGCGACCATCGGTCGCCCGCAAATACGGCTCCGTCTCGTGGTCGCCGTCACGGAAGAACCGAAAAACGGGCGACCAATGGTCGCCCCTACAAGTTACCTCGCGGCATAGCTCCTCCGCTCGTGCAAACCGTTGACAGGTGCATTAATTACACAATAGCCCGTCCTTACCGCCGTTGTTTCACCGTTTCTATTTTCCTGTAGGGGCGACCACCGATCGCCCGCGTTTCCCGCAGATCACACCGCCGCACCACGAAAACCTCCGCTCCGTAGGGGCGACCACCGGTCGCCCGCAAATACGGCTCCGCCTTGTGATTGCCGCCAAGGAAGGAACGAAAAACGGGCGACCATTGGTCGCCCCTACACCCGTTGAACGCAAACACCCGGCGTCGCCCGCGGTCTCCCTCAAATCATGCTGCTTTTTCTTGACAAATCCCGACTTTCCTCGTACAATAGAAAAGGTCGCGCCGAAAGGCAAGACCCGGAGGAACACTATAACGGTGGCGGTTGCTCCTCGATTGCAAGGGAGGCGTGCGGAGAACGCGGGTGAAAATGATATGCGGAGGCACATAG
>CAKRNO010000016.1 GCA_934371135.1 uncultured Eubacteriales bacterium
TATTACCAAGTTCAGTGATACGAATTTCTGTTGTTCAATTTTCAATGACCAAGGCGCCGCTTTCCTACTCGCGACTTTTCCATTATAATCGGTCGCAATGGATTTGTCAAGTCCTTTTTTCTTTTTTCAAGAAAACTTGTTGTCTTGAAGAAAAAAGCGCCCTCCGGCAAAGGGCTACTCGCGACTTGCTTTGGCAGTATACCACATGCCCCGGGGGCTTGTCAAGGGGAAAATACGCAAAAAGTCAAAAAATTTTTAACAAACCGGTATCACCCCCCTCTACTTGCATTCAGGGGCACCGTATGCTATACTATTATGAAACGCTAAAGTATAAAAAGGAGAATATCCTATGGCACATAAAACGACCGCCGTGCCGAACGAGCGGCTCAACCGCGTCGGCGGTGAAGCGGTGCTCGACGGCGTGATGATGAAAGCGGGCAAAAACTGCTCGACCGCCGTCCGCCTGCCGAACGGCAACATCCGGGTGCTCCCCCGCACCTACACGCCCCCGAAAGAAAAACATAAGTGGATGGGGCTGCCCATCATCCGCGGTGTCTGCAACTTTATCTCCACGATGAAGCTGTCCCTCGCGGTCCTGACCGACTCTGCCGAGGCGGCGGCGGGCGAGGAGCTCCGGGAGAGCAAGTCGGACGCCTGGATGAAAAAGCACCTCGGTTTTTCGCTCATGAACCTGGTCAGCGCCCTCTCCCTCGTCCTCGGCATCGCCCTCGCGCTCGCGCTGTTCATCTACCTGCCGAACCTGGTTTCCACCGGGCTCGAAAAGCTCTTTGACATGGAGCTCGGGGTCTGGAAAGCCGTCACCTCCGGCATCGTCAAAATTTTAGTCTTCATTTTATATATATATCTTGTATCTCTCATGCCGGACATCCGGCGCACCTTCCAGTACCACGGTGCAGAGCATAAGACCATCGCCTGCTTCGAGAGCCACATGGAGCTCACGCCGGAGAACGCCAAGAAGTGCACCCGCTTCCACCCCCGCTGCGGCACCTCGTTCATGTTCGTGATGATCCTCCTCGGGATCATCCTGTCGCTCGCCGTGCGCGCCGTGCTCGAATGTGACTGGGGCTTCGGCATCGACTTTGAATATCTCACCGGCAGCAAAGCGCTCGAGACGCTCATTTATACCGGCATCGGGCTCCTGCTCCTGCCGCTCGTGATGGGCATCGGCTACGAATTTCTCATGTATGCCGGCAAGCACAGCGAAAAACGGATCGTGAAGATTCTCTCTGCCCCGGGGCTCTGGATGCAGCGGCTCACGACGCGTGAACCCAACCTCGAGCAGCTCGCCGTGGCGATCGCCGCCACCAGGCACGCCCTCCCCGACATCTTCCCCGACTTTGACCGCGCCGCCTACGAAGCCAAGGACGGCTACGGTGCGGCATCCGCCGCCGGAGCGGACACCCCGGACGCAGAAACACCCGCCGAAGCGACTGACAGCGCGGAAGCGACCGCCCCCGCAGAAACAAACGACGCGCCCGCCGGGGGAACCGCCGGAACCGATGCCCCCTCCGTGCCCGACACCTCTGCCCATCCCGACGCGCCCGCCGGGGCGGCAGAAGCCCCTCTCCCGGCGCCCGGTACCGATGAAGCTCTCTGACCTGACGCGCGCGCTCCGCGCGGCGGGCATTGAAGACGCCCCCGCGGAGGCGCGCCTCCTTTTCTCCTTTGTGACCGGTGTGCCGGCGGCGCATCTCGTCGGCTGTGACCCCGTGTCGGACGACCCTGCCCTCGCCGAGGCGCTCGCGCGCCGCACGCGGCGCGAGCCGCTGCGCTACATCACGGGGGAGGTCGGCTTCTGGCACGAGACCTATCGCGTCACGCCCGATTGCCTCATCCCCCGCGCCGATACCGAATGCCTCGTGGAGGCTGCCGTCGGGCACCTCCCGCGCGGCGCGCATTTCGCCGACCTCTGCACAGGGAGCGGCTGTATCGCCGTCTCCACGCTGGCGTCCCGCACCGACTGCACCGCCGACGCATACGATATAGCAGAAAACACCCTCGCGCTCGCGTGGGAAAACGCGGAACGCAACGGCGTCGCCGCCCGGGTGCGCTTCCGTCGCCGCGACCTGCTCACCGAGGAGATCGACGGCGTGTATGACGCGATCCTCTCCAACCCGCCGTATATCCGGTCGGACGTCCTCGGCACACTCGCGCCGGAGCTTTCGTTCGAGCCGCGGATTGCCCTCGACGGCGGCGAGGACGGCATGATCTTTTACCGGGCGATCCTCTCCCGGGCTGGCGCGCATCTGGCGGAGAGCGGGTTCCTCCTCTTTGAGATCGGCTACGACCAGGGGGATGCCATCACACGGCTCGCAGAGGAGCACGGTTACCGCGCCGAGGTGACACACGACCTCGGGGGCAACCCGCGCTGTGCCCTGCTGCGGAAGCGGGACTGACAAAAAAAACGGACGTTTCTCCTATCTCCTTTGCCCGAGGTGAACTCTCATGAAACGCCCGCTCGTCGCACTGCTTTTCGGGGGCAAGAGCCCCGAATACGACGTCTCCTGCCGGAGTGCCGCCGCCATACGCGACGCACTGCTCACGGCAGGCTACGACACCCTCCCCATAGGCATCTCCCGCGAGGGGGCATTCTACCTCTTTCGCGGCAGTCCGGAGCGCATCTACGCCGCCACCTGGGAGGCATCCCCCGGGCTCTCGCGCGTCTGGTGCACACCCGGCGGCGGCTTCTTTACCGACAGCGGGCGGCTGTACCGCCCGGACGTTATCTTCCCCGCCGTGCACGGCACCTGCTGTGAGGACGGGCGGCTACAGGGCTTTCTCGACACATGGGGTATCCCGTACGTCGGGTGCGGCGTCGAGGCATCCGCCCGCGCCATGAACAAGGTCCTCGCCAAAGAGGCGGCGCGCGGGCTCGGGATCCCGACGCTCCCGGAGGTGTGCCTGACAAAGGACACCCCGCGGGAAACGCTCGACGCCCTGACCTACCCCTGCTTTCTCAAGCCCGCGCGCTCCGGCAGCTCGGTGGGGGCGTCCCCCGTACTCTCGGCGGCGGAACTCCCGCAGGCGCTCGGGCGGGCACTCGGAGAAGACACCCTCGTCCTTGCGGAACCGCTGGTCACGGCGCGGGAACTGGAGGTCGCCGTCCTCGACGACGGCACGCTGCGCGCCTCCGCCCCGGGCGAGGTCCTGACCGACCGCGCCTTCTACGACTACGAGACCAAATACCTGCGCGGCACGACCCGCCTCGCCGTCCCGGCGACCCTTGACGGAGAGATTGCCGAAAAGCTGTCCGACGATGCGCTGCGCCTGTTCCGGGCGCTGGGCTGCCGTCACCTCGCCCGCGTCGATTTCTTCGTCGTCGGCGACCGTTACTATTTCAACGAGATCAATACCATGCCCGGCTTCACGGCAGACAGTATGTACCCCGCCCTCGCGGAAACGCTCGGCTACGACCTCGTGACGCTCTGCGATACGCTGGTACGGAGGGCGCTCGCATGATCGGCGTGTTCGACAGTGGTCTCGGCGGGCTGACAGCCCTCTGGGAGCTCCGCCGCCTGCGCCCCGATCTCGACATCGTCTATTTCGGTGACACCGCCCACGTCCCCTACGGCACGCGTTCTCCCGGAATGATCCGTCGCTTCGCCGGGGAGGCGATCGACTTTCTCTCCGGGCTCGGCGCCGAGGCGATCCTCGTCGCCTGCGGCACCGTCTCCTCGGTGGCGCTCCCCGACCTCCGCAAGCATACCGCCTGCCCGCTTTTCGGGGTGGTGGAGCCCGCGGCAGAGGCGGCATACCGCGTCTCCCGCAGCAAGCACATCGGCATCCTCGCGACCGAGGCGACCGTACATAGCCGGGCATTCGAGGGGGCGCTCCGCGCCATCGGCACCGTCGCCACGCGCAGCGTCGCGTGCCCCCTGTTCGTGTCTCTCGCCGAAAACGGCTTCACCGCCCCGTCTGACCCCGTGGCGCGCGCCGCGGCAGAGCATTACCTCGCGCCGCTCCGCGGGAGCGACCTCGATACCCTCATCCTCGGCTGTACGCATTTCCCGCTCCTTGCATCGCACATCCACCGTGTCCTGCCCCATGCGCGGCTCATCGGCGCGGGGGAAGCCGCGGCGGCGGCGCTCGTCGCCACCCTGCCGCGCGTCGGGCACGGAGAGCTGACCGTCTACGCGAGTGACGCGCCCGATAGGTTCGAGGCGACAGCGGCAGGAATACTGGGCGCCTCCCTGCCCGTCCATGTACAAAAATATACGCCGCGGCGTATGCAGATACCCGCTGACAGATACACTGATACTATCCGGAAAAGGAACTGAAAAACTATGGCAAATTACAGAAGAAACCGCATCAATGACGCCGTCGCGCAGGAGCTGAACCTCGCCCTGCGCGAGGTGCGCGACCCGCGTGTAACGGGTGCGCTCGTCTCCGTGACCCGCGCCGAGGTGGCGCCCGACCTGCGGAACGCGACCGTCTATTTTTCCTGCATGGGCGACGCAAAGGAGGTGCGCACGGCGCTCATCCGCTGTGCGGGGCTCCTGCGCCACCACCTCGCGACGACGGTCAACCTGCGCATCACGCCGGAGCTCGCCTTCGTCCACGACGACTCCATCTCGCACGGCGCCCGCATCGCCGAGCTGCTCTCCGAAATTGAGAAGACAAGCCCCGCGCACGAGGAGGGCACGACGGAGGAGCCGAAATGACCCCGCGCCTGACGCGCGCCGAGGTCCTCGCCCGCCTGGTGGCGGCGCGTGACCCGGTCATCCTCATCCATGTCAAGCCGGACGGAGATGCGGTCGGCTCTGCAGTCGCGCTCGCGCACTACTTCATCGGGCGCGGACAAGCCCCCTCCATCCTCTGCGCCGACCCCATCCCGGCGCGCCTGTCGTTTCTCCTCGACGGGCTGACGCTCGCACCCTATAACGGGCGCGAGGGGCGCACCGTGCTGGCAGTCGATGTCGCATCGGAGATACAGCTCGGGAGCCTCGCCGACACCTTCGGCGCCGGGACCCCGCCCGATTTCTCGATCGACCACCATGAGCGCTCGACCCCCATTGCTCCCTGCTACCTATGCCCGGGGGCGTCGGCGACCGGCGAGATCCTCACGGACCTGCTCACGGCGCTCGTGAAGCCGGAGCCCCTCGCGCACCCGGTCGCGTCTGCCCTGTTCGCGGCGATCACCTCCGACACGGGCTGCTTCCGTTTCCCGAACGCGACGGGCGCCACTCACCGCGCCGCCGCGCGCCTGATTGACCTCGGCATCGACGCCGGCGACATCAATCACCGCCTGTTTGAGAGCAAAACGCCGGAACAACTGAAAGCGGAGGCGGCAACTGCCGACCGCGCCGTGGTCACCGGAGACGGGCGCGTCGCCTATGCGATCCTGGAGCGGCAGCTCCTCGACCGGTACGGCGAGGAATATTTTGAGACCGCGATCGATATTATCCGCGCCATCGCGGGCGTAACAATCGCCTTCACCGCCAAGGAGCAGAAAAACGGCGACCTGCGCATTTCCCTGCGCTCGACGACGGCAGACGTCGCCGCCGTCGCCGCCCTGCACGGCGGCGGGGGGCACGCCCGCGCGGCGGGCTGTACCCTCTCCCATGTCACCGCGGAGGACGCAGTGCGCGCCCTCGTCGCAGAGCTCGCGCCGCTCGCCTGACCGGGGGGAGCCCGCACAGTGGGCAGACGCGCACTGCCGCCCCCGAAAGGCAAACGCGGCGTCGCACAGCGGGCAGAGCCATCAAAAGTGAAACCGCGTTGTGCCCGAAAAACCGGGCACAACGCCGAAAAACCGCCCCGGAATCCGGGGCGGTTTTCTCTGCTTTACAGATGCCGGCATCGTCGCCGACGACGGCATCCGTTATACTGTCCCCGCCGTGCGGCGGGTACGAACACCGTTTACTTTGCCTTCTTCAGGTTGCGTTTTGCCTCTTTGACCGCGAGCTTTGCCTCCTTGACGGCGAGCTCCGCGCGGTCGATCTCGCGGTTTGCCTCCGCGAGGACCTGTTTGAATTCACGCGCACTCTGCCCGGGGGCACGCTCCAGGCGCCAGATGTCCGAGGACAGGCGCTTCAGCGTCTGCTGTTTCTCCCGCAGTGTCAGCTGGGCGTTGTCGAGCGCGAGCTCCAGCCGCGCGCGCGTCGGCATCGTCTCCTCCGCGGCGACCTCCTCCGTCGGTATCTCCTGCGTCGGCAGAGTCACCCCGCCGACCGGTGCCGCGACGCGGGCGAGCGGCGCGGGTGCGGGATGCTGTTCCTCCGCCTCGGTGACCGGGGTCCCGATCGCCTTGCGGTTGGCGCGGCGCATCCCCTCCGAGAGCGTCTCCTCCCAGAGGCGGCTCTCCGCCTCCGCTTCCAGCCGGTCCCGCTCCTTTTTCTCCCGCTCACGGTCGTAGCGCGCCATGTAGCGCTGTGTCCGGCGCGTCACCGTAGCAGGCTTCGGCACCGTGTTCGCCCCGACCCGCTCACTCGGGACGGACGGCGGCGGCACCTCGGGCGGGGTCTCCCGGACGTACTGCGACGAGAGCTCGACCTCGCCGCCACCGCTCGCCTGCGGTGCGCAGTACACACGCAGATCATCATTTTTCGGGGAGGCACCGAGGATGACCTCGCGGTAATACCGGTTACCGCACGCCTCGCAGACGAACAGTCTGTCCGCCGCGTCATAGAAAAGCTTCCCCCCGCATTTCGGGCAAAGATGCTCTGCCACGGTATCACCTCCCGCATCGTCCGACGGACGCCTTTTTCTGTATTATATAAATTCTTCATAGAAAAGTCAATAATCCCGACTTGCATTTCCTCATCGGAATATGATACACTAAAGACACTTTACAAGGAGGCGATATCATGCAGTCCAGCCCATATCAGGATCCCGGCACGCCGGACGTCCGCACCCGTGCCTCGCGCGCGACCTCGACCGTCGCCCTTGCCTTTTTCGTCCTCATGCTCGTGTCCCAGGTTGCCGCACTGGTCATACAGTTGATCGTCCGGCGCGTCTCCCCGGGCGCTCTGGCTGCCCCCTGGTTCCAGTGGACGGTGACCATCATCTCGCTCTATGTCGTCGCGGCGCTCCCCGCGTATTTCATCCTGCGCACGGTCCCGGCAGAGCCGCCGGTGCGCCGCCGTATGTCGGTAAAAACGATCCTGATTTTCCTCTCGATGGCGTTCGCCCTCCTGATTGCGGGGTCGCTCATCGGGCAGGGTGTCAACAACATCATCGGCGCGCTGTTCGGCAAACAGGAGAGCGGCATCACGGATGCGATGAACAACTCCACCCTGTGGCTCTCCTGCGTCTATTCGCTCATCATCGCGCCGTTCTTCGAGGAGCTCTTTTTCCGTAAATTCCTCGTGGATCGCCTGCGTTTCCTCGGCGACTGGGCAGTCATCCTGCTCTCGGGCATCACGTTCGGGCTGTTCCACGGCAACATCGAGCAGTTCTTCTACGCCGCCCTCCTCGGTATGCTCCTCGCGCTCATATATGTTAAGACGGGCAACATCCTCTACACCATGCTCATCCACTCGGTGGTCAACTTCTTCGGCGGGGTCCTCCCGACCATCGTGGACCGCTTCCTCCCGTTCGACCTCGCGGGCGCCTCGACGTCGGCAGAGCTCATGGAAATCTTCTACGCCCACCCGGCGGCGTTCACGCTGCGTCTGCTCGTCGCCTATCTGCCGTACATCTTCGCCCTTGTCGGCTTGGTCTTCTTCTGCCTCAACTACCGCCGCATGACCCGCGATATGACCCCGTGCCCCCTGCCGCGCGGCGGCCGTGCGGCACCGCTCATCGGTAACGTCGGCAGCATCCTGTACCTCGTCGTCTGCATCGGCTCGATGGTGCTCGTCATCGTCGGTAACGCCCTCGCCGGCTGACGGGGTGCCCCCGTATAGTCTTTCCTGTCCTCGGGCAGACTACGGGTAACACAAAGCGAAAGCGAGGACACCATGCTTACACTGAACGACGATACCTTTGCGGTGCACGTCACCGCGGGCGCGGGCAGATCCGCCGTCTGCGCCACGGGTGCGCACTGCCCGCATTGCCGCGCCTTTGCCCCCACCTTTGAGCAGGTGGCGAAGGAGACCCCGGACATCACCTTCTTCCGCCTGGATTCGACCGCCTCCCCCGCGACCTGCGCCATGTTCGGCGTGCGCTCGATCCCGACGACCCTGCTCTTTGACGGAGAGCGGCTCATCGACCGCCGGGTCGGTAACATCCCGGCAGGAGAGCTCCGCGCTTTCCTCGGGGCAGAGCCCTGACTTCCGGTGCCGGGGCACTCCCCGGCACCGGACAAGTGTCCGGGCGCACAACAAAAAGGCCTACGAAAGGAGCCACCGGGACGATGGACGAAAAAAAGCCCCCCCTCACGCCGGGTAACGGCGCGGAGCCGGAAAAACCGGACTATGAGGCGGGTGACGTACATCTTATCAATCGCAAGAGCCGCTTCGGCACATGGCTGGAAAACGTCTGGTACCACTACAAGGTACCGATCATCATCGTCCTCGTCCTCCTCGTCGCGCTCACGGTCTGCCTCGTACAGTGCGCGCAGCGCGAGCCCGAGCCGGATTACATACTCTGCTACGCCGGCGAGGCGAGCCTCTCCCCCTCCGGAGGCAACACAGCCGTCGCCGACATGACCTCCTCGGTCGAAGCCCTCATCGCAGACCACCGTCTCTCGGGCAGGGGAGTCGGCATCCACCATTACCGCATCCGGCGTAGCGACGCCGCCGACACGGCGCTGAACGCCTATAACCGCGACAGCATCGAGAGCCTGCAAAGCGAGCTCCAGCTCGCCACGACCTACCTGTTCCTGCTCTCCGAGCACACCTTCAATACCTACACCACCCTGCCGGGCGGGCGATACGTCCTCCCCGTCGCCGCATACCTGCCGGCGAACAGCACGGTCGAGACCACCCCGGACGGCTACGGCGTCTATCTGCGCTCCACCCCGGCGGCGTCTCTGCCCGGCTTCTGCGACCTGCCGGAGGACACCGTCCTCTGTCTGCGCGTCCCGGACACTGCCCTCTCCCACGGCAACAGCGCGCGGGAGAATTTCGCCCGTTGCGAGGCGCTTTTCCGGCTCCTCCTCGGCGGCACCGCAGAGTGACGAGGGGGCGCACCCGCGCCCGCGCTCCGTCACCGCAGGACCTGCACAGCGACCCCATTTGCCTTTATTTGTACCTATCGACGGCGCCCATCAAAAAAGAGACACGATACCGTGTCTCTTTTTGTTTGATCCGGCTTGGCGAGGTTGTGCCGTCACCCGTGGCGGCAGGGCGAATATACTGCGGTCGATACAGAGCGGCGCCGGAAAACCGGGCGGCGCTCCGTTATTTCCCCTCCGTTGCGAGCTCGGCGACGAGCCGCTCCAGGAGCGCATAGACGTCCAGACCGAACGCGGTCTTCGCCTTGCGGTCTGCCTCCGCACAGAGCGCGAGCGCGCGGCGGAGCTCCGGTACCTTGCGTTTTCCCGCGGCGCGGGCATACAGCTCGGTGCGATAGGCGTTCATGGAGAGGACCCCGGCGATGGCGGCGGGGTTCAACCCCTCCGCGAGCAGGAGTGAGATGGAGGTGAGGTCGGATATCAGGCGGGAGATCTGCCCGAGGATGAGCGTCGGCTCCACGCGGCGCGCCCGCATATCCGAAAGATTACGGAAAGCGGCGGCGGGGTCGCGGTCGAGGAGCGCGTTGGTCAGACCGAATGCGTCTGCCTCGGTCGTCGTCACAGCGACGAAGCGGACGTCCTCCTCCGTCACGCACGTCCTGCCGTGCGCGCACACATACGCCACCAGCTTGTCCACCTCGTTCGCGAGCACATCCATCGATCTGCCGGCGCGCTCGAGCAGTGCGCGCGGCACGCCCGGCTCGGTCGTGACCCCCTCGTGGGCGAAGTGCCGCGCCAGCCAGCCCATGAGCTGTGCGTCGGTCGATTTCTCGAAATTGACGGC
Organism: uncultured Eubacteriales bacterium; assembly: GCA_934371135.1. Lineage (GTDB taxonomy): Bacteria > Bacillota > Clostridia > Oscillospirales > CAG-272 > UBA1740. Next base: position 9,924 of record CAKRNO010000016.1, read on the forward strand.
GATAAACAGCTCGGACAGACGTTTGAAGGCGGCGGAGGGTCGCTTCGCCGTCCCGGCATCCAGCCCCTCCGGCGTCACCGAGAGCAGCAGCGTCACGCCGCTCGCCGCGCCTACCGCGTGCACGATCTCCCCGAGCGCCTCGTAGTCGCTCTCTTTCAGCCCACCGAGGTCGGCGCCGTGCCACTCCACCAGCTTGGTGGGCTCGAAGAACGGCGGCGTCTCCACGTCCGCGCGGAGCGCGGCATAGTCGATGGCGGCTCCCTCGTGGAGCAGGTGGTTGAAGGTGGCGAAAGCAGGGTCGCCGAGGAGCGCCTCCCGCAGGCGCGCGGTAAACGCACGGCGGAGGTACGCCTCCTCCCCGACAAAGAGATATGCCCCGGAGACATCGCCCGATTTCAGGCGCTTGTTCAGGTCGGTCTGCGTCAGGATCACGGCAGCTCCTCCTCGCGTACGCGCGCCGTCAGGGTCAGCTCGACCAGTGCCTCGTCTCCCCCGACGTTCCGGGTGTAGGTGAGATGGATTTCTCCCCCGTTTTCGTCAAGGGGGAGCCGTATTTCATGGCACCGCACGGAAAGCTCAAAGGTATAGGGCGGCACCTCGTAGCGCGTCATGGCGGGCATCCGCGGGTCGAAATCGACCTCCCAGCGGACGTCCCCGCGGTGTGTCAGGCGGACGCGGGGCGTCCCCGCCTGCCAGGAGAGCGTGGTCATGACGCGCGCGCCGCCATCCCGCCTCTCGGTATAGGCGAGCGACGCATGGTCGCCCACCTGCCGGAGCACGCCGCGCGCCTCGGTCAGGACGGTCTCTGTCTCACCGCCCGTCGTCAGGCGGCTGTGGATGGTCAGCTGCATCGGTGTCTCCTGCTTCATGAGGGCGCGCTCCTTTCTCCCGCCGGCGGCGGGTGCCCGTGTCCGGTCGTTTTGGTCGTCCGGTTGTCCGGTCAATATTCGTTCGTTTTTTCGGTCTTCGGACCGTTTGGTCGCTTGTCTGCCGTTTCGTCCGGCGGCATCGCTGCCCCGCCGGGGAAAAGAAAAGGCTGTCTTACCGGGGGCAAGACAGCCGGGAGCTCAAAAGTTCACGTCTCCGGCGGCACCGGAGGTCGGGTTGACGAGTTCGCGCCAGTCCAGCTCCCCGCGGTCGAGCGCCAGCACCAGGACCTCGGCGGTCGCAATATTGGTGGCGACGGGGATGTTGTGCACGTCGCAGAGGCGCAGGAGGTTCTGCTCCGTCACGCCGGGTTCGTCGTTCGGCTCGGTCGAGCGGAAGTAGAAGACGAGGTCGATCTCGTTATAGGAGACGCGGGAGAGGATCTGCTCCCCGCCGCCGCTCCTGCCTGCCATGAGGAGCTCGATGTCCAGACCCGTCGCTTCCGTGATATATTTACCCGTGATCTGCGTCGCGCACAGGTGGTGCCGGCTCAGGATCCCGCAATAGGCAATGCAGAACTGCGCCATCAGCTCTTTTTTGTCGTCGTCCGCAATGATTGCAATATGCATGGCAGAAACTCCTTTTTCAGTCGTTTTGAGGGGGTCAGACCGCAAGCAGCTTGCGGCGTTTGCACGGAATACCGGAGAGGAGCGGTCGGTTCTCTCCCGTGAGCCGGTGCGCGATGTTGTCGAGGGCGGCGGCGACCGGCGCTGCCTCCCGGCAGTGTACGGCGGGCGTGCCCGCGTCCTGCATCCGCGCGAACGGCGGAACATCGGGCACCACGCCGAGAAGGCAGAGCCCGGTGGTATCGATTACATCCCGGAGATCCGTCGGATGCTTCGGGTCCATGGAGAAGCGGTTGACCACCATCTCCACATTGTCCATGCCCCATTCGTGGAGCGTGTCCGCGAGCGAAGCGGCGGAGCGCATCGGGAGATACCCGTCCGTCACCACGAGGAGCGCACGGTCACAGAGCGCGGCACCGAGCTTCACCGACGGGTCGGCGACGCCGGAGGTGTCGATCACGATGAACGTGACCCCCAGCTCTCCCTCTGCGGCGGAGAGCACCCGCGCGAGCTCGGTCTGCGTCGGCGGGCGGCGCAGGTGGTAGGCACCCGGGATGAGGTACAGGCGGTCGAGCCCGTCCGGCAGGACGGCGACGTCGCGCACGCTGCGCTCCCCCGTGAGCAGGTCCCCGAGGTCATAGACCACGCGGTCCTCGCAGCCGAGGTACATATCGAGCGAGCGCTCGGAGAGATCCAGGTCGATGAGCGCGGTCTTCTCTCCCATGAGTGAGAGTGCGGCGGCGAGCCCTGCGGCGACGGAGGACTTACCGCACCCGCCGCGGCTGCCGGTCACAAGTATCTTCACAGCACCCATGGCAGTCCTCCTCCGACTATTTTGTACTATTATACTGTTTTTCTCCCCGCTTGTCAATCGGTCGGGCAAGAAAAAACAGCCTCCGCCGACCCGAAAAAAGGCGTTTTTTTCGGAAGAAAATCCGCCGCCGGGTCTTGATATTCCCACAAATATGTTATATACTAGAGTGAAAATTCAGAAGGAGGATGCCGCACCGTGATCTATGACGATATACAGAGGCTGAAACGGCTGGACCCCGAGATCGGGGGCGCCATCGAGCAGGAATACGACCGGGAAGAAAACGGGCTGGAACTCATCGCGTCAGAGAACGTGGTGAGCGAGGCAGTCCTCCTCGCCGCCGGGAGCATCCTCACCAACAAATATGCGGAGGGGTACCCCGGGCACCGCTACTACGGCGGGTGCGAAAAGGTGGACATCGTCGAGACGCTGGCGCAGGAACGCGCGAAGAAGCTGTTCGGCGCCGCCTACGCCAATGTGCAGCCGCACAGCGGCTCACAGGCGAACACCGCCGTCTACGTCGCACTGCTGAAGCCGGGTGACACCGTCCTCGGTATGTCCCTCGCGGAGGGTGGGCACCTCACGCACGGCAGCCCCGTCAACCTCTCGGGTCTCTACTACCACTTCATCCCCTACGGGCTGGATCCCGTGACGGAGCGGATCGATTACGACCGCCTGGAGGCGCTCGCGCGGGAGCACCGTCCGAAGCTGATTGTCGCAGGTGCCAGCGCCTATCCGCGCGTGATCGACTTTGAGCGCATCGCCGCCATCGCGCACAGCGTCGGCGCCTACCTCATGGTGGACATGGCGCACATCGCGGGGCTGGTCGCCGCGGGGCTCCACCCCTCGCCGCTGCCCTGTGCCGATGTGGTGACGAGCACGACGCACAAGACCCTGCGCGGCCCGCGCGGCGGGCTCATCCTCACGAACAGCGAGGAGATGGCGAAGAAGATCAATAAAGCCATCTTCCCCGGCATCCAGGGCGGCCCGCTCCTGCACATCATCGCCGCGAAGGCGGTGTGCTTCGGTGAAGCGCTGACCCCGGCATTTGCCGCCTACCAGCAGCGCATCGTGGGCAACGCCCGCGTCCTCGGAGAGACGCTCTCCCGGGACGGCTTCCGCCTGGTCTCGGGCGGCACGGACAATCACCTCATGCTCCTGGACCTCCGCCCGTTCGGGCTGACAGGTAAGGAGATGGAGGCGCGCCTGGACGCCTGCGGCATCACCGTCAACAAGAACGCCATCCCGAACGACCCGGAAAAGCCGTTTGTCACCTCGGGCATCCGCATCGGTACCCCGGCGGTCACGACCCGCGGCATGGGCGAAGCGGAGATGCGCACCATCGCGCACCTGATCACCCGTGTGGCGACGGATTTTCCCGCCGCGCAGGAAGACGTGCGGGCGGCGGTCGCGGCGCTCTGCCGCGCATTCCCCCTATTCAAAAAGTAAACTGAAAAAAGGAAGATAGATAAACCATGAAAACTTTCAGAAGAATCGGTGTTTTGACGTCCGGGGGAGATGCCCCGGGTATGAATGCGGCGATTCGCGCCGTCACGCGTGCCGCACTGGACAGAGGCGTCGAGGTCATGGGCGTTTACCGTGGCTACTCGGGGCTCATCGACGGGGATATCAAGCCCCTCGGGCTCCGCGATGTCTCCAACATCATCAACCACGGCGGCACCATCCTCTACTCCGACCGTTGCCCTGAGTTCAAGACGGAGGAAGGGATGCAGAAGGCGATCGCCACCTGCCGCGCCATGCAGATCGACGGCATCGTCGCCATCGGCGGTGACGGCACTTTCCGCGGCGCGACCGACCTGACCGCGCGCGGGATCCCCTGCATCGGTCTGCCCGGCACGATCGATAACGACATCACCTCGACGGATGCGACCATCGGCTTCGATACGGCAATGAACACCGTTGTCGAGATGGTGGACCGCCTGCGCGACACCTGTGAGTCCCATGCACGCTGCAACGTCGTGGAGGTCATGGGCAGAGACGCCGGTGACATCGCGATCCAGACGGGTATCGCCACGGGTGCGACCGGGGTCGCCATCCCCGAGATCCCGTTCGATACGGATGCTCTGATCGCCAAGATCAAGCGCGACCGCATTGCCGGCAAGCGTAATTTCATCGTCATCGTCTCCGAGGGCGTCGGCCCCGACTTCTCGCAGGAGCTCGCCGAAACCATCCAGAAGGAGACGGGGGTCGAGACCAAGTTCGCGCGCCTTGCGCACGTCGTGCGCGGCGGTACGCCGACACTCCGCGACCGTCTCATGGCGTCCCGCATGGGTGAGCTCGCCGTAGACAGCCTGTTCGCGGGCAAGTCCAACCTCGTCATTTGCGAATACAAGAGCGAGATCGTCGCGACGGATATCAACTTCGCGCTCATTCTCGACAGAATGTATAAGGGTAAGCTGAAGCCGGGCGACCTCGATCCCTACACCGAGGAGCAGCTCGCCGAGATGCGCGCCCGCTGCGACCGTAAAGCCGCCTCCATCCGCTCGCTGTACGAGACCAACGGCCGCCTCTCCCTTTGATGAAGAAACATATTCCGAGCATCATCTGGATTGCCGCCGGCATCCTGCTCGCGATCTATGTCGCGCGCGCCTACCAGGACGTCCCGCAGGACGCCGCCTCGCAGATCGTGCTCCGTTTCAGCGCCATCTACGTCTTCATCGCCGGCATGGTCGCGCGCACGCTCATCAACCGCCGCGAGAATGTCTGCGTCACCAACTTCGGCTTCAAGCTCGTCGGCGAGGGTCTCCTGTTCCTCGCCGCCCTCACCGCTATGCTGAAGCTGCTGCTGTTCTGACAGCCAAACCGTTTTATATGTCCCGTCCATGCGGGGAAAGCTTTTCGCGAAAAGCTTTCCCCGCACCTTTTGATTTCGAAGATCTCCCCGCCTTTTTCCCGCCCCGCGCGCTTGCCCATAAACGCTCTGCTCCCGTCCCCGTTGCTCCCCGCTTCGCCCGTTCGCTCCTGGACGCTCTACTCCCGTAGGGGCGACCATTGGTCGCCCGTTTCCCTCCGTCAAGAGGACGACAAAAGCAAACCGAAAATTCCTGTTGCGGAACGCGGGCGACCACTGGTCGCCCCTACAATAAAAGCTGAAAAAAGCTAAAACATATTGTCCGCCCTTATCTCTGCGCCAGCTAATGCCCAACTTGTGTACCCGAGACAAGAGAGAGAGGGCCGGAGCGAACTTTTCACTATTTCGGGGAAATCGTTTGTTCGCCCTCGCATTTTTGCCTTGCAAAAATGCATTTTGCTTGCCTAAATAGGAGAACTCGCCGTTTCGAGAAACCGCGTTCACACGAACGTCGTCGTACTTGGTACGGCAGAGCGTGCGAACGCGGTTAAAGCCCCCCTCGTCTCTTAAAGTAAAGGCAACCGATACAGCTTGCCATCCGAACAGATGAGAAGTCAATATCGGTTGCCCATAAAAATTATTTTGGGGCTTGCTCTCCGCCCTTATCTCTTGCCTCGTTAACGGAAGTCACGGGCACGCGCTGTGTCATCCAAAGGAATCTCAAACCCATCCGGATCCGCCTGCATCTGCACGCGCGTCTCCTCGCGGGCTTTCTTCTCCCGTTTCTCCCCGAGATACCCGAGGTACAGAAGGAATGTCGCCATCGTGTCGCTCACCGACAGGGCAAGGAACGCGTCCGCCAGGCTGCGGCGCCTGCCCACCTGCGAGAGAAACAGGAAAAACAACGTCACCGCCTGCGCAAGCAGGACGATCATCAGAACCACACGATTTTTTTTGACGAGATCTTTCATGGTTGCCTCCCTTATTTTTTGGAGTTGGCGGTGAGATAGGCGTCGATGAAGCCGTCGATATCCCCGTCCATGACCGCCTGAATGTTGCCGTTCTCATACCCCGTGCGCGTATCCTTCGCCAGCGTGTAGGGCATGAACACATAGGAGCGGATCTGCGCGCCCCATTCGATATTGGTTTTGACGCCCTGGATGTCCGAGATCTTATCGAGGTGCTCGCGCATCTTGATCTCCATCAGCTTGGAGCGCAGCATCTTCATCGCCGTCTCCTTGTTCTGCAGCTGGGAGCGCTCGGTCTGGCACCCGACGACGATCCCCGTCGGCAGGTGGACGATGCGGATGGCGGAGTCGGTCTTATTGATGTGCTGACCGCCGGCGCCCGACGAGCGGTGCGCCGTCACCTCGATGTCCTCGGGGCGGATCTCGACGCTGTTGTCGTCGTCAAGCTCGGGCATGACCTCCACGGACGCGAACGAGGTCTGCCGCCTGCCGGACGCGTCAAACGGGGAAATGCGGACAAGGCGGTGCACGCCGTTCTCACTCTTGAGATACCCGTACGCCCACGGCCCCTCAATCATGAGGGTCGCGGATTTGAGCCCCGCTTCTTCACCGTCCAGCCAGTCAATGAGCTTTACGTTATAGCCGTGTGCCTCGCCCCAACGGGAGTACATACGGTACAGCATGGACGCCCAGTCCTGCGCCTCCGTACCGCCCGCGCCGGGGTGGAACGAGAGGATGGCGTTGTTGTGGTCGTATTCGCCCGTCAGGAGCGTTTCCAGCCGCAGGCGCTCCGCTTCCTTTTCGAGGAAATCCACCTCTGCGGTGACCTCCTCGACGGAGCCCTCGTCATCCTCCTCGATCGCCATCTCGGTCAGCACCGTGGCGTCATCGAAGCGGGTCGTCAGTGCGTTATATTCTTCAATTGTGTCTTTCAGGCGTTTCAGCTGCTTCAGGGTCACGCCCGACGCCGCCTGGTCCTCCCAGAAGTCCGGGGCGTAGGTCTTTGCCTCCAGCTCTTTCGCTTCCTCGGTCAGGGCGTCAATGCGGAGCGACTCACGGAGCTGCTTCACCGACGGTGCGAGGGCGGAAAGACGGCGCTTCGCTTCTTCCAGCGCGATAATCAAAACGGGTACCTCCCAATACGGTCCTTATGCGGCGGTCAGCGCCGCACGCAAAAATCACTTCAATCACATCATCTTAACATAAAATTCCCGGAATGTAAAGGGCTCATGCACGAAAACGGGCAGGCGAGCGCCGGGGGCAGCGACAAAAGGAGCCGGGCACCCACACCGGGTGCCCGGCTCATCGTCAGTCTCCCGTGAGACGTCCGATCAGGAGGGAAATGATATTGTTCCCGAAGAACACACCCTCGCGGGTGAGGGACACGGTACTGCCCGAGACGGTCAGATACCCGTCCCCCGCGAGCTCTCCGAGCGCATCGCCGAACCGCGCCATGAGATCGACACCGAGCCGCTCCGAGTGGGCGGCGAGGTCCGCACGCCCTTTCTGCAGCTCCCAGATCAGCGCATCGACATCGCGGTAGGCGGGGAGCAGGACCCTGCCGCGCGAGCAGATGCGGATGCCATCGGAAATATCCGGTACGCTATGGGAATTGTGATAGAAATAGTTGCCGAGGTTGCCGCCGGCGCCGTGCCCCACCGCGATACAGCTCCCGCCGTTATGCCGGATCTCCATATAGTCGTAGCGGTCGCGCCCCGCTTTCACGAGCTTCGTGAGCTCCATCATCCGATAGCCGCCCTCACCGAGCGTATCGAGGATCATGTCGAAAAGCTCTTTTTCGCGGGAAAGGTCCCGCATGGACGCCTTCTCCGCTTCACCGAGGCGGCGGTACAGCGGCGTTTTCTCATGCAGCATCAGGGAATAGAACGAGACGCCTGCGGCGTCCAGCGCCCGGATGCGGGCAAGGTCGGAGAGGAGCTGTGTATCGGTCTGCCCGGGGTAGTTGTAGATCAGGTCAACGCCGGTGTTCGGGATGCCTGCCTTCATCGCCGCCGCCACGCGGGAGGCGGCAAACTCGCCGCTGCCGCGGCGGCCGAGCAGCTTCCTGATCCCGTCGTCAAAGGTCTGGATCCCGACGGACAGGCGGTTGACACCCCCTGCCGTCAGCACCGCGAGCATTTCGTCCGTGAGTTCGGTCGCGGAGGTCTCTACGCTGATCTCCGCCCCCGGCGTGAACGTAAAACATTCCCGCAGGGCGGCGAGGACCGCCGCCATCTGCTCCGGCGAGAGGGAGGTCGGCGTGCCGCCACCGAAGTTCACCGCGTCGATCGGCGCCTGCATGAAGGGGTAGGCACAAAGCGCGTGTATCTGCGAGATGAGGTAGTGATGATATGCCCGGCGATCGAGCTCATCCGGACGGTGAAAGGGACAGAACGTGCAGACCTTATTACAGAAAGGGACGTGGAGATAGATGACCCGGCGACCGGGGGCGCCGTTTTGCAGAATACCCGACAAATACGCCTCCCCCGTTTCGGGAGAAGTGTATTTGTTCTTCAGATCGCGCGAGGCGTCATGATGCGTGCGGAAGCGTTCCGTAAAGATCATTTTGCCGCCTTGAACGAGAAATTCACGTCGGGGTAGAGAATCTCCGCGAGCTTCTGGTAAGCCTCTGCGAAGCGGCTGTTCGGCTTGTTGTGAAAGAGCGTTTTCTCAAGGTAAAAGACCTTGCCGTTCTTCACGGCGTTCAGCGACTGCCAGACGGGGTTCGAGCCGTAGGTGTCTTCCACCTGCTTTTTGGCAACGTCCGCACCGGCGTGGCACTGGACGATGATGATGTCCGGGTTCGCCGCGAACACGGTCTCCAGGTTGATGTCCCGTCTGCCGCTGCTGTCGAGCGTGCCCTGCCACGAGTCGGCGATGTTGGTGCAGTTCATTGCTTTCACCATGCCGCCGACCACCGTGGCGGAGGTGTTTGCCTGCAGGCTTTTCGAGCCGGAGAACATGGAAAATACCTTCGTGCCGTTGCCCGTGGGGATCTCGGCAAGCACTTCCACGACCTCGTCGAGCGCCTTCATGGCGACGCTCTCCCAGAGCTCGGTGTGCCCCGTCAGGTTGCAGAACACCTTGAACCATTTGAGGTAGTCCGAGAAGTCGTCATAATTGACGGCAATGACGGGCACGTTTGCCGCCGCCGCGGGGCTCTCGATCGTTGAGTAGCCGCTCATAGCGGTCGAGCAGATGATGAGATCAGGGTGGAGCTCCAGGATCTTCTCCGTATTCCATTTGTTGCCCGAGGAGGAGGTGGCGACCACCGTCGTACCGTCGTCCGCGGTGATGTCTCTGCCGATGTATTCGACGTACAGCTCCTTGGCGGAATCGCCGCCGATGCAACCGATGACCGAGCCGCCGGCTTCATACCAGAGCGTCGTAAAGCTACCGTAGAGGTTGACGACCTTACCGGGGTTCTTGCTGATTGTCACGGTGGAGCCGTCGGCAGAGGTCGCGTCCTTGAAGGTCACGGACGTTTCGCCCACGGTCACGTCGTCGGCACCTTTCAGAAATTCGGTTTTCCACTGTGCTTTCAGTGCTTCCTTATCGGCGTTGCCGCCGTCGCCGGTCGTGTCTCCCGGCTTGCCAGGGGTGGGGGTGGGATCGGTGTTGTCCCCCCCGCAGGAAACGAGCGCGACGGCGCTCACGAGCATGCAGAGGCAGAGTAAGACGGATAGCAGTTTTTTCATTGGTTTTCTCCTGTTTATATGTTTTTATTTTGTGGACGTATGTAGGGTGGTCCTGACCGGGATAAAGAGGGGGCACTGGTGGATCGGGTCGGTATATACCGCCGCCTCGATCTCGAAAATCTCGCGGAGATTCTCCGCGGTGATGATGTCGGACGGCTTGCCGAACGCGTACAGCCCGCCGCCCCGGATCACCGCGAGCAGGTCGGAATAGCGCGCGGCGAGGTTGATGTCATGCAGGACCATGACGATGGTGATGCCGAGCTCGCGGTTGAGCCGCCGCACGAGCTCCAGCACCTCGATCTGGTAGCTGACGTCCAGGTAGGTGGTCGGCTCATCGAGGATCAGTATCTCGGGCTCCTGCGCGACGGTCATGGCGATCCACGCGCGCTGGCGTTCACCCCCCGAAAGGGTGGACAGGATCCGGTCGCCGAGCGCGGTCAGCCCGGTCATGGCGAGGGCGCGGTCGATGATCTCTTTGTCTGCCATGGTCAGCCCCCGCCCGAACACCGAGTAGGGGAAGCGACCGTAGGACACCAGCGTCCGGACGTCAATATCGGGCGGGGATTCGTGCACCTGTGCGAGGTACGCGATGCGCTGTGCCAGCTTTTTCGGCGCGTAATCGCGGAGTGCGCGGTCGCGGTAGAGGACGCTCCCGCTCTTTGGGCTCACCGCCTTGGAGACGGTCTTCAGCAGGGTGGATTTCCCGCACCCGTTCTGCCCGATGAGCGTGACGATCCTGCCCTCCGGGATGTCGAGGGTGAGGTCGGAGAGCACCGTCTTGTTCCGGTACCCGACCGAGATGCTCTTAAAACCGAAATACATCAGTTCACCCCCTCTTTCCTTCCCGGGTGCGCAAAAGATACAGGAAGAAGGGCGCACCGATGAACGAGAGGATGATACTCACAGGCACCTCTCCCGGCGGCAGGATGACTCTGCCGACCGTGTCGCAGACCGTCACGAGCGTAAAGCCGAGCAGGGCGGCGGCGGGGAACAGATAGCGGTAATCCGAGCCGACGAGCAGCCGCGCGATGTGCGGCACGACGAGCCCGACAAAGCTGATCAGCCCGGCGACGGCGATCGCCGCACCGGCGAGCAGAGACGATATCGCGATGAGGAAAAACCGGAACAGCTCCGTCCGCAGCCCGAGCGCGTTCGCCGCTTCGTCCCCGAGCATCAGGATGTTCATACGGGAGGGGAGGAAGGCACAGATGAAGATGCCCGCCGCGGCGTAGGGGAGGATCATGCGGAAGCTCCCCCAGCCCGTGCCGTTCAGCCCGCCGACAAGAAAGCCGGAGGCGTTGCCGAGCGAATCGGCGAAAAAGGTCTTGATGATATCGTTGAAGGCGCCGAACAGCGCCGAGACCGCCATGCCGGACAGGATCATCTTGACCGGGGAGACCCCCTTCTGGTAAGCGAGCGCGTAGATCAGCATCGTGGTGACAAAAGCGCCGAGGATGGAGCCGATCGGCAGCAGATGCGAGTACGCGGGGAAGGCGACCAGCGTCAGGTATCCGACGAAGCTGGCGCCGCCCGTGACGCCGATGGTGGAGGGGGACGCCATCGTGTTGCGCATGACGCCCTGCAGGATGCAGCCCGAGAGCGAGAGGCACACGCCGACGAGCCCGCCGACCAGCACCCGCGGGAAGCGCAGATTCCACACCAGGAGCCGCGCCACGCTGTCATCCGCGACGAACAGGGCTTTCGCGACATCGGGGATCGGGATCTTCACGCTCCCGATGCCGGTGCAGATCAGCGTCGAAAGCACGGACAGCGCACCGAAGATCACGATAAGAACGATCTTTACGGTCGTCCGCCGCGCGGAAACGGCGACGGTGGGCGTTTCTTGTTCCTTTTTCTCTTTCATTGTCCGTCTGCAAGAAAGCCGACGACGGCACGGCGCGCCGCTTCCAGTTCCTCCGCGTTCGGGTGCCCGAGGGAGAGCTTCTGCTTTTCGAAGCGCTCGAGGGACAGATGCCCCTTTTCACCCTCCGGGATGCGCGTGCGCGCAAAGGTGCGGTTGAGGTCGATGCTCCCCTGGCAGAGGTAGTGCCCGAGGAGATGATTGTCCGCGGAGGCGAGGGCTTTGACATTCTCGCAGACCTTGGCGGCGTGCGCCGTCTCGACGGACACCCCGAGGGTGCCGATGACGATCAGGTTTTTGCCGTGGAGGCGGCGGATGAGGGCGATGGTGTCGTCGTCTGCCGTGCCGTGATTGCACCAGTAGGAGAGGATGAAGGTATCGAACTTCTCAATGACTTCATCGTTTATGTAGCGGATGTTGTAGGGTCCGACGTGCCGCGGTACCACCTCGGCGACGGCGGCGGCGAGCCGGTAGGCGTTACCGGTGATGGTCGAGAAAATGATGGGCACGACCCCGGCGAGGTCGGGGCGGCTCTCCTTTTCCCGCACGACGGCAGCGCCGAGATCCTCACAGGAGGAGAGCACCACGGCGTCGGGTACCGCGTCGGTCACGAGCGACCCTGCCATCATGCAGTGCGCGAGAGAACCGATGGCGGTGAGACTCCCGGCAAAGTCATTTTGCGGTCGGCGGCAGGTGCCGAAGACGACTGCCCTTTTCCCGCACAGGGCAGGGAGACACCGGATGTAAAACGAAAGAAATGCGTCTTCCTCGGCGCTGTTTGCGGCGAAGCCGAACGCCGCCGCGTCATAACGGTCGAGCGCCGACGGATCCCATCCGGCGGCGTCAAAGACAACCGCTTCGGCTCCCTTTTGCGTGGCGCCCATCGCGACGTGCTCCGCCATACCGCCGAGTGCCTGCGCGGTGGGGAACCCTATAATTGCCAGTCTGCTCATACTTTTTGTTTTTTCCTTTCTTGCAGCGAGTTAGCGAAGGCTAACTCGCTTTCTTAAAAATAATGCAGTCTCACCCCGCTCGCCGCGCGGGTGGCTGCCGATGCCGTAAACTGTGGGGAAATCACAGCAGTTAGCGTCTGCTAACTGCGCATAGTGTAGCGTATCCGGGGGCGTTTGTCAATAGGATTTACGAAAAATACAGTCGACCGTCTGCACACGAGGGACATCGTGCCGCGAGGAGGTCCTGCAGCGCCGGTCGCGGTGTCTGGCGGCAGCCCCTGCCTGCCGCCCGGGCACGGACCCGACCCGTGCACAGCCGGGAGGGGCGAAAGCGGCGGGGTGTGTAAAATCTCTTGACAGCGGGGAAGAATACGGATATAATCTACTCGTACGCGAGAAAGGAGAATGACCCATACGGGTCGTGTTTGATATGGCAATTACGAAAGAAATGATCATCGGCGACGTGCTCGATATGTATCCGGAGACCGCCCCTTATTTTATGGCAATCGGTATGCACTGCCTCGGCTGCCCTCATTCCCGTGGGGAGAGCATTGAGGATGCGTGCATGGTACACGGCGCGGACGTCGCGGAGCTCATCGACACGCTCAACAAAGTGATCGGGAAGCGATAAATGAGATCCGTCACACCGGACGCGCGACTGCGTGCGGCGGCGGGCTTCGTCAGGCAGGGGGCGCGACTGGCCGATATCGGTACGGACCACGCCTACCTGCCTGTTTCATTGCTGCGCGGCGGCAGAATTCCTTTCGCCGTCGCGTCGGACATCTCTGCGGGGCCCCTCGCCCATGCGCGTGAGACCGCCGCTTTCGCCGGAATCGGCGAGGACCGGCTCGCCCTTGCCCTGACCCCGGGACTGCAAGGGCTCGAGGCGTACCGCCCGACGGACATCACCATCTGCGGGATGGGCGGCGAGATGATCGCCGGGATCCTCGCCGACGCGCCCTTTGTCCGGAATCCGGACATCCGCCTCATCCTGCAGCCCATGACCCGTGCGCACATCCTGCGGCGGTATCTTGCCGAAAACGGGTTTGCCGTCACAGCCGAGACGCTCGCCCGCGTCAAGCGGCACGTCTATACCTGCCTTTGTGTGCACTATACGGGAGAGCCCTATGCGCTCACGCCCCTCGACACCTTTCTCGGGGCGTATTACACCCGGGGCGAGGGGCGGGCGCATCCGCTGTTCTCCGCCTACCTTGAGGAGCAGATTTCGACGGTGCGCCGCCGCGTTTTCGGGCTCCGCTCCGTCGGGGCGGCAGGTGATGAGGACGAAAAACTGCTCGCCGGAATGGAGGCTTACTTATGACGGTCAAGGATTTGTACGAACGCCTGAACCTTGCATTCCCGCCTGCGCTTTCCCTCGACTGGGATCGTGACGGGTTGATGGTTTGCCCCGACCTTACGAGGCGGGTGCGCCGGGTACTCATCACCCTGGACGTGACGCCCGCCGCCGCGGAGGCGGCGATACAGGCGGGGGCAGACCTCGTGCTCTCGCACCACCCGCTCCTGTTCCACCCGATCGGGACGCTCTCTATGGAGGACTCCGGGGCGCGCACCGCGCTGCGGCTGGCGCTCGCCGGCATTTCCGTCGCCTGCTTCCATACCCGCGCGGACGCGGCGCATGACGGCGTGTCCGACCTGCTCGCGGCATCGCTCGGGCTCTCCAATGTAGAGACGCTCGGCGAGGAGCGGCTGCTCCGTGTGGGGACGCTCCGCGCACCGATGACGGGGGAGGCGCTCGCCCGCCATGTCAAGGCGTCGCTCGGTACCCCGGCGGTCACGCTCGCGGACGCGGGCAAGCCTGTCCGCTGGGTGGCGGTTTCAGGCGGCGAGGGGAAAGACCTCGTCGGTCTCGCACAGGCGAACGGTGCGGACGCGTATGTGTCCGGGCGCTTCGGTTATCATGCGATGCAGGACGCGGCGGCAGCGGGGCTGACGCTCGTGGAGGCGGGACACTATTATACCGAGGTCGCGATCCTCGGGCGCATGAAGCAACTGGTCGAGGAGGCGACGGACGCCGAGGTGATCGTCCGGGCGGAGCCGCCGATACAGGTATTCTGACCCAAAAGAACACAAAAAGCGCCGGACGGCGCGAATACGATATGAGGTTGAAACGATGAAGTTATACGACGAACTGGTAGCGCGCGGGCTGATCGCGCAGGTCACGGATGAAGCGCATATCCGCGAAATGATCAATGAGGGGAAGGCGACTTTCTATATCGGCTTTGACTGCACGGCGGACAGCCTGACCGCCGGGCATTTCATGGCGCTGACGCTCATGAAGCGCCTGCAGATGGCGGGGAACCGGCCGATCGCCCTCATCGGCGGCGGCACGACCATGATCGGCGACCCCTCGGGGCGCACCGATATGCGCAAGATGCTGACGAAAGAGGACATCGCGCACAATGCCGACTGCTTCCGCCGTCAGATGGAGAAATTCATTGAATTCGGCGAGGGTAAGGCAATGATGCTGAACAACGCCGACTGGCTCCTGTCGCTCAACTATGTGGAGCTGCTCCGCGAGGTGGGCGCCTGCTTCTCGGTCAACAATATGCTCCGCGCCGAGTGCTACAAGCAGCGCATGGAAAAGGGGCTCTCCTTCCTTGAATTCAACTACATGATCATGCAGTCGTACGACTTCTACTATATGTTCCAGAAGTACGGGTGCAATATGCAGTTCGGCGGCGATGACCAGTGGTCGAATATGCTGGGCGGCACGGAGCTCATCCGCCGCAAGCTCGGCAAGGACGCCTACGCCATGACCATCACGCTCCTGACCGACTCGCAGGGCAAGAAGATGGGCAAGACCGCGGGCAACGCCGTCTGGCTCGACCCGGAGAAGACCTCGCCCTACGACTTCTTCCAGTACTGGCGCAACGTGGACGACGCCGATGTGATGAAGTGCATCCGTATGCTGACCTTCCTGCCCCTCGAACAGATCGACGAGATGGCGACCTGGGAGGGCGGACGCATCAATGAGGCGAAGGAAATCCTCGCCTATGAGCTGACCAGGATGGTCCACGGTGAAGCAGAGGCAAAGGCGGCGCTGGACGCGTCCCGCGCGCTGTTCTCCGGCGGGGCAGATGCCGACGCGCCGATGACCGTCGTCGCCGACGACGCCTTTGAGGGCGGTCAGGTCTCGCTCCTCTCGCTCATGGTGACGGGCGGCATGGTGCCCTCCCGCTCCGAGGCGCGGCGCGCCGTCGAGCAGGGCGGCGTGACGGTCAACGGTGAAAAGGTGACCGACTTCCGCAAGGCTTACACGGCAGAGGAAGTTGCCGGGGGGCTTTTGGTGCGGCGTGGCAAGAAGACCTACCGCAAGTTTACGAGGTAAGCATAGGGCGCGAAGAACGCGGGTAAAAAAGAATGGGGGGCGAAAGCAGTTGCCCCCCTGTTTTTATTACGTTTGACAGGACGGTTTGCCGTTGCTCTCCAAAGGAGACGCGTTTACCCGCTAACCGCGATACCGCTCTCTGCCGTACAAAGTACGCCGACGAGAACGCTCTCGCGGTTTCTTCATCACCCTCTGCTTGCCTCGGGTACACAGGTCAGGCATTAGCGGGCGCACGGGGCGCGAAGAACGCGGGTAAAAATATAGGGGGGCACGAGGTAGTTGCCCCCCTGTTTTTAGTACGCTTGGCAGAACGGTTTGCCGTTGCTCTCCGGCGGTTGCCGGGGAGCGAATGAAATATGACCATAACAAAGAGAAGCCTGGGAAATCGGCTCCTCTTTGCATTTATAAGGCCTTGCATCAAGGCTCCTGAAAGCTCTTACAAAAGTCCCAAAGGAGGGCTTTCTGCTTCGGGGAGAGGAAGGAGAGGGGGTCCTCCTCCGGCAGGGTCTCGGCAAAAAAGTCCCGGAGCGTGATGCCGAGGGCATCACAGATCAGCTGGAGGTGCCCGACGGTAATATCGGCTTCACCGAGCTCGACCCGGCGCAGGTGCGTCTGCGAAATGCCTGCCCATTCAGCCAGCTTGTTCTGGGAATAGCCGATATGCTCGCGCAAAGCGCGGATCCGCTCACCAACCAACATGATAATACCCTCCCGCATTATTCTTATAACAATAAGATAACATAGTATTTCCGATTTAATTATTCTTATAAGGTTGACAAACTAGTCTTATTATGCTATATTTTTTCATAATATAACCGTTTGCCCGTCCGTCGGGCGCGGGACCGGTACCGGGAGAAGGGGGCTTGCCGCCCCGGCGGCACCGGGGACACCGCGGGGCAATGCGCCCCGGAAAGGAAGAAAGCAATGCGGGTGATCAAAGCGATGTGTGCAATGGGGGCGATGCGTGTCATGCGGACGATTGGGGCGGGAATGTGCAGGCTGTCGGCACGGCGCCGGGGCTCCTCCCGGGCGGCGGTCGCTGTTGCGCCGGGGAGGTCATGATGGCGGGATCGTTTCGCGAGCGGCTCCTGCGGCAGATGCGGGAGGCGGTCGTATCGGATACAAAGCGGCGGGAGGGCTTATTTTTACTCCTGAATATCGCCCTGTCGGTCATTTCTCTTTTGATGTCGGTCGTCAATGTCTGTACCGGGGAGTCTGTTCTGCTGGCGGCGACGCTGTTGTTTGGCGCCGCGTGTTTGATCAATGTGCTGTTTCTGCGCCTGGCGCGGCGGGTAACGACGGCGGTGTACGTTCTGTTTGCTGCGGAGACAACGGCGATCCTTGTATTTTTCTTCATCACGGGTATCCCGAACGGATTCAGCGCGCTGTGGATCTGCCTGATCCCGAGCTTTGCGCTCCTGGTCTTCGGCTTCCGGTACGGCAGTGCGGTATCGCTCCTCGCGTTCTCCGGCATGGCGTTTCTTTTCTGGCTGCCGGTGGGCAGGCCGTTGCTGCGGTACGCCTATACGGAGGAGTTCATGCTGCGCTTTCCGCTCCTGTATCTCTCTATCTACGTCATTTCCTTTCTCATTGAAACCGTGCGCGCCGAAACGCAGAAGCAGCTCGAGGAGGCAAAACGACAGTACAGACATCTGTACCGGCACGACGCACTCACGGGACTGTATAATCGCTACGGCATCTATGAATATCTCGAAAAGATACACGACGCGGCAGGGGAGCTGCCGCTCACGGTCACGATGCTGGATATCGACCGTTTTAAGAGTATCAATGACCGGTACGGTCACGAGTTCGGCGACCGTGTGCTGGCGGCGGTGGCGGAGACGATCGTCCGGGAGGTCGGCGACGGGGGAAAATGCTGCCGGTGGGGCGGGGAGGAATTCCTCATCGTCAGCCGGTTGACGGATACCGCCGCGGGGATGGCAGACCGCATCTGCCGGCGCATCGCCGGGCGCACGTTTTTCTGTGCCGACGGCGGGACGCTGACGGTCACCGTCAGCGCCGGGGTCTGCTGTGCACCCCAGATGTGCGACGCGGGCCTACACAAGATAATCGATCTCGCGGATAAGGCACTGTATCGGTCCAAACGGGACGGGGGAAACCGCGCCACCGGGATCCGGTGGGATCCGACAGAGGGGCAGGCGACGACGGGCATTTCCCCCACGGCACACGCGGCGGAGGACACGGTGGGGAGCGGTACACCTACGGAATCATAACAAAGAGGAGCCGATTTTTCGGCTCCTCTTTGCGTATATGGGGTAAACGGATGACCCCGGGCGGGTCAGAGCGAAGCGCGGAGGATGGCGAGGATGTCTTCCTCCGTGAGGGGTGCCCAGGCGTGCTCGAGCCCCTCGTTTACGGCGATGTGGTGCGCCATCTCGGCAAGGCGCGCGTCATCGATGCCGACCTCGCGGAGGTGCATCGGCATACCGAAGGAGAGGAAAAGGTCGTAGGTCGCCCCGATGGTCTTCTCGGCGATGTCCGCCGCCGGGAGGGCAGGGTCAATGCCGAAGATATGCGTGCCGAAGCTGACAAAGCGCTCCACGGTCTTCTCCGAGAGGATATGACGCATCCAGTGGGGCGTGAGGATCGCGAGCCCCTCGCCGTGCGTGATGTCGTAGTAGGCACTGAGCGCGTGCTCCATGCCGTGGCAGGGCCAGCCGGAGGGGCTGTTGCCGATCGAGAGGATGCCGTTGCAGGCGAGGGAGCAATCGACCATGAATTCGCCCCGTGCATTCTCATCGTCCGGGTGGTCGAGGGCGATCCTCGCGTTCTTGATCAGGCTCTTGATGACGCTCTCGCACATCCCGTCCGCGAGGTCGGAGTGCGTGCCGCAGAAATACTGCTCGATCACATGGTTGATGGCGTCCGCCGCGCCCGCCGCCGTCTGCTTTTTCGAGACGGAGTAGGTATAGCGCGGGTCGAGGATGGAGGCGACGGGGAACAGATGCTCGTCGAGGTAGCCGACCTTATCGTTCGTTTCGGTGCGGGAGATGACACACCCGCTGTCATATTCCGACCCGGTGGCGGCGAGGGTCAGGATGTCCACCAGCGGGAGCGCCGCCTTTGCCTTGACGCGGTAGGTGATGAGATCCCACGGGTCGCCGTCGTAGAGCGCGCCGGCACAGATGGCTTTGGAGCAGTCGAGGACGCTCCCGCCGCCGACGGCGAGGACCACGTCGATCCCGTGCTCGCGGCACAGGCGTACGCCGTCCAGCACACTGGGGTCATATTTGGGGTTGGGCGCGATGCCCGGGAGCTCGTACACCTCAAAGCCGGCGAGCAGGCGCCTGACCTCATCGTACAGTCCGATCTTTTTGATGCTCCCGCCGCCGTAGGTGAGCAGGACCTTATTGCCGAGGGGGCGGAGGACCTCCGGCAGGTTGTCGATCGCGTCCTTGCCGAAGATCAGCTTGGTCGGGGTATGGTAAATAAAGTTTTCCATGTTTGTTCCTTTCTAGGTTGATTTGTGGGAGATCGTGTCCCTCGCCGCGCGGTGCGCCGCTGTCAGCGGAGGCTCTTACCGTCGTGGAATGCCTGCCCGACGGTCTCGCCGAGGGCGACATAGGAATTGTGGAAGGGGTCGAAGGTGACGGGGCGGACTTTCGCAAGATCGGGGAGCCCTGCGTCGTCCAGCACGCGCTCGTCCACGCTGACATTGACGATTTCACCGACGAGGCGCCCGGTCTCGGGGTCATAGCTCCTGACGCGGCACTCGACGGCGATCGGGAGCTCTGCGATGAGGGGCGCATCGACAAAGGTGGATCTTTCCGCATGGAAGCCCGCACGGGCAAATTTATCGGGGGTGCTCTTGGCGGAGACGATGCCTACATAGTCGCACGCCGCCGTGTGCGCCGCGTCCGCCATGCTGACGGTGAAGGCGCCGCGGGCGAGCAGGTTTTCGGTGGTCTTGTGCGTCGCGCTGATGCAGAGGGACAGCTCGCGGTCGTCGCTGATGCCGCCCCATGCGGCATTCATGGCATCCGGCGTGCCATCCTGGTCATAGGCGGCGAGGATGAACACGGGCTGCGGGTAGGTGTAGGGTTTGGCTCCGAAATTCTTTCTCATGGTTTTTCTCCTCCCGAAGATATTACTTTGTTTCGGCAGTGCCGGAGGGCACGCCGCTTTCACACTTGTTTTTATCAAAGGTGAGGCATCCCGTTTTCTCGGCAATCTCGTAGCGCGAGATCTTGTAGTTCAGCCGCCAGAGCGTTTCATCAATCTGCTTTTTCTGTGCCAGCAGGTTTTCGCGCTGACGGCGCAGGAGATCAAGGCGCGCGGAGATGGTGGCGTCGCTCTGCTCATACAGGCGGACGTATTCAATGATCGCCTCGACGGGCAGCCCGGCGTTCCGCATACAGACGGCGAGCTCCACCCAGCGTATCGCCGTTTCGTCGTAGTTGCGGATGCCACCGGCGGTCCGCCCCACGGGCGGGATCATCCCGACGCGCTCGTAGTAACGGAGCGTGTCTTCACTCACGCCGAATTTTTCTCCGACTTCCTTAATGGTCATACAGTTTTCCTCGCATTTTCGATTTTTACCTTGATTATAGACCCTGAAGCTTACTCCAAGTCAAGGGGTATTTGTGAACAGCGTGTATCATTTGCCGCCCGTTTGCATATACTGCAATGTGTCGGAAAGAAATTTGAGAATAACGCTTGACAAACGCGCTTTTGCGTGGTATTCTATATTAGCCTTTAAGAGAAAGGCTCCTATCGCGGAGTGGAGCAGCCTGGTAGCTCGTCGGGCTCATAACCCGAAGGTCGTGTGGTTCAAATCCCGCCTCCGCAACCAAAAAGAACGGCATCCCAACCGGGATGCCGTTCTTTTTGCCGCGAAGCGGAACTGCGGATTATGGTTTTCGGGTTATGAGACCGAAGGGCGAATAAATCGAAGGTAGCGACCGCAGGGAGCGGCGGCGAGGGAGTGAATGCGTGCCGGTGGCACGCAGAGCCGAGCCGTGACCGAGCCGCAGCGAGACCGTGTGGTTCAAATCCCGCCTCCGCAACCAAAAGAAAAGCACCCCTTGTGGGTGCTTTTCTTTTGGTCACAGAGGGGCTGTTCAAACGGTCTTCGGGTTATGAGACCGACGAGCGTAGCTCGTTGGGTAATGAAGTAAAAAACACCCCGGTGGGGTGTTTTTTACGAGTGAGCTGCCCCAAGCGGGGAGCGCGGGGAGGGAGCCGGCGACCGAGCCGGGCGACCACGCGACGGCAGCCGGGCAGGACGAAGACCCGGAGGGGTGTTCTGGCATTGCGGAGTCCCGTTAAGCAAGGAATTTTCGGGATATGCTTGCCACGGAGAAAGAAAACGATTATGCTATGGGTAGGATGGGGGAGACGATGGGACGTTTATCAGATGATCGGTTGATCTACGAGATCCTCTCGGTCGTGGAGGAAATACCACAGGGACGTGTCGCTACCTACGGTCAGATCGCCCGGCTGATCGGGAGAGATCGGAACGCGCGCCTGGTGGGGACGGTGCTCAGCCGCGCCGACCATTACGGGCAGTATCCGTGCCACCGCGTTGTGAACCATGCGGGCAGGTTGGTCCCGGGCTGGGGCGAGCAGGCGGAGCTGCTGGAGCAGGAAGGCGTCGCTTTGAAGGATGCCGATCATGTCGATCTGAAAACGTATCAATGGGATATCTGAAAGGGCAGTCGTGATGCTGATACGATAAGAATTTTCGAATCGACGGCGAGGGTCATGCCGTCACAATTTTGGAAACACCCGTTTGCCGCGGCAAACGGGTGTTTCCGTTCTGTTCGTCTGCGGCGGGCGGCGTTCTGCCGTTGTTTGATATTTTCGGACGCAAATCTCCGGGACGGAGAATTGATGGAATACGGCTCCATTGATTCTACCATCGGTTTCGTTCATAATAAAGGCACAAGGTCCGGCACTTGAATTTGTACGAGACGGGGGATTAAACACCATGAACGAATGTAAAATTGCCGAGAAATTGGTACAGTGCAGACTGGCAAAGGGCGTAACACAGGACGAGGTGGCACGGAGTCTGTCCGTATCCAACAAAACCGTTTCCAAATGGGAAACGGGTACGTCCATGCCGGATCTCCCCATGCTGGCGGAGTTGTCAAAATACTTTAACGTTACGACGGATTCACTGCTCGGGCTCTCTGACGGCAAGACCAACGGTACGAAGGAGGCGGTACGTTCCGCGTTTGAGGGGCTGGACTGGAAAGGCTCCGTTCTGAAAACGTTTGAGATGGAGAGTGCCGTCATCCCGGCGATCTACGAGACGAAATCCCGCCACGGGGGTGATACGGAAGGCAACGAAAACGCATACCCATCGGAATGCTCCCGTTACACCCGCTCACAGATCTCCACGCGGGAATTGTTCAAATTGGCGGTAAGTTCGGAGGACGTCAACCTTTCCGTCACACTGCTGCGGAACAAAAACGATTTTGCATGGCTTAGGGAGCCGGAAAAACAGCAGAGGCTTGCCGACTTCTTCCGTTTCCTTTCCGAGGGGGACGTGTTTTCGGTACTGTACTTCATCCACTCGACCGACTGTGACGATGCGTTTACCGCCGATTACGTATCGGCCAATACCGGTGTGCCGAAAGTCCGGGTCTCGGCTATTCTGAAACAGTTTTGCGACGTAGGAGCATGTCGCAGTCTCCCGGCACATCTTGCTGAGGGGGACGTGGACGTCTACGAATGCCCGGGAGACGGCATCATGCTGTCTGTGATCTCTCTCGCGTATGACAAAATATACGGCAAACCGAACTATCTTTACTACTTTAACGGCGGATGCAGGATGATTGGAGGGAAATGATATGCGTTTATCGGAGAATATCAAAAGGTTTCGCCTTGAAAACAAACTGACACAGGATCAACTCGCCGCAAAACTCGGCATCTCGGCGCAGGCGGTATCCAAATGGGAGACTAGCGAAACGTACCCCGACGGGACGCTTCTTGTCCCGCTGGCGAACGCACTCGGGGTATCGCTGGACGAACTGTTCGGCAACGATACGGTTTCCATGCCGGATGTTTCCCGGCGGATCATTTCTCTGATCCGCCACGCGGAGCAGGACGATCGCTTTGCGTTGGCACGGGACATCTGCTGGCAGATTGAGCGCGGGCTGTTCGGCTGTCGGATGGAAATCGACACGAAATATGATCCGGACGAACTCAAACGTCAGCGCAACGACTCGTATATTTTGTGGGATGGCGGATTTACCGTGGTTGCAAACGGTCGGGAGCCGTTCTTTGCGGTATTCCAGCAGCCCGAAGGCGGATTCGGAGATTTTCTGAAAGACCGGGAGGAATTGCAGAAGATCTTTTCTGCATTGTCCCACACGGACACCGTGAACGCACTGGTCCGACTGTACCAGAAAAACGAAAACTACATTTTCGAAAGTGCCGTTCTTGCAAGGGGCTGCGGAATCTGTGACGAACAGATCGGGGGTGTCATGGAAGAACTGTCTCTTCTGGGTGTGGTGGAGAAAAAGGAACTGAACATTGACGGTCGGAAAAGGGTCTTGTTCTGCTCCCACCCCTGCCACATTCCGATTGCGCTGTTCCTGATGGCGCACCGAATCGGCTATAAGGGTGCCTATTCCCTGAAATCGCACAACAGACAAACGCCTCTGATTTCTGCTCCGGAATGAGACCCGGTCACTCCGCATCCGGAAACACGTAGAAAATACGGCATTTCCTGTTTGTCGAAACGGTCGTCCGGGCTAAAAGCACGATCTTTCCGGAAGGGGTGACACAGGAAACACCCGTTTGCCGCGGCAAACGGGTGTTTCCGTTCGGTATCGTCCGGTGGTTGCGGCGATGCCGCGTGCAGGGGCAGACGCAGGGGTCCCCGGGGGCACCGTCCCGGGGACCCGCCGGTGCAGTCTGGAGCCGTCAGGCTGTCGGGGGTTGCTTTCGGTACGCTTCGATCCGTTTCTCGTATGCGGTCAGGTCGAGCGGGCGGCAGGCGGAAAGCCCCAGCCGGTCGTATTGCTCCGTATAGTATGAGATCATTTTGCGGTGGGTCTGCACAAAATCATGCAGCTTCATGCCGTCGTAGGCGTCGAAATAAATATGCTCCGCTTTCGCAAGGACATCGTCGATGCCGTCCGTTCTGCCGAGGCGGTGCATACAGGCGGCGATCTGCAGGAGCGTGACGGCATGGTTGGCGTGTGTCCCGCCGATGGGGTAGGCACCGTAGCCCTGTTTCCCGGGGTACATAAAGCGTTCGATCACGTCCACGCTCGCCCGGAAAGAGTCCAGGGCTTGCTCATAGTCCCCTGCGTCAAAATACCGGTTGCCCACCTGACAGCAGGCAATGAAGCACTCCTGCCACTCGATGTCCTGCAGCTCGAGCGCCGCCCGCATCCCGTCATCTCCCTTGATATACACGGCGGACAGGCGCATTCTGTCCGGTATCATGTAGGGGTAGATACAGGGGAGGGAATCAATGATACTTTTGATCTCGTCGTAGTGGCACTCGCCCCGCTCCTTTTCCAGGTACCGAAAAATGAGAATCATATTTTCTTTGGAGCGGCAGGTGCAGAATACGTCCTGCGATGCGCCGATGATCTGGCTGTAAAGCTCGGATGCCCTGGCGGGCAGGTCATCGCCCCGGTCGGGGTGGTAGGCGTACAGGTTCAGCAGCTCTGTTTTGAGCCTGACCGACGCCGGGTACTGCTGCAGACCGTCGAGGAGGAGCTTCTCCGCTTTTTTAAAATTGCCCCAAAAATACTTCTTGGAGTCTGTGATGATCTGCTCGATTTCCCGGTCGATCTCCCGGACGTTGAAGTCAAAGAGCTCATCGATCGAAACATGAAAGACCCCCGCCAGGACCGGGATCATCGTCATATCGGGATAGGATGCGCCGATCTCCCATTTGGAAACCGCCTGTGAGGTGATGTGCAGAGTGGCAGCAAGCTGCTCCTGCGTCATGTTCTGCTGCTTTCTCAAATCGCGGATTCTGTTTCCAAGATTCATAAGTACTCTCCTTCGCTGACATATTGCTTCCGGACGACCGATCCGGTTTTACTATACAGGAGAATACGTCCGCTGTCAAACACCATGCTTTTGAGCGCTCTCAACCGATGGTTGTATCCGTCCAGACCGGGCACATATACCGGGGGTCGCCGCACATCGCCGCCGCACTTGACAGGCGGCAGCACGGGTGCTATCATGGGAATACAGGCGCAGGCAATCGGAATTCCGGGGTCGGACCCTGCGGACGACACAGATGGGGCCGTCGGCGTTGCCTGCATCATCGCAAAGGAGACAAACAAAATGAAAGTGACGGATGATATTATCTATGTGGGCGTCAACGACCACGAAATTGATTTTTTTGAGGGGCAATACAAAGTGCCGAACGGCATGGCATATAATTCTTATGTAATTCTTGATGAGAAGATTGCCGTCATGGACACGGTGGACACACATTTCACCGGCGAGTGGCTGGATCGTCTCGCCGACGCGCTCGGGGGACGCACCCCGGACTATCTCGTCGTGCAGCACATGGAGCCCGACCACAGTGCCAACATCGTGAACTTCATGAACACATACCCCGACGCGGTCGTCGTTTCGTCCGACAAGGCGTTCCGGATGATGAAGAACTTTTTCGGGACGGATTTCGGGGAGAGACAGATCGTCGTCGGAGAAAACAGCAAGTTGACGCTCGGTCGGCACACGCTGACATTCCTCACCGCCCCGATGGTGCACTGGCCGGAGGTGATCGTCACCTATGACGACGTCGATCGGGTGCTGTTCTCGGCGGACGGCTTCGGCAAATTCGGGGCGCTGGACACCCCGGAGGACTGGGACTGCGAGGCTCGTAGATACTACTTTGGCATCGTCGGCAAATACGGTGCGCAGGTACAGGCGTTGCTTAAAAAAGTATCCGTTCTGGACATCCGGAAGATTTGCCCGCTGCACGGTCCCGTGCTGACGGAAAACCTCGGTCACTACCTCGGGCTGTACCGGACATGGTCCTCCTACGAGCCCGAGAGCAAGGGGGTCGTCATCGCGTACACCTCGGTGTACGGAAACACCAGGCGGGCGGTTGAGCTGCTCGCCGAAAAGCTGCAAGCCAACGGGTGCCCGAGGGTCACCGTCGCCGACCTTGCGCGCGCAGACATGGCAGAGGCGGTGGAGGACGCCTTCCGGTACGATAAAATCGTCCTCGCCACCACGACCTACAATGCCGACATCTTTCCGTTTATGAAGGAATTTATCCATCACCTGACCGAGCGCGGCTTCCGTAACCGGACGGTGGGGCTCATGGAGAACGGCTCATGGGCGCCACAGGCGGCAAAGATCATGAAGGCGATGCTCGAGGGGTGCAAGGACCTGACCTTCACCGACACCGTCGTCCATATCCTGTCGGCGCTGAACGGTGAAAGCGAGGCGCAGATTGATGCGCTGGCACGGGAGCTGACCCGGGAGTATGCCGGGCAGAGCGGGGAGACCGCCCATAAGAACGATCCGGTCACATAATTACTCCGGCAGAGAGAGGGAGGAGCCCGGTTTTTCGGGCTCCTCCTGTTTTTTGCAAAATGAAAGCTATCCATCGTCGCAGGAGTGGAAAGAGGTTAACCGGCGGGGAGAGTAGGGGACAAGAAGGTCAATAGGCGGAAGAAAAGGGGTCTGTCGCCGAGGGTGGCGGGCGGATTGGAAAGGGAGGAAAGACAGAGGGGATGAGACAAGAGGGAAAACGACAGTCCCTACGTCCTGCTACGCAAACAGGCGGCAGAGAGGGCGCATGGTCGCACAGACACTTTCGCAAACATAGACAAATAAATAATTTCTTTACTATCGTAAAGATTATTGACAAATAATGCGTGCTGTGATATACTGTTGTTGACAGGAGGGCATAGTATGTATATGAATTATGCACGGCTGTGGAAGCTGCTCATTGACCGCGATCTGACCAAGACGGATCTCGCCGGGATGACCGGGCTTAACGCCCGTGTGATTGCCAAAATGGCGAAAAACGAGACCGTGACGACCGACACGCTCGCGAGGATCTGCGCGGCGCTGCACTGTCGCGTCGAGGATATCATGGAGTGCGCGGATGAAGAAACTATGTCGTTTTGGGCGGCATACCGCAAATTCGGGCGGGTCGTGGAGGAGAATGAACGGTACCGGACGGTGCGCTTCACCCACGGCGGGCAGAGCTACACGATGTATGTAACGGTGGCATCTGCGAATAAAGGGACGGAAATCTCCTGCCGGGAGGATGAGACGGTATGGTGGGTGCAATACTATCCGCTCGGAGGTCCCGTCACCGGTTCTGCCCGCAAAGAGTGGGTCCTGCTCAAGCCGAAGCGGCAGGACGGTGAAATCGCCATTGTGTTGATCCGCGGCAAGCCCGGTGCCATTCTGGGACTGGATGAGGGCATCTTTGTGCGCGCGGTTTCTCCCCTCAGGACCAAACGGGACGTGTATGTCATGTCGGAGCGCGCGTGTAAACTGTTCTGCCCGGCGCCGTGAGCCAACGTCGCCTATGATGAAAAAGTCCTTTCCCGCAAAGCAGGGAGGAGCCGAAAAATTCGGCTCCTCCCGATTTTTTTGGTGACGGGCGGGGGGCGTTTGCGGTGCCTCCCCGACCGGCTTACTCGATGAGCCCGCTCTCCTTCAGCAGGAGCTCGACGTCGGTGCCCCGGGTCTTCTTCAGGACGATCTTGAGCAGTGCCTTTTCGCCGAGGGACAGCTTCGCCCGGCTGACGGGCTTCTTGTCGATGGCGTAGTAGCAGGCGCGCAGCAGCTCGCGCACATCGTATTTGCTGCCCCAGACCTCCGGTACGCCGCGGTCGATGTCCAGCAGCGTATAGACGGCTTCCATACCCGTACGCATGGAGTATTCCGTCGTGAAGATGGTGTCGCGCGGGGTCTCGGCGAACTGACCGATGAAGGCGAAATTCACGGAGCCTGCCGGCACGACCTTCGGGCGGTCGGATTCCTTCCTCGGCTGGAAGAAGGCGTTGATATACGGCATGAAGCAGGTCGTGGTGTTGCAGGCATCGTGCGCCAGGGCATTGATGCGGTCGGTCGGCACGCCGATGTGGTACAGCCACTCGCGGCAGACCTCCTCACCGGTGCAGTCGCGCATGGCCTTCTTCACATAGTTGCCCTCGCGGTTGGTGTTGAGCGAATAGAGCCAGACCAGCACCATGTTCTTATCCTGCGACCTGAACTGCGGCTGGCGGTTGATGGTCCAGGAGAGATACCAGTTGTCGGTGCTGTCCTTGACGGTGACGATACCGCCGGTCGTGACCTTGCCGGAGCGGGGGTCACGCTTGCAGACGTTCATGATATGCCGGATGACTTCCTCGTCCGAGGTGGCGACGGTTGCGCTCATCCAGTTGGTGGCGTCGATATTGCCGCAGAATTTATCGGGGTTGCCGTACTCGCCGTTCTTTGCCTGCGCGGCGATGGCTTTCCACATATCCCACGATTCACCGTACCCGTTTCTGATACCGGTGAGGTCGGGCGCATGGGTCTGATCGCCATAGCAGGAGGTATCGGTGCAGCAGCCGTTCGTGATGAACACGAGGTCGTCTTCCACAAGGTCGATGGTCTGTTCGACCCCGTCCCTGACGTAAACGATCTGCTTCGCTACCTTTTTGTCACCCTCGGTCTCGATCACAACGTTCTTTACGTCCATGCCGTATTCGATGCGCACGCCGTGGGACTCGAGGTATTTGACCAGCGGCAGGATCATGCTCTCGTACTGGTTGTACTTCGTGAAGCGCAGGGCGCTGAAATCCGGCAGACCGTCGATGTGGTGGACGTAACGGCAGAGATACCGCTTCATCTCCAGGGCGCTCGACCAGCGCTGGAAGGCGAACATCGTCTGCCAGTAGAGCCAGAAGTTCGTGCTCCAGAACGAGTCCGGCAGGACGTCGGAGATCTTCTTATCTTCAAGGTCCTTCTCCGGTGTCAGGAACAGCTTCGAGAGCGCCAGGGCAGACGCCTTGTCCAGGGCAAACTTCTTGTCCGTGTGCGCGTCCTCGCCGCGGTTGACCGTTGCGCGGCAGAGAGAATAGTTCGGGTCATGCTTGTTGAGCCAGTAGTATTCGTCGAGGACCGAGACGCCGGGCGTCTCGATGGACGGCACGTCGCGGAAGGTGTCCCACATGACCTCAAAGTGGTTATCCATCTCGCGGCCGCCGCGCATGAAGAAGCCCTTGGTGACGTCGCGGCGCCCGTCGCAGCTCCCGCCGGCGAGCTCCAGCTTTTCGAGCAGATGGATATGCTTACCGTTCATCTGTCCGTCGCGGACAAGATAGAACGCCGCCGTCAGTCCGGCGAGACCCGTGCCGATGATATAGGCGGATTTCTTATCCACGTCCTTCGGCTTTTCGGGATGAGCGAATGATTCGTATGTGCCTGCAGAGTAGTACATAACAAAAACCTCCTGTGTTTTTCTGTCTCTATTATAACCGCTGCCCCGGGGTTTACAATCGACAGAAAGACCCCCGTGATAAAAGTCTTATCACGGGGGCAGAGGTGTCAAAAAATTGATCAAAACCGGCAAAATGATAAAATCAGTAACGGAACCTCGCGACGGCGGCTGCCATAGAGCCTTTGATGAGCCGGGCGAGCCGCCCGACGATCTGGCGGGGGTCCTCACGCATATTGTCCTTGATCCAGTCGAGCATCAGCCCGATGAAGATATAGGAATACACCTGGGCGATGAACTGCTTGTCCTCGTCGCGGATCGTCATGCCGCGCGACTCCTCCTCAAGGACGCCGAGGAGCAGCCGGTCCACCAGTGGTTGCAGGTATTTTTCCACCTGTTCGGCGTGAACACAGCGGTACACATTCATAATGAAAGGTTTGTTTTCCTGCACCGCCTCGAAGATCTGTAAAAGACCCTGCTGCCAGGTGTCATAGGTCTTCTTCTCATCCAGAGCGCGCTTCGCGTCTTCCAGGCAGGACCATTCCACGAGGTCGTAGATGTCCTTGAAGTGGTAATAGAAAGTCATGCGGTTGATACCGCAGTCATCGGCGATGTCTGCCACCGTGATCTTATTCAGAGGCTTTTTCAGGAGCAGATTTTTGAGCGACTGCTCGAGCGCACGTTTGGTTACCTGAGACATATCCGTCCCTCCATGGTTCAGAATTTGTTGTATGCCGTGCGGCAAATGCGGGCATTGCCGCGGCACCGTATGGCAGCCGCGTGGCGGTGCGATCTGCTACCGCCGCGGGCGCGGGGTTCATTTGCAGAAGTTCACGATCAGGATCGCCGCCCCCAGGACGACGAGCACAGCGCCTGTGACGCGGTTCAGCGTTTTCGGCTGTGCCCGGTTGGCAAAGAGCGACGCGAGCTGCGCAAAGAGCAGGGTGCTGGCGACGCAGACGATCAGCGCCGTGACGTCCGGCATCCCGCCGATGGCGAAGTGGCTGACCGCTCCGGTGAGTGCCGTGACGCTCATGATAAACACGCTGGTCCCCACTGCCGTCTTGAGCTCATAGCCGAGCAGGGAGGTCAGCACGAGCAGCATCATCATGCCGCCGCCGGCGCCGATGAAGCCGCAGATAAACCCGACGAGTGCCCCGCCGAGCAGGGAACGCACGATCTTTTGCGCGGTGGTCGCGTCGGTCAGGCACTGCTTGGGGGCGACGACCGGCTTCACAATGAATTTGATACCGAGCAGCAGGGTCATGAT
>CAKRNO010000017.1 GCA_934371135.1 uncultured Eubacteriales bacterium
ACAACGCCGATCTGTTATGCTTTTGGACCGTAGGGCGGAAAAATTGCCTGCGGCGATTGCATTGCGCGCGCGTGTGTGATAAAATAGAGACGTTCCGGTGCCCGTGCGGCGCGCGGAACGTATAATCAAATTCTGCCCCGCACACCGCGCCGCCACGCAGGAGACACGGCACACCGTGCCGGTGCCGGGCGATGCGGGACTGATGAAAGGTGAGAAGACCGATGGATTTTACAAAACTGGATGCATTTCTGTCTCAGATGGAGCAGCGCGGAGTCCCAGCGTGCGACCTGACGGTGATGGTGGAGGGGAAGACGGTGTACCGCGGCATTTACGGGTACGCCGACGCGGCGAAGACGCGTCCCGCCTCCGACCGTGATATGTACTATCTCTACTCGCTCTCCAAGGTGGCGCTCTGCACCGGTGCCCTCCGCGCACTGGAGCGCGGGCTCATCCACCTGGATGACCCGGTGGGTGACTATCTGCCCGCGTTCCGGCACCTCATGGTGAAGCGACCGGACGGCAGCGTCACGCCCGCAGAGCAGGTCATGACCGTGCGTCACCTCTTTTCGATGGCGGGCGGGCTCGACTATGATATGCGCACGCCTGCCATCAACCACGTCCGTGACCACGGCCCCACCGACACGGTGTCCGCCGTCGCGTCGTTCACAGGGAAGCCGCTGCTCTTTGAGCCCGGCACCTCGTATGAATACAGCCTCTGTCACGACGTGCTGGCAGCCGTCGTCGAGGTGGCGAGCGGCACCCGCTTCGCCGATTACCAGCGGCGCGAAATTTTCGATCCGCTCGGTATGACCGATACGACCTATCATCCGACCAAGGAACAGACGGAGCGCATTTCCGAGCTCTGGCGGTATGACGAGAGGACATACACCTCTCATACAGAGGACAAAAACAGTGTACATCTTTTCATCCTCGGGGACGACTATGACAGCGGCGGAGCGGGGATCGTTTCCTCGGCGGACTCCTATCAGCGTCTGATCGCCGCGCTCTCGAACGGCGGCACCTCTGCGGACGGGTACCAGGTGCTCCGCCCTGAGACGCTGAAGCTCCTCGCCGAGAACCAGCTCTGCCCCGCGGGGCTCGCGAAGTTTGCCGCCGGGCGGTTCGGCGGGTACGGCTTCGGGCTCTGCTGCCGTACACACCTGCGCCCCGACATCTCGCTCTCTCCCTCGTCGGTGGGCGAGTTCGGTTGGGACAGCGCCGCCAACGCCTATGCGCTCATTGATCCGACACGCAAGATCGGCATCCTGTACGTCACGCATGTGCTCGGTTGCACCACCGGCTACTATCTGTTCCATCCCGCTATCCGCGGACTCGTTTACGAGGCGCTGGAGGCATAACGTAAAGGAGAAACGCCATGAGGGCACCATTCATCACCTGCCCCGCCTATCGGGGACAGCCGTATGTCCGCCCGTGGGGGGGCGAGAGACACAGCTATGCCGACGAGCCGACGGCGGGCGAGGGGCTCCCCGCGTTCCGTCTCCGTTTCCGTCCCGACGGGCAACCGCAGCGGGCGGTGCTTGAGGCGGCTTCTCTCGGGCTCTTTGACCTCTACTGCAACGGCGAGCGCGTCGGGTTACCGACAGCGGAGGGCACGGTGTATGACGAGCTCAAGGGCGGTGCCCCGGACTACCGCGTCCGCGCCGAGAGCGACTACTACGATCTCATGCCGTACCTTGCGGCGGAGAATACACTCGTCTTCGTGGTGTCTCCCGGCTACTATTCCGGGCGCATCTCGTTCGGCGTCTACGGGCTCCGCACGCCTGCGATCGCGGCAGAGCTGACGCTCTCCTATCCCGACGGGCGCGAGGAGATCCTCCGCACCGGAGAGACGTGGGAGACCGCGGTCACGGGCCCCGTCCTCTTTGCCGATATTTACGACGGGGAGACGATCGATCATCGCCTGCCGCCGCCCTATGCCGAGAAGACCCCGTATGCCTGGGGGGCGCCGGAGATCTATGACTATCCGGGCGAGGTCACGCCGAGGAGGAGCCGACCGGTACGGCTCCACCCGGGGCTTTCTCGCCGCCCTGCCAGTGCCGTACTCTGGCGGAAGACCGAGGAGGACGGCACCGATTTCGGTCGGACGGTCCCGCGGTGGAAGCGCGTCGGTGCGGGGTCGGAGCAGACGGTGCTGTACCCCGGGGAGCATCTGCTCCTCGACTTCGGGCAGAACATCGTCGGGCGGCCGCGCATCCTCATGGATGCCGCACCGGGGACGAAAATGACCCTCCGCTTCGCCGAGATGCTGAACGACTCCGGCAGGCGCGACCGCGGAAATGACGGACCGGCGGGCAGCCTGTACCTCGCGAACTGCCGCACCGCCAAGGCGCTCGTCCGCTTTATCGCTGCCGGGGGGAGCGGCGAGGTGCTGGAGCCGCTCCACACCTTTTACGGCTTCCGTTACATGGAGATCGAGGTAACCGAAAAGACCGAGATCGTATCTGTCCTCGGCTGTGTGCTGACGGCAGATCTTGCGGAGACGGGGCACGTGCGGACGGGTAACGAGGAGCTCAACCGCCTGCTCGCCAACATCGAATGGGGGCGGCGCGGAAACTATCTGCACATCCCGACCGATTGCCCGCAGCGCGACGAACGGCTCGGCTGGAGCGGCGATACGCAGATCTTTGCCGGTGCCGCCGCGTATCTTGCGGACATCCGCGCCTTCATGCGGCAGTGGCTGCGCGACGCGCGCGACTCGCAGGAAAGCCTGGACGGCGCCTACGGCGACGTCATCCCGAACGTGCTCGGTGCCGAGAACGGCGGGAACGCCGGGTGGGGGGATGCCGGTATCATCATCCCCGACGTGCTGTACCGGATGTACGGCGATACCGAGACCATGAGGGAGCACTACGCCTCCATGGAGCGGTATATGGATTTCCTCGCCCGTTTCGGCGGGGACAACGGCGGGCGCACCTTCTACGGCGACTGGCTCGCCTACGAGCCGACCGAAAAGCCGTACATCGCGCTTGCATACTATATCAACGATGCGCGCCTCATGGCAAAGTACAGCCATATTCTCAAGGCAAAAGCGGGCGACTTCTACGAGCAGCGCGCCGCCCACTACGAGGCACTGCACCGGCACCTCACAGAGGTGTTTACCGACCGGTATGTGCGGGAGGGGCGCCTTACCGAGACCTCGCAGACGGCATACCTGCTCGCCCTGCACTTCGACCTCCTCACGGAGCCCGCACGCGGGGAAGCCATCCGCGCACTGGCAGACAAGATCCGCGGCAACGGCGATACGCTGTCCACCGGGTTCCTCGGTACCGGGATCCTCCTGCAGACGCTCTCGGAGGTAGGGCTCACCGACCTCGCCTATTCACTGCTCCTGCAAACGCGCGACCCCTCCTGGCTGTATTCGGTCCGGCAGGGGGCGACGACGGTCTGGGAACGCTGGAATTCCTACACGCTGGAGCGCGGCTTCGGCGATGTCAACATGAATTCCTTTAACCATTATGCGTACGGCGCCGTCGCGGAGTGGCTGTTCACCACGGCGGCGGGCATCCGCCCCGACCCGGAGGCACCGGGCTTTACGCACCTCATTCTGGCGCCGGAGCCGGATCTGCGGAGACCCGGGGACATCCCCGAGGGGCAGGAGCGCCTGAAACGCGTTTCCGCCATGTTCGACAGCCTGTCGGGGCGCATTGAAAGTTCATGGAGATATGCAGGCGACACGTTCGTCTATCGCTGCCGGATTCCCGCGGGCATTACGGCGACCATCCGTTTCCCATTCGTGCGCGACTATGCGCCCGACCCGACCCGCACGACGGTCACCATCAGTGACGTGGCTTTTACGGCGGGGCAACTCTGCGGCAAGCGCGAGGGAGCATTCATGATCTTTGAGCTCTGCGAAGGGGAGTACGAGATCCGATGAGCAGCGGTGGACGGGAGACCGAACGTAAGTACCTCATCCGTATGCCGGAGGCGTCCTTTCTCACCGGCGGCGAGATCTGGGAGATACGGCAGACGTATCTTGTCGCCGGGCGCGGCAACCGCCGCGTCCGTGCCGTTGTCTGTCGCGGCGAGACACGGTATTTTTATACCGAAAAGGAGCGCGTCTCCGTGCTCACCTCCATCGAGAGGGAGAGGGAGATTGACGGGGACGCCTACCGCGCGTACCTTTCGGAGGCGCGCCCCGACAGCGCCGAGGTGGTCAAAACCCGCTACCGCATCCCCTATGCGGGGCACACGCTCGAGATCGACGTGTATCCTTTCTGGCGCGACACCGCCGTTCTGGAAGTGGAGCTCGCGGAGGAGGGGGAGCCGGTGAAGCTGCCGGCTTGGGTGAGCATCCTGCGTGAGGTGACGGCGGAGCCGCTCTACAAGAACACCAATATAGCGCGCTTCCTGAAAAATCACCCGGGCGAGCCGCTGCCCCTCTGACCATTCCCCGGGAAATACGGAAATGAAAAGTCCCCGATGCCTTGTGCATCGGGGGCTTTTTCCTTCGGGGCTGCTTACCGGCGTGCTCTCCGCCGGAGGTATGTGCCGCGGGGCGCCTTAAGCGTTGTCGTTTTTGAGAGAGGCGGCGAGGAAAGCGCGGGTGAGGGGGCTCTCGGGGGCGCCGAAGACCTGCTCGGGCGTGCCCTCTTCCTCGATCACGCCGTTCGCCATGAAGACCACGCGGTCGGAGACGCACCGCGCGAAGTCCATTTCGTGCGTGACGACGATCATCGTCCTGCCGTCCTCCTTGAGCTCACGGATGACGCGGAGCACCTCGCCCGTCAGCTCGGGGTCGAGCGCGGAGGTCGGTTCATCAAAGCAGAGGATATCCGGGTTCTGTGCGAGGGCGCGGGCGATCGCCACACGCTGGCATTGCCCGCCGGAGAGCTCACAGGGGTAATGGGCGGCGCGTTCGGCGAGCCCCACCTCCGAGAGCAGCTCCCGCGCGCGGGCGTCACACGCGACCTTTGCCTCTGCGAGGCGGTCGCGCCGCTCTGCCCCCCGGTACTGCCGCTTCAGGGCTTCTGCCGTGCGGAGCCAGAGCGGCATACGCACGTTTTCGAGGGCGGTGTATTGCGGGAAAAGGTGGAAGGACTGGAAGACCAGCCCGAAGTGGAGACGCATCTCGCGGATGACGTGCTCGGGATAGCTCTGGCTCGCGTCATAGAGATCGCCCCCGATCTGCACGGTGCCGCTCGTCGGCTTTTCAAGAAAGTTGAGGCAGCGCAGGAAGGTGGTTTTTCCCCCGCCGGAGGAACCGATGATCGAGACGACCTCGCCCGTCTCCTGCGTATAATCGATGCCGCGGAGGACCTCGGTGTCACCGAAACGTTTGGTGAGCCCGTTGACTTGTAAAAGAGACATAGTAACCTCGGTTTGACGGGGATCCGTCAGATCTTGTAGTAGGAGAGCTTCTTTTCACAGAAGCGGAAAAGCAGCGTCAGCGCGCCGACGAAGACCAGGAAGAAGACGCCGATGTAAAAGAGCGGCCAAACGATACCGTAGGCGAGGAGCTTCGTGTCGTTCATGAAGAAGATCTCGGCGACGGCGATGACGCGGGCGAGGGAGGTATCCTTGACCAGCGTGATGACCTCATTGGACATCGGGGCGAGGATGCGCTTAATCAGCTGCATGAGGATGACGCGGAAGAAGGTCTCGCGCCGCGTCATGCCGAGCACCTGCGCCGCCTCGTACTGCCCGCGCGGGATGCTCTCAAGCCCGCCGCGGTAGATCTCGGAGAAATAGCAGGCGTAGTTGATGACGAACGCCACGAGGGCGGCGATGAAGCGCCCGTTCTCCCCGCTGAAAAGCCGGACGCCAAACAGCATTCCGGGGACGTAGAAGACGACGAACAGCTGGAGCATGAGGGGCGTGCCGCGGATGATCCACACAAACGTGCGGGTGAGAATACGCAAGGGACGGAAAGGGCAGATTGAGCCGAACATCACGACGAGCCCGAGCGGCAGAGAAAAGACAAGGGTCAGTAAAAACAGGAGGCAGGTAACGCCAAAGCCCTGCAGAAGCAGGGCGTTTACGGATGCAAAA
This sequence comes from uncultured Eubacteriales bacterium, assembly GCA_934371135.1. Taxonomy (GTDB): domain Bacteria; phylum Bacillota; class Clostridia; order Oscillospirales; family CAG-272; genus UBA1740. Next base: position 6,010 of record CAKRNO010000017.1, read on the forward strand.
CTCATGGCGTATTTCTTTATTTGCCGATGTTCGGGATGAGCGCGTTCTTGAGACCGTACTTTTCGGCGATCTCGGCGAGCTTACCGTTCTCGGCAAACTTCACGATCACCTCATTGACCTTGGCGGTGAAGTCGCTGCCTTTGCGGAATCCGATGGCGTACACTTCGGGGTCCAGCGTGATGGCGGCGTTCTGCGCGAGGTCCGCGTAGTCCCCCTTGCCGACGAGGGAGTTGGCGAGCAGGACGTCTACGACGGCGAAGTCGATCGTGCCCGCTTTGAGCTCCATCAGCGTTTTCGCCTGGCTGTCCACTGCCGTGTAGTTCGTGCTGGCTTCCTTGGCGACTGCCTCACCGGCAGAGCCCGCTTCGGCGGCACCCTTGAGTCCTGCCAGAGATGCGAGCGTCGGGTACTGCGCCGCCTTATCGGCTTTCATGATGACACACTGGGAATTGTTGAGGTAGTCATAGGAGAAGTCCACATAGTCCGCGCGGGAGGTACCGTCGGATTCATTCCCGCGGGTAAAGCCGTTCCAGATGGCGTCGATCGCGCCGCTGTTCAGCTCGGTATATTTGGAGGACCACGGGATGACCTGGAACTTTGCTTCCAGCCCGAGCTCTGCCGCGACTGCCTGCGCAAACTCGGTGTCGAAGCCGATGAGGTCACCGTCTTCATTGAAGTAGTTCATGGGGTCGTAAACCGTAATGCCGCAGACGAAATAGCCTTTCTTTTCGATGGCTTTTGTATCGCTCTTTCCGCAGGATGCGAGAGCGAGCACGGCAGAGACAATGAGGAGCGCAGAGAGCGCAAGGGTCAGCATTTTTTTCATGGCGGGTCTCCTTTTGACTGTTAAAACAGTTTAGTAATTTAGTTTGCTAAAACTTTATCTCGCTAAAGTGACCCTATGATATCATGTCTTTCAGCGTCTGTCAAGGGGTTTTTTAAAAAAAGTAGTCCTCGCGTGAAAAAAGTTTTTTCCTGCCGTGTTTGCTTGACACATACACGCATGACTATTATAATAAGGGAGAAATCGGGCTCTGCCCGTCAATCTGGGAGGATATCATGAGTAAGGAAGACCAGGAGGTCCTCGACGCAAAGATTGCCGAGGGCGAAAAACGCGTCAAAAAAGCAAGAAAAGAAAAGCGGAAAAAGCAGGCGGAGAGCTTTTGGGGTGACTTCAAGAAATTCATCACGCGAGGGAACGTCGTGGACATGGCAATCGGCGTCATCGTCGCGAGTGCGTTCACCGCGATTGTGACCTCGCTCAGCAACCAGATTATCAAGCCGATCATTAACTGGCTGTTGGCACTGATTCTCGGGCAGAATTCGCTCTCGGACATCTACACGTTCCTCAAGCGGGTGAACCTGGAGGACGGGACGGCGGATCTCGCCAACTCCATCTACATCGACTGGGGCGCCTTTATCAACGCCATTCTGAATTTCCTGATCATTGCAATGTGCCTGTTCATTATTCTGCGTGTTGCGACGAAGGCACATAAGAAGTTTAACGAAACCGTCAATGCGGCGAAGCTCGCCGAGGAGAAGGCGGCGGCAGAGAAGAAGGAAGCCGAGGAGAAAGCGGCAGCCGCCGAAAAGGCAGAGGCAGAAGCGAAGGCGGCGGCAGAGAAGGCGGAGACCGAGCGTCAGTTCTACGAGAACGTGCGGCGCCAGACCGAGCTGCTCGAAAAGATTGCGGCGGCACAGAACAAATAAAAGAAAAACAATCCAAACGGACAACGGGCACTGCGCAGACCTGCGCAGTGCCCGTTGTCATATCCGGCGGCACAAGAAAAACCGGCACCCGAGCGGGTGCCGGTTTTGATGTAGGCTTATCGAGCGGCTTTGATTGCGTCTTTTGTGCCCCAGTAAACGATCTTACCGGACTTGGCAAACACCCAGTCGGACTCGTCGGCATTTTTCTTGTCTTTGTCGGACTCATCCTTCAAGCTCTCATAAGCAGTCTTGGCGTCTTCGGCGGATGCATAATAGCGGATATATACAACCTGCGTCTTTTTATTGTCATCGAGCTTCGTTCCGGTGACAATGGCTGTTGCCGAACCGAGTGCCGGCAGTTTCAGGGCAGTATAGCCCGCATCTTTGAGTGCTGCTACAGCTTTGTCAGGGTCGGAGGCGGGTGCGCAGGAGGCGAGGAGCGCCACGCACATAACGGCGACGAGCGCGAGGGAGATGAACTGAACAAACTTTTTCATGTCAAATTCCTTTCCGAATAGTTTTTACCGCTTTTGCGGCTACCGTATTCATTATAGCAACCAAAACAAAATGTGTCAATCGATATTCACGATTTGTATCAAAACGCGCTTGCGCGTAAAGGGGGATGCACAAGGGCGGGCGGGAGGACGGACGTGCCCCGGACGGTTTCTGAAAACCGGAGGATATAAATCCCCGCGAGATACCTTGCGCGTGGGGCTGCGGTGTGGTACAATCGGAAAGAGAGAGGGCGCAGACCGACGAGGGGTGCGCCGTATCACAAGGGAGGGGAAACGAATGGCAATCGGGAGAGAACGGGAACTGACAGCCTGGCGCCTCGCGGAGATCTTCGCCGCGAGGGAAAGAGACTGCCATAAGGGGATGTTCGGCACTGTCGGGCTCCTCGCGGGGTGCGTCGCGTACAGCGGCGCCGCCAAGCTCGCCTGCCTCGCCGCTTCCGCGCTGCGTGCGGGGTGCGGCATCGCGCGGCTCGCCGTGCCGGAGAGCATCGTCCCCGGCGTGCTCCCGTATCTGCTCGAAAGCACGCTCTGCCCGATGCCGACCGATGAGCGCGGGTCGCTCCGGTACGACCCACGCGCGGCGGAGGACTTTTCCCATGGGCTCAAAGCCGCCGCGGTCGGCATGGGGTGGGACACCGGCAGGTGCGACGATGCGTATCACGCCTACCTCGCGGACCTTATGCAAAGGGAGGGGTTGTCTCTGCTCATCGACGCGGGCGGTATTACGGCGTTGAGCCGAAATTTGCGGCTCCTCTCCGACGCACGAGCAAAGATATTGCTGACGCCCCACCCGGGCGAATTCTCGCGCCTAACGGGGCTGGCAGCCGATAGGATCGCGGACGGGGCGGAGCCGCTCGCCGAGGCTTTCGCCCGGCAATACGGCTGCATTGTTCTGCTCAAAGGGCACATGACGGTGGTGACGGACGGGCGGGAGACCTACCTCGTCGAACGGGGCGGCGCCGGTATGGCGACCGCCGGGAGCGGAGACGTGCTCTCCGGGATCCTCGCGGGGCTGCTCGGCTATCTGCCCCTGACCCCCGAGACGGTGGCGGCGGGCGCCACGCTCGCCGGGATCGCAGGGGAGATTGCCGAGGGGCGCATGACGGACATCGCCATGATCGCCTCCGACACCGTCGCCGCCCTGCCGGAGGCAATCCGCCGCTGCCGATCAGGGCAGATATAAACGGGCACCGCACCGGCGCCCCCGCCACAGGGGGGCGTCGCTGTCTACACACCGGACCGGGACGTGCGCCGGAGCGTTTCCCCTTTTCCTTTGCATTTTGTCTTGACAAAGCCCGAAAAACTGTTATAATATTTTTTGCATGACGGAGGTTTCGTCCGCCGACCGGGGGTATAGCTCAGCTGGGAGAGCGATGCGTTCGCAACGCATAGGTCACGAGTTCGAGTCTCGTTATCTCCACCACAAGGCACTTCGAGAGAAGTGCCTTTTTCGTTTTGCGTAGAATGGATGCACAAAGCGGGCGCCGCTCCATTGAGGAAAAGTCACAATCTACGGACAAATTGGGGTCGTACCCCGGGGAATTAGGTTGACAAAAAAATATAGTAATGGTATAATTTTTTGTATTTATATGTAGGATGGGTTGTTGTGCCCGTGCGTCGTAACGCTATACCGGCATCGCCGGACGCAACACAAAAACCGATCCACTTACGGCCTGGCAGTATGCGGAGAGCGCTACCCGCGGCACCGGGCGACGGGAGTTTCCGAGAAGGATATGAGTATGTCACGAGGAGAGTATAAGGCGATGAGTGCAACGGCAGATGTCAGAACAGCAGCCCCTGACCGCGCTCCTGCGGCGGTCGGCGCGCCCGTGCGAGAGCCGCTGCGGGTCGCGCAGATCATCGGCATCACGGGGTGTGGCGGGGTGGAATCCGTCATCTGGAACAATTACCTGCACATCGACCGCGAAAAGGTGCAGTTCGACTTCTTCGTGGAAAGCACGTCGAAGATCATTGACCGCGATACCATCGAAAAGATGGGGGGACGGGTGTATATCATCCCTTCATACCGGAAGCCGGTGGGGTATGTCCGTGCGCTGCGGCGCATCTTCCGGGAGAACCGGTACGATATCGTCCATGTGAACATGAACGCCGTCTCCGCGCTTGCCCTGTATGCTGCGAAGCGGGAGGGTATCCGGGTCAGGATTCTGCACAATCACAATACCTGGGGGCGGCGGGAGTTGCGCCGCAATCTCATCAAGGCGGTGCTCCGTCCGAGTGCCAAATGGTTCGCGACCGAGTACTGGGCGTGCTCCGAAAAAGCAGCCGTCTGGATGTACGGCAAGAAACGGGTACGGCAGGGTAAGGTCCATATCTGGAACAATGCAGTGGACGTCAGCCGGTTTGCCTGCCCGCTGACAGCGGGGGATGAGGTGCGTGACGCTCTCCGGTGGGGCGATGCTCCCATTGTCGGGCATATCGGCAGGTTCGTCACGCAGAAAAACCACACGTTCCTGATGGATATATTTGCGGCGGTGCATAAAAAACGGCCGGATGCGAGACTGCTTTTGCTCGGGGACGGTCCGCTCCTCGACAAAACAAAGAAGAAGGCGGAGACCCTCGGGCTCCTGCCGTACATATCCTTCGCCGGGGTCCACAAGCACACGGAGAAGTATTATGCCGCGATGGATGTATTCGTCCTGCCGTCGCTGTACGAGGGGCTGCCCGTCGTCGGCGTGGAGGCACAGGCGGCGGGGCTACCCGCACTGTTCTCCGATAAGATCACCGCGGAGACGCTCATGACCCCGGAGGCAGAGATGGTGCCGCTCTCTGCCGCGCCGGAGGTGTGGGCAGACAAGATCATTGCGCGTTTCCCCCGGGGGGCACGCACCCGTGTGACGGGCGCGATCCCTGCCGCCTTCAATATCCGGGAGCAGGGAGAACGCCTGACGCGCATTTATGAGGAGTTGAGTGGCTGTGACAGATAAGATCGATACCGGCAGCAGACGCTGTCGTTTCCAGTGGCTGTATGACCTGACCATGCTCCTGATGCCGGTCGGCCTCAGCGGCATCGGCATCATCAGCGCGGATTCTCCGCTCGGCAATGTGTCATTCGGCGACGTTCTCATCATCCCGCTGTTTCTGCTCCAGCTCCTGGAGTATGCGGGGCGGAGGCGCGTCTCGCCGGCAGAAAAGTATATCAACGAGCGGTATATGCTGTTCGCCGCCGTGTTCCTGCTCCTGCCCGTACTCAGTCTTTGGAATGTAATCCGCTTTGACGGATCCCTGCGGACATCGGGGATGTCAATCCTCAAGCTGGCAGTGTGCCTTTTGTACGGGTTTGTGTATATCCGTTACTGCTCTGCGGCAAGCAGGGAGCAATGGGAGCATTTTGTCAAGGTGGGGGCTGTCGCGGGCATGATCTTCTCCCTTTCCTGCATCGCCGGGATGCTGCTGTATTTCGCCGTCGGTGCCAACCCGTTCGTCGACGCGTATGCCACGACCTTCCGCGCCACCGGCTTCCAGGAGGACCCTAACCTCGCGGCGATTTTCCAGCTGATGTCCTTCTCTTATGTGCTCATGTGGTACCGCTTTACAAAACGGAAGCTCGGCGTCGCCCTTGTGGCGGCGGTGGTCCTGGCAGGCACACTCTGCACCACCTCCAAGGCGATGGTGCTCACGCTTGCGGCGACGCTGCTCGTCGTGACGGTAGTGCTTTGCTTTGCGCGGCGCTCCCGGGCGATTTTCGGTGTTCTCATCGCGCTGCTCGTCGGTACGGTCACCGTGGGAATCGTGTATAAATACACCCCATATCTGGACTCTTTGGTGACGCGGCTCGGAGACCTCGGCAGTGAGGACAGCTCGGTTGTTATGACGGGGCGCTCCTACCAGTGGGAAGCGGCGTTTGAGATTCTGTTTGCCAACCCTCTGAATTTTTTCTTCGGGGTCGGGATCGGTCTTTACCAGACCGCCGCGAATGCATACGGGTTTTACACGATTTCGTACTCCGTACACAATACGATGCTCTCGTTCCTCGTGGAATGCGGCGTCGGGCAATTTCTCCTGCTCCTCGGCACCATGCTGTACCTCGCCGTGGTTCTGATTGCCCGTACGGTGAAATCGCGCAACGCGTTTTATCCCTGCGCACTATGGGGCGTGGTTGCGATTGCAATCTTCATGAACTCACTGAATTTCCAGAATAACCGCATGAGTTACGTTTTTCTGGCTTTCGTCGCGGCATCTGCCTGCCGCTTCCGACTGAACAAAACCGACACGTTAGGATGAGGGTATGGAACTGAAACAGTATCAGGATATTTTGCTCGGTATGGTAACCGATTTCGCGGCGATGTGCCGCGAGACCGGCATACACTTTTATCTGGTCGGCGGCGGCTCCCTCGGGGCTGTCCGCCACAACGGCTTCATCCCGTGGGATGATGATCTGGATATTGCTTTGCCTCGGCGGGATTATGACCGCCTGCCGGAGCTCGTCAGGCAATGTCTGCCTGCCAATTATGAACTCATCTATCGCGAGAATGCGCGGATCTACCAGCTGCTGGACCGCAATCATCCGATTACAATGGTCAATAACAACATGGCGATGGAGAACGGCACCTCGTATTTCGCTTTCATCGACCTGTTCCCGCTGGACGGATGCCCTGCCGGTGAGAGGGCGAGAAAGCGCTATATCCGCAAGCAGAAACGTCTGCGTTTCTGGTACAAGCTGTGCTACATTCAGTACTGCCATCCGGGCGGGAACCACTCGCGCCTCGAAAACCTCGTGATCCGGATCGCGAGGGGGCTGCACACAGAAAAACTGCTCGCAAGGCGCCGCCCGCGCATCGGGGAAAAATGGGAGGCACTGGTCAGAAAATATGATTATGAGACCAGCGAATGGGTGACTGCTTCATATGGCATATACGGCATCCGCGATACCTTCCCGCGCACCGTGGTGGGGGAGGGGCTGCTGCTGCCGTTTGAAAACACGGAGCTCCCCATCTTTGAAAATTATGACAGATACCTGACGCAGCTATACGGAGATTATATGACGCCGGTCAAAATGAAAGGAAAGGCGCACCTCGCCGAGTGATACCATGAGTCTCGTTCTTCTGTTCAGCATCCTTATCAAGGGGATCGGTGCGCTCCTCGAAATCGTCAATCAGGCACTGATCACCAATACCGTCGGTGTCGCCGCCTACGGTGAATACGCAGTTTATCTCAACGTCATTGACGTCCTGTTCTGGGTGCTTTTTTCAGGGATTATCAAGTGTAACGCTTTTTATCTGTCCGACGCATCGGTCAGTATCAGATCCTACAAGAAAAAATATTATCTCTTTTACCTCCTGCCGGTAGCCGTCATTGCCCTCGCCCTGACCCTTGCTCTGCGAAAGTGGCACTATACGTTCGTTATCGTTACGCTGTTCCTCTACATCGTCATGTACGACAGCAGCAGTGTTACGATGGCGCGCGGGCACTACTACCGGTCACTCGTCGGGGAATACGCAATCGGACGACTGGTGAACTTCGGCGGGATTCTCCTTCTGCGCCTCTCCGGTAAAATGACCGTCACGGCGCTGCTCACCGTGTATTTCATTCAGTTCGCGGTGGTGATCGTTTATTACCGCATAGCGACCCTCATCGGGAAACGGGATGCCGCCCCCACGACGGAGCAGCATATTCCGCCGCAGAAGGTACTGCGCCTCCAGATCTCGGACGCGGGCTCGGGGCTTGTGACCCAGGCGCCGGTTATCCTGCAATACGTTCTGGCGGGAGCGTACTACGCCGGCTTTGTCAATATCGTGGTGCTGGTCAAACGACTGGTGAATTTCATCACGGGACCTACGGCCAAAATCTTTATGCCCGAGTTCTCGCGCCTCTACCGTGCGAACGAACCGGAGGGAATACGACGGTTTTACTCGCTCGTCATGCAAATACAGATGCTGTTCATCGGTATGCTGGCGATCCCTATGCTGGCGTTCCCGGACATTCTGCTCCGGATCTTCAGCGAGGAGCTCATTGACCATATCACGATGTTCCGTGTGGTATCGCTCATCTTTCTGGTCTCTGCCACGCTCGGGCCCTCCACGAGTCTGCTCGATATGACAGGGCGGGAGAGAACCGGTAATATCGTGAAACTCATTTCTATCATTCTGATGGTCATCACCTGGTGTGTCATGTACCCGTTCAGCCCTCTGTTTTCGCTGTTCGGGCTTTGCGTGCAGGCTGCCGTTGAGACCGCCGCAAAGTTTATCCTGGCAGTCAGGTGGTTCGGTCGCCTGCCGCAGCCGCTCTGGCGGTACCTGCTCATGTGGTTGCCCGCCATCGTTGTCGGGTCGGTCGTTATGATCTTCCCGGTGCCGAGCAACATTCCGGCGATGATCCTTGCGGAGGTTGCGATGGGGATCCTGACGGTTGCCGTTTTCTTTGTGGACCCTGCGACCCGTAAGATGATCCTCGAAAAACTGCGGAGCTACCGGGGCAAAAAGAGCGAGCCCTGAAGCGCCGCTAAAGATGCTGTAAAGGATAATGTCCGATGACACGACCGAACAAAGCCGATTTTGATCGAGCGGCGAACGGATTGCTGACGATCTTCAAAACATACGGCGATCTGTACAAGCTGGCAGACCACAACGGGCTCCTGCCGCTCGTTTATGCGCTGGAGCCTGCGGAGGCATGGCGGAACAAGTATTCCGTGCTCGTCGCGCAGGATGCCTGCCAGCGGCAGGCGCTGGAGGAGATCACGGCTGCTGCCCGGGAAAAGCACATCCCGCTCATCCCGGTCAAGGGGTTCCGCATCAAGGATCTGTACCCCGCCTCCTGGATGCGCCCGATGTACGATCTGGACTTCCTGTACTGGCAGGAGGACAGAGACGCTCTGTTCTCCGCCATGGAGGCGCTCGGCTATGCGCCGGAAACGGTGGACGCGTACAATCACGACGAGTTCTACCGCCCGCCGTTTCTGTATGTGGAGCTCCACCGCGAGCTCATCGCAGGCGTGCATGAGACGGCACGTTACTTCTCCGATATCCGGGAAAGGTCGGTCACCGATGAGACGGGCAGGCGCGACCTCACGGAGGAAGATCACTACCTGTATTTTACGGCACATTTTCACAAGCACCTGTGCGAGCACGGCGGGACGGGGATCCGGAGCCTTTTCGACCTGTTTTTGCTGAACCGGTCGAGATCTGCCTCTTTTGATGACAAAAAGGTCGCACGGGAGCTGAAACGGATGGGGCTGGATGCCTTTTCCGCCCGGTACAGCCGTATGGCAGAAGATCTTTTCGGCAGTGAGGAGCCGGTCATAGCACCCTGGGAGGCGGAGCTCGACTATATGCTGAAAAGCGGCACCTACGGCTCGGTGGAAAACAAGTTCGAGCAGCGGTACGGGAGGTCGAAGAACCGGGTCTCTTATGTGTTTCGTCGTCTGTTCCCCACCTATCGGGATATGTGCGCCTATTATCCGTGCCTCGCTGGCAAGCCGCTCCTGCTCCCGTTCTATTATCTGCGCCGTATGGTCGAGGCGGTGACCATCCACCGGCATGAGCTGAAGCGGGAGCTGCGTATGCTCTCCCGCAAAAAGGAAAAGCATCCGACCCCCGGCGGGGGGAGCGCCGTGACGCCGGCGTCGGATGCGGCAGACGGACACGGGGCGGAGGATCGGGCGGATCACGGGGACATCTGACCGGGTCATTCATTCCGGACAATAGGACTTTCTCTTTTGCCGGAGAACCATCGCGGAGCGCGTTCCTATCGGAAACGCGCTCCGCTTTTTGTCGGTGGATTCCATTTTTCGGCAAAAATGACCGTTCGGCTTGTCAAGGTGCCCGGAAAATGGTAGAATAATAAAAACGTAGCGATATCCGGCAGCTGCCCGGGAGGCGGTGGTGCGCTCACACGCCGTCGGTAAGCTGTCCCGCGGGCAAATCGCATTTCTGTGTGACGGGAGAGGACCGGCAGCCGGGTCACCGGAAAAATTTGTCCCCATATATAACATTTGAGGAAAGAATAACCTATGATTACAATCGAAACCGTATCGGCGCTGGAAAAGGTTTTGCCGCGCGCCGCTGCCCGTTTGCCCGAGTCGGGCGGCGTATGCCTCTCGGGTGCCATGCACGCCTTTCAGGTCATTGTGCGCACGGACAGACCCGTGCGGCGCTGCCGCCTGACGGCGGAAAGCCCCGTCCCCGTTTCGCTGACTGCCGAAACCTATACGACCACGTTTTTCACCGACAATGCCTGGCATGACGATTATGTCATCGGGGCGGGGGAAGCCGTTTTCCCGGACGCGCTCCTGCCGTATGCGGCCGAGGAGTTTTCGCTCGCCGCAGGGGTGAACCATACTTTCTGGGTGAAGATCCCCGCCGGTACCCCCGTCGGCTCCCACGAGTTTGTATTCCGGGCGGAGAACCCGGAAAAAGCGGGAGATACCTGTGAATGCCGTTATACGCTGACCATCCTTGACGGCATGCCCGACGGGAGCGACCTCATCGTCACCAAGTGGATTCACAGCGACTGCATCGCCGAGGCGTGCGGCGTCGCACCGTTTGACGAGGCGTTTTATACGGCGTTCGGGAACTATGTCCGCGCCGCCGCCGAAAGCGGGCAGACCATGGCGTACATACCGATGTTCACGCCACCGCTCGATACCGCCGTCGGTACGGAGCGCCTGACCGTCCAGAGCGTCGGCGTGACCGAGGCGGGCGACGGGTATCGCTTCGACTTCACGCGGTTTGAACGGCTCATCGACATCTGCCGTGCTGCGGGCATCCGTTATTTTGAGCTGTCGCACCTGTTCACACAGTGGGGGGCGGAGAAGTGCCCCAAGATTATGGTGACACGCCCCGACGGGTCGGAATACCGCCGCTTCGGCTGGGATACCGCGTCCGACGGCGACGACTATACGGCGTTCCTCAAAGCTTTTCTGCCGGCGCTCGCCGACCATGTGCGTGACCTCGGCATTTTCGACGTAACCTATCTGCACCTGTCCGATGAGCCGTCGGGCAGCCACCTCGACCGGTACGTCCGTCTTTATGAAACCGTGAAATGTTACGCCGGCGGATTGCCGGTCATGGACGCACTCAGTGACTTCGCCTTTGCGGAGAGGGGCGCCCCTGATCTGCCCGTGGTGGAGGTGGGGCATGAGACGCCGTTTGTCGAGCATCAGGTGCCGTTTCTGCTGTACTACGCCTGCAATAACGACCGGGACAACCAGCCCAATATCTTCATGAGCTTCCCGCACCTGCGTGTGCGCGTCCTCGGGATTATGCTGTACCTCACGGGCGCAAAAGGGTTTTTGCACTGGGGCTTCAATTTTTATCATACGGCACTGTCGCTTCGTCACATTGACCCGTACCGCTCCTGTGACGGCGGGGAGACGTTCCCGGCGGGCGACCCCTTCGTCGTGTACCCCGACGGCGGGCTGGGCGTCTACAGCTCGGTCAGACAGGAGATCTTCACGCTCGCGATGCAGGATCACCGCCTGCTCATGACCGCCGAGCGGCTGTTCGGGCGTGCGTGGGTACTTTCGCTCCTGCACCGCCACGGCTTCCGCACCATCACCGATTATACCCATGCGGAGAGCGATTTTGACGCGCTGCTGCTTGAACTGATTACCGCGATCGGGAAGAAATAAGGAAGATAAAAACAATGGACAAAGTCAGAATCGGCATGGTAGGACTCGGACAGCGGGGCAGTGTGCTCCTGCGCACGCTCCTCGCGATCGATGCGGCGGAGATCGCCGCGGTGTGTGACACCTATGAGGATCGCCGCCTCGCGGCGGTTGAAGCCGTCAAAGAAAAACGCACGCGGTCACCGCGCGCTTATGAAAACTACCGGGATCTGCTGGAGGATCCTGCGGTCGATCTCGTATTCATCTGCTCCTCCTGGGAGGTGCACATCCGGCAGGCGATCGAGAGTATGCGGGCGGGGAAGGTGACGGCGGTCGAGGTCGGCGGCGCCTATACGCTCGATGAGTGTTGGGAGCTGGTCGATGCCTATGAGGAGACGGGCACCCCTATCATGATGCTGGAAAACTGCTGCTATGACCGCTTCGAGCTGTTGTCCACGGCGCTCGTGCGCCGGGGGATGCTCGGCGAGATCGTGCATTGCCACGGTGCATACAGCCACGATCTCCGGGAGGAAATTCTCGGCGGGAACGTCCATCGGCATTATCGCCTGCGAAACTATCTGACCCGTAACTGCGAGAACTATCCGACGCATGAGCTCGGCCCGATCGCGCGGCTCCTCGGGATCAATCGGGGCAATCGCATGACCCGCCTCGTTTCGATGGCGAGCAAGGCGCGCGGGCTGGAAGCGTTTGAAATGTCGGACAAGAACCCCGATCGGTCGCTTATCGGTACGAAATTTGCCCAGGGTGATATTGTCAGCACGATGATTGCCTGCGAGGGCGGTGAGACGATCACGCTCACGCTCGATACCACCCTGCCGAAATACTATTCCCGCGAGTTTACGGTGCGCGGGACCAAGGGACTGACCTGCCAGGAAGCCAATATGGTGCTCATTGAGGGAGTGCACACGGATATGCACGATACCTCTGTTACCTCCGAGACGCTGCGTAAATATCTCGATAATGCAGACGGGTATGCCTCCTGTTTGCCGGACTTCTGGCGGAACATCACGGACGAGGAGCGCGCGCTCGGACACGGCGGGATGGATTACTATATGTGCTCCGAACTTATTCGCTGTGTGCGGGAGGGCAGAAAAATGCCGATCGACGTCTATGATGCCGCGGCGTGGGCGTCCATCACGCCGCTGTCCGAAATTTCGATCCGCACGGGTGAGGCGGTGGAGATCCCGGACTTTACACGCGGCAAGTACCGCGAAAGACCCATGGAGGACGTGGTGCCGCTGGTGTGACACATGACTCCCTACACAAAATTTAAAGAGAATAACCGACCGACCGGTCGGGGAGAGAACAAAATGACAGAGAACGACGCATTTTTCAGCGAACTAGTGTCCCATTTTGCCATAGACGGGGCGTATGTCTCCTGCGTCCGTTACGGCGCGGGGCATATCAACGACACCTTTTGCCTGACGGTGGAGAGGGAGGGGCGGCAGACCCGCTATATCCTCCAGCGCATCAATCACCGTCTGTTCAAAAACGTCGGGGAGCTCATGCACAATATCGAACTCGTGACGGCGTTCTGTCGTGAGAGCGTACTCGCCCGCGGCGGCGACCCCTCGCGCGAGTGCCTGCAGATTGTGCCGGCAAAGACGGGAGAGAGCTACTATTTTGACGGCACGGACTATTTCCGCGTCTATGTGTTCATCGAGGGGGCGACGACCTATCAGTCGGTGCGCGCACCCCGGGACTTCTACGAGAGCGCGGTGGCGTTCGGTCGCTTTGCCTCGCTCCTCGCAAAGTTCGACGCGTCGCAGCTCTATGAGGTCCTGCCCGATTTTCATAACACCCGCGTGCGGTACCGGAACTTTCTCGCCGCCGTGGAGGCAGACGTCTGCGGGCGGGCACATGAGGTAGAGCGGGAGATTACATGGGTAAAAGAGCATTCCTCTCTGTGCGGGAAGATCGTCGACAGAATTGAGAGCGGGGAAATACCGCTCCGCGTGACGCACAACGATACCAAGCTCAATAACGTCATGCTGGACGATCAGACGGGGGAGGGGCTCGCGGTCATTGACCTCGATACGGTCATGCCGGGGTCGCTGTGCTACGACTTCGGCGACAGTATCCGCTTCGGCTGTAACTCCGGCGCGGAGGACGAGCCCGACCTCACCCGCGTGCATTTCCGCTTTGATCTCTACGAGACCTATCTCGCCGGGTACCTCTCCGCCGTCGGCGACGGCATCACGGAGACGGAGCGGCGGTATCTCGCGATGGGCGCGATCCTGATGACCTACGAATGCGGGATGCGGTTCCTGACCGATTACCTGGAGGGGGACGTGTACTTCCGCACGACGCGCCCGGGGCAGAACCTCGACCGCGCGCATACGCAGTTCCGCATGGTTGACGAGATGCTCGCGGTATACGACCGTATGCTTGCCTCGGCGACGAAACCCTTTCACGGCAAGCCCCGCCGCCGGTGAGTGGCGGTCACCGCCGATGCAGAGGTACCGGCAGGCACCGTACGGACATCCGCACGGAATACGGGCGCGCGCGATATATTGAAATTAATAGGAAAGAAGCTGCCCGGCGTGCCGGGCGGCGGAATATCACGGGGAGAAGATAGTTTGCATAATCTGAATTGAAAACTTGCGAATTTCAACCAAATCTGTGCGAAAAATCCAGTTAATTCACGGAAAAATAACTGAAAAATAGAAAAAGTTGCAAAAACACTTGACAGACGCGCCATAATAGGGTACAATCTCACTAATCATTGAACGACCGCACGGTTGTTTGTGGATAATCTTTTTTCAGATGAAATGGGAGGTTATTATGAAACGCACTCTTATCAGGATCCTTGTGCTGGTCATGGCGCTTGCGATGGTTCTGCCGATGGCGTTCGCCTGTGGGAAGAACGACAAGCCCGACAACGGCACAAACCCCGGCGGTGACACGACAAAGCGTGGTTACCAGGATGATGGTAAGACTTATTCGTACAGAATGGGTCCCTCCGATATCCCCAACTCATGGAATGTGCATACATACCAGTCCAATTCCAGTACGTACGTGCTGGACTACACGTCGGACTCTCTCTATGTGTTTGAGTACAATGATGACTTCACCGGTTACAAGATCGTTCCGTCCATGGCGTCGGGTGACCCCGTCGATGTGACGGCACAGTACGTCGGTAAGTACGGTGTGCAGGAGGGTGAGACCGGTAAGGTCTACAAGATCCCGCTCAAGACCAATCTGAAGTACGATAACGGCGTGGCGATTACGGCAGCATCCTTCGTGGCGTCCATGAAGCTGCTCCTTGATCCGAAAGCCGCCAACTACCGTGCGGACAACGTTTACCAGTCCGGCGAGCTCAAAATCTATAATGCCGAAAACTATGTGAAGCAGAACTCGTATGCGCTCAACGAATTCGTTTCTGCGGCGATGGGCGACGATGAATACGTGGATCCTGCCAAGTTCACCACCGGCGAGAACGGTATTCTCCAGTACGAAGGCAAGGACATCGTCCTTGACCTGAACAGCACCGGTAACTGGGGCAGCGCAGGCTTCCTGAAATACGCCAACGCTTATCTCAAAGACATGATGGTCACGAATGAGGACGGCACGCGGGTCGTTCTTGTGGATGCCGAGACGGGTGAGCAGGTCGCGTGGAGAACGACCAAGAAGGTCGGTGAGGGCGAAGATGCGAAATACCTGTTCTATGACCTTGAAGGGCAAGAGATTGAGGTCGGTCTGAACGAGGATAAGACTGCCTATGTCTGGGGCGAAAAGACCCTCGACTTCAAGTATGAGTATCGGGATTGCGTGAAAGCACTGATTGCCGCTGCCGATGCTCAATCGTGGGTCAAACTGACTGCCGCCACCCTGAAGAACCTGCAGGATGCCGTCGCCATGCTCCAGGGCTATGAGAATGTGGAAGCGTATGCGGCGAAGGTCGGCGACTATGCCTACATTGAATTCGAGGAGATGGTGTTCTTCGGTCAGATGCTCGGCTCGCTCGATTATGACGGCAACGTCGGTTTCTTCGCAGATGCAGACGGTAACCTCGTGATCGCGCTGAAAAACGCGATGCAGGATAACTTCTTCTTCCGTTATGAACTTTGCTCCAGCTTCTTCCTTGTATATGCGCCGCTGTATGAGCAGCTGATTAAGATGGACGGTGGTGTCTACACCAACTCCTACGGCACCGACGTGGATAAGTTCGTCGGCTTCGGTCCCTACAAGCTGACGGGCTACACCGAGGGCGCCGAGCTCATCCTCGAGAGAAACCTCGAGTGGCACGGCTACACCCCCGAGGATTATATCCCGGGCACCTATCAGACCGACCGTATTGTCTATAAGCAGGTCAAAGAGAACAGCACGCGTCTCGAAATGTTCCTGAAGGGCGAGCTGGACAGCTACAGCCTCCAGGCAGAGGACATGGCGGACTATCAGGGCAGTGACTACACCTATTACCAGGATTCCGAGTCCACTTGGTATCTTGCCATGAACCCGGGTCTCAACAACCTGGAGACCGTGCAGGCAACGGCAAAGCCGGAGATCACGGGTAACCGCGTCATCAAGACGGTCCTCTCCAT
The DNA here is from genome assembly GCA_934371135.1 of uncultured Eubacteriales bacterium. Lineage (GTDB taxonomy): Bacteria > Bacillota > Clostridia > Oscillospirales > CAG-272 > UBA1740. Next base: position 22,362 of record CAKRNO010000017.1, read on the forward strand.
TGACGACTTCCGTAAGGCGCTCAGCTACTCGCTCGACCGCTCGAAGTTCATCCTGACGCTGTCTCCGACGAGCGGCATCGCATCCTCGCTCCTTTCCTCCATGATCGTCGCCGATCCGGACTCCGGCCGTACCTACCGCTCGCTCGACGAGGCGAAGGACGCGGTCCTCAAGTTCTGGGGGCTCTCGGATCACTGGGGCGAAGGCAAGGAGTATGCGACCCGCGACGAGGCGATCGACTCCATCACCGGGTATGACCCGAGCGGCGCAAAGACCCTTTTCAACGCCGCATACGATAAGGCTGTCGCAGACGGGCTGATTTCCGCCGAGGCAGTCGCCGACGGCAAGTGGGAGGTTCAGATTGTCATCGGTAAACCGTCAGACGCAAACTTCTACACCAAAGGCTTTGAATTCCTGAAGGCTGCCTGGACCGAGGCTGTGAAGGGCACGAAGTTCGAGGGTCATGTGACCTTTGTGCAGAGCCAGACGCTCGGCTCCACCACCTTCGGCAACTACCTGCGCAACGGTCAGGTCGATATCCTGTACGGTGTCGGGTACGGCGGCTCCATGTTCAACCCCTATTCCATGATGGATTGCTTCACCGGCTCCCTCCAGTACGACCTCTTCACGGATAAGTCGAAAATCACGATGGATGTCGAGCTCGATGGTAAGACGCTCCGCGCCAGCCTCTATGACTGGGTTAGCGAGTGCCTGCAGGGCAATGAGATTGAGGCACGCGTAGTCGATGCCGAGGGCAACACCACGACCGAGGTCGTGAAGCTCTCTGCGGGCTCCAGCGACCCGACCTCCAGGCGTATCACCATCCTCGCGGCTGCCGAGGGCAAGATTCTCGCGCTTGCCAACATCTTCCCGCTGATGACCGACGCGTCCGCTTCTCTGCGTTGCATGAGAGTGAACTACAAAACCGAGGATTACATCGTCGGTATGGGTCGCGGCGGTGTCGAGTGGTTCACCTACGCGCTGGACGATGCTGAATTTGCCGCCTATGTGGCAAAGCAGCCCGGCGGGGTTCTGAACTACAAATAATTTTTCCGCTCCCTGGCGGATGAGACAGATAAGTAGCGGGAGAAACACCTGCTACTTATTTGTCCGTATTTTGACTGTATAGTTTTGGGGGCTCCCCGCGACAAACGGCGCCCCGACTATTCCCGGAAGCACAGGGGGGTAGCCTCTTTCGGTGTGCTTCAGAAGGAGAACGGCGTGTATTATTTGCAATATGTACTCAAGCGGATCCTGCTCATGCTGCTGACCTTCTCCATCATTGTGGTCATTTGCTTTGTGCTCGTCAAGCTGCTGCCGAACCAACCGGCGGAGCAGTTCGGCAAGGATATGGAGCTGATCATGATGCGTAGAGAAATGCTCGGGTATGACAAACCGATTGTCGAGCAGTTTTTCCGCTTTGTCAAGCAGGCGTTCAAGGGGAACTTCGGCGTCGGCGAGACCTATAAAACCGGCAACGACGTCTGGCAGGTGTTTACCAGCCGGCTGCCCTTCACCATCGTACTGAACGTCGCCACAATGATTTTTTCAGTCCCCCTCGGGCTCCTGCTCGGCATTTTTGCCGCGCTGAAAAAGAACAAGTGGCAGGACCATGTCATCTCCACGGGCATCATGATTTTCGTGTCGGTTCCGTCCTTTATCTACGCGTTTTTGGTGCAATACATTCTCTACTTCAAGCTCGGCTGGACAGGCGCCATTGCCGAGGTGACCAAAGGTGCGTGGAGCTGGATGTATATTAAATCCATCATCCCGGCGATTCTGTCGATGTCCTTCATGACGATCGCGGGGTTTGCGCGCTATACGCGCGCGGAGCTCACCGAGGTGCTGACGAGCGATTTCATGCTCCTCGCCAGGACCAAGGGGCTGACGCGCTCACAGGCGACGGTCCGCCACGCAATGCGGAACGCGATGGTGCCGATCTTCCCCATGATCCTCGGAGAATTTCTCTCCATCATGAGCGGTTCGCTGATTATTGAGCAGATATTCACGATCCCCGGCGTCGGGGAGCTGTATATCGGGGCGATCAATGCACAGCCTGCCCCCGATTACAACTTCTTCATGCTGCTGACCGTGTTCTATACCTTCCTCGGCCTTGCCGCAGGCATCGTGATCGATCTCAGCTACGGGATCATTGATCCGCGTATCAGAATGGGGGCGAAGTGATGAACGATCAATTTGCATTGTATCGCGATATACCGCGTGAGAAATTCGCCCTGGTCGGGAGCGAGCGTGTCATCAAGGACGTAAAGCTCGATACCAAGCCGGTGGGCTACCTCCACGACGCGTTTCGTCGGTTCTGCCGCAATAAGGCGTCAGTGGTCGCCGCGGTCATTATTCTCATTCTGCTGCTGTTCGCTGTAATCGGTCCCTTTTTCGGGCACGATACCTACACCGACGCGTATGCAACGGATACCTCCATCGTGAACTACCAGTACCTGAAGCCGCGCCTGTCCTTTCTGGACGGATCCGGCATCTGGGACGGGAGCAAAAAGGACGAGGTGTCAAAAAACCGTTACGATATCTACCTTGCGCTCGAGAAAGAGCGTAACATGGATATCGTCTATAAGGTCATTTCCGAACGTACCGTTTCTCAGCTCGGGAAGGCGGATTCGACCCTTTATACCATCCGCGTCAGCACCTATACGGCGCTGCAGACGCAGGTGATGACCATGACGCAGGAGGAGTACTTTGCCCTGCAGGCATGGCAGGATCAGAACGGGATCCAGGTCATTGTCCCGTATGTGGACGAGGCAAAGGCGCCTGCGTTCAAGCGCAACCCCGATATCTGGTTCGTATGTGACCAGAAGGGAAATGCGAAATATGACGCCGACGGCAACTTTGTTCCCGCTTACCGGACGAGTGGCGCAGACGACTACACCAGCAAAATGCGCCTGTCCTCCGACCCCTACCTTGAGACCGGGAGCACAACCGGCGCCTACCGCTATGCTAAACGCGGCGGTACCTCCGAGAGCGGCTACAACTACTCGGTGCGGGTAAATTCGTACAATATGTTCATCTACCGCTACGGTTTTGAGCCGAGCTTCATCTTCGGCACCAACGAGCGTGGCTTTGACATCTTCACGCGGCTGGCGGAGGGGGCAAGATTCAGCTTCCTGCTTGCCATCGTCGTCTCTGCCATCAACCTGTTCATCGGCGCAATCTACGGCGCGATCGAGGGTTACTACGGCGGCGTGACGGATATGATCATGGAGCGTATCTCCGATATCCTGTCCGGCGTGCCGTTCATGGTCGTGACGGTGCTGTTCAATTTGCATCTGGCGAGTAAGGTCGGGGTTGTGCCCGCTTTGCTCTTTGCCTTTGTGCTGACGGGCTGGATCGGTATGGCGAGCCGCGTGCGTATGCAGTTCTACCGCTTCAAGAACCAGGAGTATGTGCTCGCGGCACGCACGCTCGGCGCGCGGGATGCCCGCATCATGTTCAAGCATATTTTCCCGAACAGCCTCGGTACCATCATCACCGGCTCCATCCTCGTCATCCCCGGTGTCATCTTCTCCGAGACGACGTTAAGCTACCTCGGCATCATCAATCTGGACAGCACGACGATGTCGTCTGTCGGCTCCATGCTTTCGAGCGGGCAGTCGTGCATGACGACGGCGCCCCATGTGGTGCTGTTCCCGGCGCTGTTCATCGCACTGCTTGAGATCAGCTTCAACCTGTTCGGTAACGGGCTCCGCGACGCCTTCAACCCGTCGCTGCGCGGTGTGGAGGAGTAAGACATGGCAAAGAAACTAGAAGTCAAGAACCTGCGCATCTCCTTCCGCACCCCGGGAGGGAAGGTACAGGCGGTGCGCGGCATCAATTTTGATCTGGAGACGGGGGAGACCCTCGCGATCGTCGGGGAATCCGGCTCCGGGAAATCCGTGACCTCCAAGGCGATCCTCGGCATCCTCGCCGGGAACGCCATTGTCGAGGGCGGCGAGATCCTCTATGACGGCATGGACCTGCTCAAGATCTCCGAGGATGAGTATTACAAGATCCGCGGGGATAAGATCGCTATGATCTTCCAGGATCCGCTGTCCAGTCTGAACCCCATCATGCGGATCGGGAAACAGCTCACCGAGGCGATGCTCCTCAAGGGGCGCGCTCGTCAGAGAGCGAGCCGCAACGCATTCAATTCGTTGCTCGCTCGCCTCAACCGCACGATGGTGGAGGTCAGTGCCGCGGGGGACCCTGCAAAGGCAGAAGAACTCACGCAGATGTGCAAGAATTTTGACAAGTTCGAGTTCAAGCATATCGCGCTCGAAAAAGAGTACAATGCCGCCCGCGATGCGGCAAGCGAGACCATTACGGAGCTGGAGAACATCCTGTTCCTCATCGAGAAGAACGCTTTTGAGAACCCTGTGCGGCGCCTGCGTGAGGCGATGACGATCGCCGTCCGGGCGATCCATACCTATGTGGTCTCGGGCGAGGATGCGGAGACGCTCATCACGGAGGCGAACGCGGTCAGGACTGCGGCGCGCGCCGCGGCACACGCGGGGGATTATTCCGCCATTTGCGGGAGTCTGACGCGGATCAAAGCCATCCTCGAGAATGCGGTGGCGAAGGAGGAGCCCAACTTCTTCTCGCAGGGCTATTATCTCACCTTCTCGGGGCAGCCGCTGCCCGATCTGCCCGTCCATGAGCTGAACCGGGTCCTGCATGAGTACCTCGACGAGCATTTCATGCTCAACTTCATCGACTATGTGGAGGCTTCGCTCCGCTACTCGGCAGAGCGGCACGACGCGGCGAAACGCGCGCTGTGCGAGGCACTCAAGGATGCGACCGGGACTTTCGGCAGGATGATCGAGACGACGATCGGGAGCGACGAGGGTGCCGCCCGGATGGCGTACCAGCACCTCTGCCGGATGACGGCGCAGTCCATCGACCCGCTGGAGATCCATCCCGACAGCATCGCCAGTACGTTTACGTCGAGTCTGCGGGATGCGCTGTCGGTGTACTTCCGCGGCCCCGCCAGGAACATTGCCGAGGGCAAGCGGGCGGCGAAGGAGCAGGCGAAGTACGACCGTTATACCAAAAAGAAGGGGCGTTGCCCCGACTGGACCCCGGTACCCCCCGTGCTGGTGGACATGGACCTCGCGCGGGACAATGTGGTGGGGCTTTGCCGACGGTTGCTCACGCACTATGAGGAGGTGCTGGAAGCCAATGCCCACCGCGATTTCCGCGCCGAGGCGATCGCCATCATCGACTATCTCAAGGAAAATGCCTCGGGGGTCGTCAACCATCTGACCCGCCGCATGGCGAAGCAGAAAGCGCTGAAGCTCATGGAGGAGGTCGGTATCCCCGAGCCGAGAAAGCGGTACCGTCAGTATCCGTTCGAGTTCTCGGGCGGTATGCGGCAGAGGATCGTCATCGCGATCGCGCTCGCCGCCAACCCGGACATTCTGATCTGTGACGAGCCGACCACCGCACTGGATGTGACCATTCAGTCGCAGATCCTCGAGCTCATCAACCGGCTCAAGGCGGAGCGCCATCTGTCCATCATCTTCATCACCCATGACCTCGGGGTCGTGGCAAATATGGCGGACAAAATCGCCGTCATGTACGCGGGCAAGATCGTGGAATACGGGACCTCCAACGAGGTGTTCTATTCCCCGGCGCATCCGTACACCTGGGCGCTGCTCTCCTCGATGCCTGACCTTGACACGAATGAACGGCTGGAGGCAATTCCAGGGACCCCCCCGAATATGATCTACCCTCCGAAGGGAGACGCTTTTGCAGACCGTAACAGGTATGCGCTGAAGATCGACTTTGAGGAGGAGCCGCCGATGTTCCGTATCACCGATACGCACTGTGCGGCGACGTGGCTGCTCCATCCGAATGCACCCAAGGTGGAGCCGCCTGCCATCGTGACCGAGCGGATCGCCAGAATGAAAGAAAGGAGCGCCAGGGAAGATGCCGGAGAAGAAGAAGAAAACAGCTGACGGTATCCCGGCGGAGACTGTCACCGCCGGCGGGGCTGCCGCCGGACGGAACGATGATCCGTCGGCGGGAGAGGTCCTCCTGCGCGTGGAGCACCTTTCGCAGCATTTCGGGCGGCTGAAAGCCGTCGATGACGTGTCCTTTGACATCAAGCGCGGAGAGGTCTTCGGGCTGGTGGGTGAATCCGGCTGCGGGAAGACCACGACCGGGCGTTCCATCATCAAGCTGTACGATATTACGGGCGGCAGTGTCTACTTCAAGGGGCGGCGCATCGCCGCAGGGACCCTTGAATACCGTGACGAGATCGAGCGGCTGCGCGCCGAGGCAAAGCAAAAGATCGCTGACCTGAGGGCGGGGGATGACCCCGACAGGGAGGAGAAGATCAGGCAGTGCCGGGCGGAGCTCCGCCTTTCGGTCGCACGGGAAAAGGCAAAATGCAAGGCGGCACGCGACGACCACAAGCATTGCGAGAAAAAGTATCTGAAGGATAAGACGCAGGAGGCGAAGGCCGCCTACGAGGAGGCGCTCCGGACGCTCCCCCCGGAGGAGCACGCAAAAGCCAAGGAGACCTACGACCGCACGATGCGGGAGCTGCACCGACACAAGCTCGTGACGCAGATCCAGATGATCTTCCAGGATCCGATCGCTTCGCTCGACCCCCGTATGACCGTACGGGAAATTATATCCGAGGGGCTCGTGATTCATGGCGAGCGCGACAAGGAGTATATCAACCGGAGGGTCTATGAGGTGCTGGACACCGTAGGGCTTGTCCCCGAGCACGCAGGGCGCTATCCGCACGAGTTCTCGGGCGGGCAGAGACAGCGTATCGGGGTCGCCCGCTCCGTCATTATGAACCCCGAGCTCATCATTGCCGACGAGCCGGTCAGCGCGCTCGACGTGTCGGTGCAGGCGCAGGTCATCAACCTCCTGGACGATCTCCGTCACAAAATGGGGCTGACCATTCTGTTCATTGCCCACGACCTGTCGGTCGTCAAGTATTTTTCCGATCGGATCGGGGTCATGTATTACGGCAAGATGGTGGAGCTCGCGACCTCCGATGAGCTTTTCCGACACCCGCTCCATCCTTACACCCGCTCGCTGCTCTCTGCCATTCCGCTCCCTGATCCGGAGTATGAGAAGAAGCGGAAGCGGATCACCTACGAGCCGCTCCGTGAGCATGATTACTCGGTGGAGAAGCCCTCGATGCGTGAAATCACGCCCGGGCACTTTGTCTGGTGCAACACGCCGGAGGAGCAGAAGTACAAGGAGGAACTCGGGCTTTGAGCGAGAGAACGAAAAGGTTTCTCATTCATTTCCTTGTGGCGCTCGCCGCCGGGGGTGCGCTCGCGATCCTGTATCTGTCTGTCCGCGGGGTTTTTGCGGGGGGGCTTGAGACGCAGGAACGCATCCGCTACCTGGCGGACGCGTTCACGATCCCCGGCGTGACGCTGACCCTCTCGGGTCTGCTCGTGTGGTGCACGCGGAAGGGCGCTTTTGACGGTCTGACGTTTTCGGTCGGGCTGTTCTTCCGCACCATTTTCCGCCCCGGCACCATGACGAAGCAGAAGTACCCCGACTACGTCGCGGAGAAACGGGAAAAACGAAAGGAAAAGCCGGGCTACAGCTACCTGTACGCCGCAGGCGGGCTGTTCCTGATTGCCGCCGTCGTTTTTTTGCTGCTCTATTATCTCGGATAAAGCCGGCCTGTTTGTTATAAGGGAAAAACGAAAACGGAGCGATTCCCGATAAGGGAGTCGCTCTCCGCTTTTGTCGGCGTTCTCTGCAAGCCGCCGGCGCTTTTCCTCTCGCCGGCGAGCCCGTGGGCTTATTGGTACGTCATCGCCCCCGCCTGTCACGAGGCAAAAATAAAATTCAACCCTCCTGCGACAGCCTTTTGCGGCTGTTGCAGGAGGGCGTTTCTATTGGCGCATGGATATCGGATGAAAAGGCTTGCTCCGTTACATGGTAAAGATAATCAATCACAGGAGAAAAAACGGAGCAAAGAACAAGCGGATTGACCGGCGATAGAGTTAATAGAAATTGCCGTAGTTATCGCATCTGATCCGCAGATCAACCGTGGTGGTGTTATTGGTGATGAATGCGAATTTATGTTTGAAAACACCGTAACCGTATGCGGCGTTTTCACTCCACGTGTTGGAGGGGTCATAGAACTTCCAGCCTTTGCCGGTGATAGACACTTCATAGGTGGAGTTGGTGCACACGCAGGAGACGCCTTCTTCATAGGTGAAGTAACCGATCAGGGTATATTTCCAGTTCTGATCGCCGTCTTTTGCGTAGTTGATGGCGCTGACTTCGCCGGCGGTGTCATGGACGGCAGCGCGCGTCATGGCTGTGGGAACAGCCTTTGCAGGGGTTATAAGAGTGTAGCTGCCATCGTCATAATATATGACGGTGTTACCGTTTTCGTCCACGGTGGTGGTATCGGTCGTTCCTTCGGCCGACGGGCTCAATGTCAAAGACAAGAGCAGGATAAAAGATAGAACCATTGCTACAATTGATTTTTTCATACTGTCCTCCAAATGATGTTATTATTAATGAGTGTCGTAGTTTGTGACGAATACATTTGCGTCACTGGTATCGAGAGAATTGGCTAATGCGCACAATAGAAAGACAATAAGTAGAGAGAGTGAAACGGCAGATAAAATGTAGGCAACGCGAATTTTGCGGACTTTTTGCCGCAGTTCTTCGGTCAGCCCGCCATGGCTGAAGCCCTCGCCGATTTCTTCCGGGGTGCCGAACCGATCCTGTAGCTCCTCGACCGTCCAATCCCGCTCCTCCTCGCTTGTCAGGATGCTTTGCTTCAGCTCGGAGAGAATGGCGGTCTTGACTGCGGGTGAGCAGGGGAGACTCTTACGGACCAGCTTCAGGTATTGCTTAATGTTTTTGTTTGAAACCATCTTTTACTTTTGCTCCCAATTAAACAACAATGATATGCCATGGGATACGGTTTGCAGTTCGGATTTGCCATACGACAGGTATTCGAGACCGGCAGCCTCGATCCGATAGTAATTCCGGAATCGTTTTTCCCCAACCAGCTTTTTGTAGGAGGATACGAGATTCCTTTGCGACATCCGATAGAGCGGTCCGTAGAGTGACCCCTCCTTCATAACAAAGGCGCCATCTGTTCGTTTCACCAGTTCCTGCTTGATTTGATACCCGTACATATCTTCTTCGGATAACAGCTGCAGGATCAGCAATTCGACTATACCGCTCCGGGTATTTTCCTCAATATCACTTTTCCATTTTGTCATGATCCGTCCCCATTCGATTTAAGTTTACTCAAAAATCATATCTTTTCAATACTATTTTTAAAATAGTATGTTGACAAAACTATGATTTTGTATTATTTTATACTTAAGAGTTGTAGTAATTTTTCCGCAAAACGGGGGTAAATGAATGCTAAACAGCGGTATGGATCAGGAACATCCGATGGGCGTGTGGGGCAACGGGCAACCGATGCACGTCTACGATAAGCATCAGAATAAGACCGCGATACTGCACCGGAACTTTTCGTTTGCATTCGATGGCTTCAGTCTTTCGGTCCAGGGGTGTCTGACCGAACGCGAGCGGCGCGCCTTTGATACCATGTACACCGATCTGCCGGGGGTACTGACGGAGAGCATCGCGGAGCTGGACAGTCTGCTCGAACTACGGAGCCGGATGCGAGCCGACGCTGCCGGCGTAGCCGGGAGGACCGGAAAGCCGCCCCGGCGGTCAGGAAAGCCCGATCTGAAAGGGAAGTGGTTCACCGAACGCGGTGAGCAGTTGCTGCACAAGATTGAGACGCCGATCTCCATGGCGGTGTGGAACCAGCTGCTCTCCTCGGACGGCAGCTTTATGCGGGACGAACAACTGCGTTCTGATTTTTTCATCTGTGTGATGCGTCAGATATGGTCGTCGCCGTCGAAGCGGCAGGTACTGGACGAGCTCCTCGCGCGTTTCCGCGTCGGCAGGACCGGTGCCATCTCCCCTGACAGGATGTTCCCGTATTTTGCGTATCATCAGATCGCCATCAATTCCATCATTATGAGCTCAAATCTGCAATATCATCTTTCCTTTCTGCGCATCCCCCAGGATGCCGGATACCGGTTTATCGTGACGGATAACCCGATCATCGATCTGTGTGAAGAGCAGATATCTGCGGGGGCGGGGGAGACCAATCGTTTCCTGTGGGTCATAGCACCGACGCTGGCGGTCATCGTAACGGATAGACCCGGAGGAAAGACGCGGTTTGTCACCGAAAGAGAGGCTACGACGTATAACACCCTGCTGTTCCGGAACGCCAACCGCTACGTCATGCTGGACAAGGATACCGATTTCCTTTCCGGCTGCTGCTGAATGCGCTTTATGCCTTGCGATCGAGGGTCGCAAGGCACAAATGCCCTAGGGTCCTCCCCGCAGGCGTTACTCCGACAGTGAGGGAGTAAGCAATATACCTACCACGCCGACGGTAGTATGGCATCGGAAACGCTTGCGTCCGGAGAAACAATCGTATATACTTATGACAGAGGTCGTTTGGTTTCCCGCGGGAGTGAGACATACGGTTATGATGCCATCGGCAACTGTACCTCCTATCGGGGGACGACGCTGACCTGGCACCGGGGGAGCCGGCTGCAGGAGTTCGGTCAGGATGCCACCTACCGGTATGATAACCAGGGCGTCCGGTTTGAGAAGGTCGCGGGCGGTGTTGTCACGCACTTCCTCCGGGACGGTGCGAAGCTGGTGGACGAGCTCCGGGATAATATCCGTATCCGCTATCTGTACGATGCGGAGGAAATGATCGGCTTTTACTGCAATAGCGACTATTATTACTATGTAAAAGACGGTCTCGGAAATGTGCGTTCTATTCTGTATGCGAAGAAGAATGCACCTTTAGACAGAGGTGGTACGGATTTCTACGAAATTTCCGAGGTTGCCCGGTATGACTATGATGCCTGGGGCAACTGCACGGCGACACCGGTCGGGGATGCCGGGATCTCCGGGGTCAGTGTAGCAGATTTCAACCCGATACGGTGGAGATCGCAGTATTACGACCGGGAGAGCGGGCTTTATTACATCGGCGGCAGATACTATAGCCCTGTGACGAAGCAGTTCCTGAGCGCGGCGAATGTAGAAACCGTTGTGGCGAATGCCGCGGAGATCTATGGACTGAATCTGTATTCTCTCACGGTGGGGAATCCGGTCAATATGGGCTTTGGCGGCTATACGATCGAGACCAATACACCGCTGGCGTACGACCCGCCGGAGCTGAACTGGTGGGAGAAATTCTGGCAGAGCACCGCGGGTAAGCTCGTGGCGATCGCATTGGTGGTACTCGCTGCGACGCTGTGCGCATTGACCGGTCAGCTGGGTCTCTTCCTGATGACTGCGGGGAGCGTTGCCGCGTCGTTGGTCATTCATGCATCCATTGCCGGTTATCAGAGCTACGCATGCGGCAGAGGTTTTTGGCGCGGCTTTGAGCAGTATATAGACGGCAACTGGGCACAGGATGCGGCGATTGCGTCCTTCACGTTGATCGTGACCGTCGGCGTCCGGGCAATTGCCGCTGCCATCCGTAACGCCGGTAGCAAACGGGCGCTGGCGAATATCATAGGGGAAAGAGACGGCGTTATCATCCGGAAAGCCAACCAAGCGGATTTTACGGATGAGGCATGGCGTGAAGTGCAGTCTCTGCAGCATAATGCAAATGGTGAAACTATATCCAATGCCGCGAGTGGGCGAAAGATTCATAGGGGCTTTAAAGTCGGAACACAAGATAGGATTTTGGGGGCGGGGCGGACAACTGGTAAATATGGATTTGTTGACTCTATCGATTATGTGAATAAAGTAATATATGAATTAAAGCCAAACAATAGTAAGTCCATTACTCTTGGAATTCAGCAATTGCATCCCCTGTGCTACGATACGGGCTCCGAAAGGGAAAACAGATGATGTGGATTGTCGAAATACGGTTCTTGCACTGAA
>CAKRNO010000018.1 GCA_934371135.1 uncultured Eubacteriales bacterium
ATCCCCTGTGCTACGATACGGGCTCCGAAAGGGAAAACAGATGATGTGGATTGTCGAAATACGGTTCTTGCACTGAAATCAAATGTAAAATCAGAATAGCAGGTGTTGTTGCTTTGGCGCGTTTTCAGCTTTATCCTTTTGCAGGGATTTCTACAGTGAGGATTCCGGAGGCAAGCCCGGCACTTTCTGCAAAGAGGGTAAGAGAGGAGGATTCCGTTGCTTCACCGTTTTGATTTGTCTGCGCAGGGGAGGGCAGGACGGCGACGGTGATTTTACCGGCGTGCATTCTCCGTTCCGGCGCGGCAGACGCACTATGCAGGAAAAAGCACGCAGGAGATGACATTGGTGTAAGCACGCACGGTCACGGGATCTCCTCTGTTTTACGGTGATTCCAATGCGGTAGGAGATGGGTGCTTGGCTCGTCGGGAAAGAAGGTGCTGCTCTGATTGAAGGCATCTTTATTCTGCGGTAGTGAGGTACGGGCAGGAGGGATATACAGTGGCAGTTTCATGCACAGATGTCGTAAATTACAGAATGGTACTTGCCAAGGGGCGGATTCATCTGTTACCATATAAGCGCGGAATGGCGCCCGCAATCAAACAGGTCGTCGGACGGCAGGCAAGGGGAATCCTTCGATGTAAAGCCGCCGCATAAGAGGGATGGATAATGAAAAAGAAAAATAAAATATCCGAACAAGCGGAAGATTTTACCCTCGAGCAGTTGCCGCATACGCGACCGCAGGTCTTTTGGGATCGGGTGCGGAACTGTCCAGGAAAACTGCTGCTCTCGGGGCTGCTGCTGTTGCTTTTTGCGTTGCCGCTGCTTGCGACCGATTTTTTCGCAGACTTATCGTTTGCGTCGCTGACCGAGGCGCTCCGAAACGGGGAAATGACGGAGGACGGGTATCTCGGTGCCGTCCGCTCCCTGCAATACGTCTCGTCGGTCGCCCGCGTGGTGGGGTATGTCCTCTTCGGTCTCGGGGCGGCGGGCGTGGCGCGGCAGATCCGCCAGCTTGTGTTCGGGGAATCCTATGAATACGGGCAGAACTTTCGGCAGGGGGTGCGTGAAAACGCTGCGTGGTACTGTCTTTGCTTTTTTCTGATCGGATTGCTCCGTGCGTTTAACAGCGCCGCCCGGCAGGGGCGCAGCGACGTCCTCGGCTATCTGCCGACCTGCGTGTTCGTGCTCCTCATTTTTCCGATCCTCCTGCAAATGCTGGTGCAGGTCACGCTGTACACGCATTCCTTTTTCAATATGTGGCTGACATCCGCGTTTTTATACACCAAGACCCTGCCCGTGTCGCTCCTGTTCTCGCTCGTCTTTCTGGCGGGGGGACTGCTCGATCGGCTGGGATTCATCGCGCGGTGCTGCGGGAAGATCGTGTATCTTTTCCTCTTGCCGCTCCTTTTCATGGCGTGGTATCTGTATGTCGCGTCGGCGCTCGACCGCCACATCAACCGCGCGCATTACCCCGAACTCGTGGATAGGGGCGTGTGGCGATTGGGAGTTTCCGATGCCTCGGATACTGCGGGAGCGTCGGAAGGCGGTAACGGCGCGGCTCAGGGCGGCGCCGAAACGGACACCGACCGCACGCGTGCCGGAGCGGAGATTTCTTCGGAGAGTGCCGAAAGTACCGCGGACGGCGCCGCCCGAGAGGGAACCGACGAGGGGCATGAAGCAATCTGCGAGGGCGAGGAGAAACCGCCCGAGGCAGGGGACTGAAACAGCGCGGCGCCGGGTGTTTCGGCACCTCTCTGCTGTCGGCTACGGTTGGTCTGCCCGCGCGTGGCAGTGCGCGGCATGGCCCCCGTATCGCGTTGCAAAGCATACAACGAAGAATGATAAAAAGGATAAGACGTAAAGTACAAACAGAAGAATGCAAAGCCCCTCCCGCAGGACGCGGGAGGGGCTTTTTCGTTTTGGGTTCGGTCGTGGTTTCGGGCTCAGTCATACACGTATGGCTCCGGGGAGTGGCTTTCATCGGCTTTGACGGGGAGCGGGGCTCTGTCGGTTTTTTTCGGGGCACGCCGGCACACTTCGTTTGGGAGGTCACGGTTTTCGGGAATGTCGGTTTTCGGAGATAACGGTGCTTCGCTGTTACGATTCTCCCCGTCGGTAGGACGCGGGAGCGTGACCGAAAGCGGCTTTGAAGAGTTTGCCGAAGTAGTTATAGTCGTGGATCCCCACCCGCTCGGCGATTGCGGTCAGCGGCTCATCCGTCGTCTGGATCAGATGCTTCGCTTCCTGCATACGCAGGGCGGTGACATACCGTTTCGGTGACTGACCCGTTGCCTTGACGACGATAGAATAGATCTGTTTCTCGGACAGGTGGAAAACGGCACACAGCGACGCGGCATCAAGCGGTGCGTCCAGGTGACTTTTCAGGTAGGGGGCGATGAGCGTTTCGAAGAGGTTATGCTTGATCCAGATGAGATTCTTATTGATTGCGTATTCGAAGATCGCGAACGCCAGTTCTTTGATCGCTTCAAACTTTTCCTCAGTGAAGGTGGGCGTCGCAAAGTACAGTCGTTCCATTTCCGATGCGTCCGCGCCGTAGGATGCCGCATACGTGCAGATCGAGCGCAGTGTTTCTTCCTGCGCCGCGGGGTCGCGGAAGGGTCCGACCATGAGATATCCGTGGGTCGTGTTGCCCCGCTTCAGTTTAATGAGCATCTCCCGCATTCCGAAGTGGCAGGGGTAGTGGAAAGCGTCTGCCTCCGTTTCCCGCGCCTGGCGCAGCGCTCGGTCATCGGAGGTGGCACAGCGGTCTGCGTAATGGCACTTGACGATCTGGCAGAGGCGGTTCCCCGGCTCCGTGCAGGCATAGGTAGGCTCCAGATCTTCGTCGAACAACTGAATGGACGCCTTCGCCAGAAGGCTTAGGTGCATCAGCAGTTTCTTGGTCAGCGAAAGGTCAAAATCCAACATAAACCCGTCGTCGCCTCACTTTCCGGGGGAATTTCGCGATATGCGCCTCACAATCGATATTCTATCACATATTTGCCAGTTTTGGAACAGAAAAACTAAAAAAATGCGACAAAATGCCTATTTTGGCGGAAAATAACAGACATTTCGCCGATTTGTTACTAGCCGACAAAATCGGGCTTATGGTAGAATAATGATAGAAACGATGCTGTCGCCGGGCGGCGGCAACCGGCGACAGCCGTCGGCTGTCGGAAGATCGGCTGCCGTCGACGCCCTGCGGCGCGGCGGTTCCGCGGCGGCGGAGCCGACACGTCATCACACGTCATATGAGAAGAGACAAGGAACACAACATGGCTGAAAAGAGATTCGGCGCCCTGATTTGCTGTGCCAGCAACGCGGTTATGACCGCGGAACGCGTGAAAATGCTGATCCTGCACCTCGAGAGAATGGGCTACAACCTGCTGGAGTTGTGCATCGACGATCTCTACAAAATCGACAGCGAGCCCTATTTCGGGTATCTGCGCGGCGGTTACACCCATGAGGAGATCCGGGAGATGGACGCCTTCGCCCGTGCCCACGGGATCGAACTCGTACCCTGTATCCAGACGCTCGGCCACCTCGATAACCTCGTCAAGCACCCGGTCTACGACGGCATTGTCGACATCGACAACATTCTCCTCGTCGACGAACCGGCGACCTACGAACTCATTGATAAAATGTTCGCGTCGCTCGCGGGCGACTTTTCCTCACGCACCGTCAACATCGGGTTCGATGAGGCGCATCACGTCGGACTCGGGCGCTATCTCGACAAGCATGGCTACACCGATCGGTACGATCTGCTCCTGCGCCATCTCACCAGGGTCGTGGAGATTGCCGCAAAATACGGTTTTAAGATCCATATGTGGAGCGATATGTTCTTCCGTCTCGGCAACCACGGCGAGTATTCCGTGAAGAATGCCAACCTCCCGCAGTCGGTCATCGACCAGGTACCGGACGTGGAACTGTGCTACTGGGATTATTACAGCACGGATGAAGAAATGTATGACAGTATGCTGACGTCGCACGAGCGGTTCGGAAAACCGCTGTGGTTTGCGGCGGCGGCATGGACGAGCCAGGGCTTCGCCCCCCTGAACCACTACGCCCTGAAAACCGTCGCCCCCGCCATGAAGGCGTGCGCGCGGCACGGGGTCGAAAACATTCTTGTCACGCTGTGGGGCGATAACGGTAACGATTGCAGTTACTTCGCCGCGCTCCCCGTCCTCTATGCGGCGAGGCAGTATGCCGATGGCAACTTCGATGAGAGGCGCATTGCCGCGGGCTTCCGGGCAATGTTCGGCATCTCGTGGGAGGACTTCATGCGTCTCGATCTGCCGAACCGCATCAGCACGAATTTCGATTATTCCCGCCCGTACAGCGCCTGCAAGGCGCTTCTGTTCAACGACTGTTTCCTCGGCTGGAAGGACAGTGCCGTCGCCGTCCTCGAGCCGACCCCGTACCGCGACTACGCCCGGGAACTGACCGACGCGGCGGAGCGAGCGGGCGAATACCGTTACCTCTTTCTCTGCATGGCGGCGCTCTGCGACGCACTCGCCGACAAGGCGACCCTCGGGGTCGATACCCGCGCCGCCTACCGGGCGGGCGACCGCAAAGCCCTGCGTCGCTTGATCCCCCGCTACAAGCGTGCGGCGGCGGCGGTGAAGCGTTTCCGCGACACGCGCGAGGTCGTCTGGACGACCGAGAACAAGCCTTACGGGTGGGAAGTGCACGAAGCGCGCTTCGGCGGACTGATCTCCCGTCTCCTCGCCTGCGCCGAACGCCTGCGGCAGTATGTCGCGGGGGAGATCACCGAGATCCCGGAACTTGCCGAGACCATTCTGCCCTACGGATGCAACACGGTGGATTGCAACGTCTACCGCGCACTCGTGACGGTATCGCAACTGTAACGATTTCATAAGGGAAAGAACATACATGAAAAAATACGGAGTGACCATTCCGACCGACGAGCATTTCGTCGAGGGGACCCGGCGCATCGCCGCGCTGTGGGGCGCCGACGCCGTCCGCGACTGCGACGGGACACGCCTGCCCGCAAACGCCGCGGAACTCGCCGAGAAAGTTTATAATACTTATTTCATCGTCCGCGGAGACAACGAATGGGGCAGGGCACATCCCGAGGAGGCGCACCGCACGTTTCTGCTGTCCGAGCGTGTGACCGCTCGGGAGACAACCCTCGTCATCGACCCGATGGCGGACTACCTGCCGGAGCAGATCGACCCCGACCGCGAGCAGGTACACCGCTGGCAGGTGTGGGATCGGACAACGAACACGCTCGTCACCGACTGGGTGCTGAACGACGACAATACCGTGACGATCCGCTCCGCCGTTCCTTACCATGAATACACCGTGACCTTTATGGCGCGCCTGACGTGGCACCCCGTGCAGATCTATAACTATCTGACCAACCACTGGACGTGCGAAAAACAACTGATGTATGATCCGTCCTACCCCGAGACGAGGGCTTATATCCGCCGCTTTATGGAACAGTGGTGCGCGGCGCACCCGGAAACAAACGTCGTGCGTTTCACGACCTTTCTCTATCAGTTCACCCTCATCTTCAACCGGGAGGGGAAAGAGAAATACGTCGACTGGTTCGGCTATACACTGGCGGCATCGCCCGCCCTGCTCGACGATTTCGAGAGGGAATATGGCTATGCGCTCACCGCAGAGGACATTGTGGACGGCGGGTGCTACCATAACCCCTTCCGTCTGCCGACGAAGAAATTCCTCGATTATATGGATTTCGTCGCGCGCCGCGTGACGGAGACGGTCGCCGACCTCGTGGACATCGTTCACCAAAACGGCAAAGAGGCAATGATGTTCCTCGGTGACGACTGGATTGGCGCGGAGCCTTACGGTCCGCACTTCGGGGAAATGCATCTCGACGCCGTGGTCGGATCGGTCGGTGGCGGCGTCACCGAGCGGATGCTCGCCGAGATTCCGCACGTCCGCTATCGGGAGGGGCGATTCTTACCCTACTTCTTCCCGGATACCTTCTTTGACGGAAACGAGTCCGCCGCCGTGGCGGAACTGAACCGGAACTGGAACACGGCGCGCCGCGCGATGCTCCGATGCCCGCTTGACCGCATGGGCTTCGGCGGATACCTGTCGCTCGCTGACAAGTTTCCCGCGTTCGTCGGGCGCGTCGCCGAAGTGTGCGATGAGTTCCGCGCGATTCTCGAAGCCGCGGGCAAGGCGAAACCCTATGCCGCCCTGACCGTCGCCGTCCTCAACTGCTGGGGCGCGCTCCGCTCCTGGCAGAGCCACATGGTGGCGCACGAACTCTGGTATCAGCAGATTTATTCCTATCAGGGCGTGCTCGAAAGTCTCTCCGGGCAGGCGGTGAATGTCCGCTTCATCAGTTTCGACGACGTGCGCCGCGGTATAGACCCCGACATCGACGTGATCCTCAACGTGGGTGCGGAGGGGACGGCGTACAGCGGCGGCGAGAACTGGAATGATCCTGCCGTCGCGGAGGCAATCCGCCGCTTCGTCGACGGGGGGCACGGCTTCATCGGTGTCGGTGAGCCGACGGCGTACCAAAAGGACGGCAGATGCTTCGTCCTCGCCGACGTCCTCGGCGTTGACCGCGAAAAGGGCTTTACGCTCTCCGAGGACAAGTACAATATCCACCCGACATCACACTTCATCACGTCCGACGTCACGGGCGACATCGACTACGGCGAGGGCACCTCGAACATCTACGCGCTCCCCGGCGCCGCCGTACTCGACATCGACCTCTCACCGCGTTTCCGGCGGCAGGTCAACATCGGGGAAGTCCGCCTCGCCGCGAACGAATACGGCGCGGGGCGCGGCGTCTACATCGCAGGTCTGCCGTACAGCCACGAGAATGCCCGTTTGCTCTACCGCGCGCTCTTCTGGGCTGCGCATAAAGAGCCCGAAATGTTCCGCGCGTTCTCCTCGAACCCGGCGACGGAATGCACCTACTATCCCATGACGCGGAAGTATGCGATCGTGAACAGTACAGACACGGCACAGCATACCGTCTTTTACGACATCGACGGGCGGGAGACGCCCCTCGACCTCGCGCCCGGCGGCATCGTCTGGCTTGAGCGGTAAACCGCAAACAAGAATTTTCCGCGAACGGTCGTCTGAAAGGAGGCTATTGCTTGATCGGCACCAAAACGCGCGATAGGCGCAACGATAAGCGGGGGCTGCTGAACCCCAAGCAGAAGACGAAACTGCAAAGGTGGCTCTTCATCGGGACGTTCCTCGCACTCCCGGTCATCAACTTCTGCATTTTTTATGTCTATGTCAACTTTGATTCCTTTCTCATGGCATTCCAGCGTCCTGTCCTCGGGCAGGGCTTCGGCGCGACGGAATGGTCGTTTGAAAACTTCAAGACGATCTGGCGGCTCCTAAGCATTTCGGAGGGAGGGGCGCTCTGGGGCGCGTTTATCAACACCGTCCTCTTTTTCCTCGCCGGTATGCTCATCGGACTGCCGCTCTCCGTCCTCATGAGTTACTTCATTTATAAAAAAATCAAGGGCTATAAGCTCTTCCGCTTCGTCACCTACTTGCCGAACATCATCACCAGCTCCGCCCTTGTCATTCTCTTCAAGAATGCGATCGGACCTGGCGGCCCGCTGAACGCCCTCGTCACCAAAATGGGCGGCGAGTACGTCGACCCCATTACCGTGAATGAGACCGCGATCTGGATGATCATTTTCTATTCCGTATCGTTCGGGTTCGGTACCAATCTTATCGTTCTGAACGGCGCCATGAACGGCATCGACAAGGAGACGCTCGAGGCGGCGGAGATCGACGGGTGCAACTGGTTCAAAGAACTTATTTACATCGTGATCCCCGGCATTTGGCCGACCGTCTCAACCATTATCATTTTGGCGACGGCGGGATTCCTCGGCTCGACGGGTCCGATCCTTGCGTTCACCAAGGGCACCAACAACACGATGACGCTTTCGTTCTACATTTACCAACTGGTCAGCGGTGCCGGCACGGGCAAGCAGGACGTTTATCTCGCCTCTGCGATCGGTGTCATTATGACCGTTATCTCTTTCCCGCTGGCACTCCTCGTCAAGAAATTCGTCTACGGAAAGGAGGACAAGTGACATGAAAAAGCGTTCCGCATCCCGCGACATCGTGTTCACGGTCGCGTTCATACTGCTCCTGCTCTACACCGTGTATGTCCTGTTCTTCTTTGCCTTTGCCTTTATCTGCGCCGTCAAGACGGACAACGCGCAGTACACGCAGGATAAGATCAACAACCGCCTGTTCGGTTTGGGCGGCGGCTTCAACATGAAAAACTTTGTGACGGCGTTCGATCAGCTGGAATCGACGCTCCAAGGCTTCTCGTTCGGGAATCTGCTCTGGAACAGCATCTGGCGCACGGTGACGAGTGCGGTGCTCAGCATTCTTTCGAGCTCCATGGTCTGCTATGTGTTGGTGTTCTACCGCAGTAAGATGACAAAGTTCATCTACAATCTCGGGCTGTTCGTGTCGATCCTGCCGGTGTACGGCTCCGCCGGGTCGACCTACCGCCTGATGTACAACATGGGGCTCATCAACAACCCCATCAACATGATCGTCAGCATCTCGCTCTACGGCGGCTACTTCTTCTATATGTATTCCTTCTTCAAATCGCTGTCGTGGGAATACGCCGAAGCGGCGTTCGTCGACGGGGCAGGGCATTTCGGCACCTTCTTCCGCGTCATGTTCCCCATGGCGCTCCCGAGCGTGTCGGCGCTCTTCATCATGGCTTTCATCAGTGGGTGGAACGACTATGAATCGACGCTCCTCTACATGAACAAGTACCCCAATCTCGCCTACGGCGTCTACGCGTTCAGCGAAAACCAAAAGTACGTAGCGAATATGCCGGGGCTGTTCGCGGGTGTCATACTTACGCTCCTGCCCGTGCTGTTGCTTTTCATCATCTTCCAGAACACCATTATGGAAAAGGTGCATCTCGGCGGACTGAAAGGATAATGTCCGCTACCGCAAAACACGGCGGCACCGCACGGTGCCGCCCACCCCACAAGCCTATTTTCGAGGAGGAAACCACCATGAAAAAAATCTCGCTCCTGTTGGCGCTCGTTCTGCTGCTCACCGTCGCGCTCGGGTGCCTTGCGTCCTGCGGCACGAATAAGATCGATGAGAACACGCTCTCGATCGAGGTCGTCAATCTCGGTTTCGGCGTGGACTGGCTCTATGCGCTCGCGGACGCCTATCACGCGAAGAATCCCAATGTCAAATTCAATATCCAGTCCTTCGTCGGGCAGGCAGGGAATGACACCATCAACGGGCATTCCGAAGCGCTCGCGGGGGATACGGATATTTTCTTCTTCCGTCCCTCCAAGTACCACTTCAACGCTTACCAGGGCGCCGTCAACACCAAGAGCGGGCGCCTCGACTGCATCTATGCCGACCTGACCGATATCTGGACGACGCCCTATGAGGACGGCTCGACGATGGAGGGTAAGATCGACAAGATCGTTGCGAATTACTTGAAGGTGAACGACAAATACTACGGCGTCAACTGGGTCGACGACTTCATGGGCTTCGTCCGTAACAAAGATGTGTGGGAGAGCCTCGGGCTCACCGACGCGGACATTCCCGTCACGACCGACGGGATGATCGCCCTCTCCGAGAAGATCATCGCGAAGAACGCCGGTATTGCCCCCATGATTTTCAGCAAGAACGAGGAATACTACACCTCCGTTTGGAGCGTCTGGATGGAGCAGTACGAGGGCAAAGAGTCGATGCAGAATTACATCAATGGGCTTGACCCTCTCGGCGACGTCTCCTATAACCTGTACGCCTATCCCGGGCAGGAGATCGCCCTCAACTTCATCGCCAAACTGTTGGAGAAAAAGCAGGAGGGCAAGGTGATGAAATACAAGTATCAGCACGAGAACTCCGACTCGCTCTCCTTCACGGAAATGCAGAGCTACTTCCTCGAGGGGCAGGCGGCTTTCTGTATCAACGGCAGCTGGCTCGAGATCGAGATGAACAAGAACAAGGAAAACGGCACGAGCTACAACATCGACTTCATCAAGACGCCGGTCATCAGTGACATCATCAACGTCCTGCCCGATAAGTCGGTCAAAACCGACGCCGAACTCGCCGAGGTCATCCGCTATGTGGACGCCGTCGATGCGGGACAGGCGGCGGAGAAGCCCGCCTTCGCCACCGACGCCGATGTGGCGCGAATCCGTGAAGCCCGCCACGCCGCGTACTGCCGCGGCGGCTCCGACCATACCGCGGTCGTCGCAGGCTGGTCGACGAAGATTGACATGGCGAAAGACTTCCTCAAATTCATGTACTCCGATGAGGGCATGAAGGTGTACTATAACGCCCTCGGCGGCATGAGCCTGCCCGCAACCCTCACGAACGGGGACTACGACAGCCTGACGATGAGCACGTTCACTTCCTCGGTCAATGCGGCACTTCGGGAGAGCTACTTCTCCAACCTGAGCTTCGCCTGTGCGAAGGTCTATACCGTCGGCGGCGTCAACTGCAACTTTGTCAACGGGAGCGGCAACTTCGTCACCGAGCTGCTCGCGGGGAAGAGTGTCAAGGACATTATCAACGCCAATAAGAACTATCTGAGAAACAACTGGACCGCCATTTCCAACGCCATTCGCTGATCGGCGGGTATCCGCCGAATCCCATGAGGTCAGACATGAAAAAGATAGGAATCCTTGCCCTTTTGCTCCTCGCGGCGGCGCTGTGCTTCGTCGGGTGCGGGAAAGGGAAAACCGATGACACCTCCCTGCAATATGAGGCATGGAGTACGTACAACACGGTCAAGGTCATCGGGCAGACCTATAAGAACGACACCTACACCCGCCTCTCGCCTGCGCTCACAATCGAGATGATGCGGGGCGAGTACGAGGGGGCGCAACTGCTCCTGACCGTCTCCCGCGGGAGCGGTAAGGCGGAACTCATCACGGGTGCACTCACCGACGGGGAGGGCAACACGATCCCCCCGGAGCAGGTGCAGGTGTACTGCCAGATGTACACGCAGATCCAGCGCAACTATAACGGCGGCACCGTTTTCGGTGCCGGGGACAGGATCCCCGATATGCTGCTCCCCATGGAGACGGCGATTGCCTACGGGGAGAACACCGTCTCGGCGGATACCAACCGCGGTTTTACCGTAGAGATCTGCTCCGACGGGGTGAAGCCCGGGGTCTATACCGGCACGTTTACCCTGAAAGTCGGCGACAAGACGCAGGACATCCCCGTCTCCGTGACGGTCTGGGACATCGTGGCGGAGGGGCGGCGGAGCGAGTTCATGTCCTCCTTCCTCATCTACCGCGAGGTGCTCGCTTACGGGGAGTTCCGCAACGACAAGGAGATCACCGACCGCTATATCGAGTTTCTCCTGCGCTACCATGCCGACGCCTATGTGGTGCGCGACATCTATGAGGCGGCGCATTTCACCGAGAGCCTCACGCGCTTCCGTGAGAACACCCGCATGACGGGGATCGTCATTCCCGTCGACTTCCAGATGAACTACCAGGCGACGCCCGGCAACGCCCAGTATGACGAGACGCTGCGGTACCTGACCGAGCTGGCGCTCGCCAGCACGGACGAATACTGCCTCGCCGAATACGCGTACTTCTATCCGTCCACCTACGACGAGGCGGACGTCATCCCCGAGCGGCAGGAGAAATCCTGTGAATTCTTCTCGGAGGGCGGGCTCTACTTCCGCACGCTCGACGACGCTGTCGAGAGCCTGCAAAATAATGAAGCGTATCTTGCCAAGAGCGCCGCACTCCGCGAGCGCATCGAGCGCGCGATCCGCAACATTCCCGCTGTATTCACGAACGTCAATTACGTGAAAGAGTGGGTCGCCGAGCTCGACGACGCCACGTTCTGCCCCTATATCAGCGTATTCAACGATCATGCCGTCCTCCGTCGGTATCAGGAGCAGGCAGGGGTCGGGGGGCACCTGTGGGCGTACAGCTGCAACCGCACCGACTATCCGTACCCGACGCTCGACATCGACGATGTGGCGCTCGGCATCCGCGTCAACGGCTGGATGAACAGCGCCTACGGCATCAACGGCTATCTCTACTACATGGTCAACAAGTACGGGCTCATGTTCGAGAGCGAGAATGCCAACGGGTATCTCAATATCTATGATTCTCCCGACCGTGGCGGGGAGAGCAACGGCGACGGCTTCCTGCTCTATCCCGGCGCCTACTACGGGAGCGCCGATCCGTTCGCGACCGTGCGTCTTGCCGCCTATCGCGACGGTATCGACGACTACGATATGCTTTCCATTTACCGCGAAAAGTTGCTGGCGCTCGCCGCCCGATACGGCACCACGATCGACACAGACGCGTTCGTCACCGATCTGTATGCACGCCTGTTCCGCGGTACGATCGCGTATGAAAACAATGATGCCGCACTCTATGAAGTGCGCCGCGAACTCGCATCGCGCATCCTTGCGCTGGACGCCGCCGACGGGCTCCTCACCGTTTTTGACCGTGAGGCGTCGACTCTGCGTATCTTCTCGACCGACGCCACACTGAAAATTGACGGCACCGTAATGACGGGCGCTGCGAGCGGTGCGGGCTACCTCTACACCGTCACCTGCGGCACCGATGCGCGCCGTGTGACGATTGAGACTTCCGCGCGCGCCGTCGTGTACGGCGTCGCCGCGCATACCGTCGTCGGCACGACCGACGCGACGCTCTCGCAGGGCAGTCACTATGACGCGGAGCGGGGCGTGTTCGTTATCGCGTCCATTGACGGGCCGCTGATCGACCTCTATACACCCTCCGTAACCGTTTCCTCGGGCGACCTCGTGCGGGCGACGCGCCTCGGCTTTACGTTCGGGAATCGGTCGGAGAGCGACCTCGACTTCCGCGTGAAACTCGTTACCACCGCGGGTGAGATCGAACTCGAGACCGAATATTGCCGGGCAGGGGAGGCGTATGCCGTCGAAATCATTTTGCCGACGGACATCGACATGCGTACCGTCACCGCCGTCCGCATCACGTTCGATAACGTGGTGCAGGAGGGGAACGACTTCGTACTCGCGCCCGACCGCGTCTTTACCCTATCCGACCTTTGGCTCGAATTGCAGTGAGGAGGTAAGACATGAAGAAACGTATCACCGGTCTTGTGTTCATCCTCCTCACCGTAGTTCTGCTCGCCACAGCCCTCCTTACCTCCTGCAACTGCGCCGGGGGGACGCCGGACGATCCGACTCCGACGCCCGAGGAGCCTAACCGCTTTCTGAACCCCCGCGCGGGCGACGCCACGCTCCTCAACGGTATGGATAATATGCAGGATCTTTATGCACTGAAGCCCATGGACGTCACCCCGTATGACGCCTATCGCTTGACGCTGAACGAAGATCCCGCCTATATCCGCGCGGGCGAGGGCAGTTTCCGCTATGAATTCGAGGCGGGGAGTTCGCACACATTCCTGCAACTGCTGGCGGCGTCGTACCACGCCGATCTGGCAGTACGGGAACTGAAAGCGGCATCCGTCGAGGTGTTCAACGACTCCGAGAGCGCCCGGCAGGTGACGATCTCCGTCACCACGGCAGACGGTGCCGCACTGTTCAGCCGTACCGTGACGGCAGAGCCCGGCGTGTGGACGACCGTCTCCTATGACGGGCTGGAAGCGTACACCTACAAGAAAAAAACCGCCGTCGGCGGAGTGGCATTCCGCTTTGATGCGGAATCCGCCGCTACCCTGTACGTGGATGAGATGCGCGTCGAACTCGGCGCCGCAGACCTCCCGCCCGTTGACTTCAACGCTTACGTCGCCTCGATCGCCGACATCGCCCCGGTATCGCCGCTCGATGCCGCAACTTTTCCCGATTGTGTGGCATTCGCCGATGCCGTGTGCTACGCGCGCCGGCTGTATGAGGAGATGAGCGACAAGTCACAGGCGACGTCGGACATGAAAGCCGCCCTCGATCGCTATACCGAACTGCTCGGTGGCTATAAGGCGATCTACACACCCCGTCGCGACACGGACGTCATCGAGCGCTGGAGCTACGGCGCGGCGCTGACCGTCAGCGAGGGGAGCGACCCCGCTTACGGCGCGGTCTGGGAAATCGCCGTCAATGCGAAAAGCGCCGGCGAACAGAGCTTCCGCTTCGACGGGCTCGATGTGAGCCGCTTCGGCGAGGTGATTTTCTGGGTCTATAACCCCACGGAATACGAACTGCAACTGGACATTCACGGCGGGTGGAACTCCTGGCGCGCCTTTTCCTGCAAATTGCCGGGCAAGGCATGGACTCCCGTCACCGTCAATACGAAAGTCATCGAAAACGACATCGACGGTTCTTTCTTCGCTGTCATTTCCCGCCAAGGGAAAGCGGCGTTTGAGGGTGTGTTCGGCTTTACCGCGCTGTACGGCGTACCGAGCGCCACCGCGGCGCGCGATGTGATCGACGCCATTGCGGCACTGCCCGCGGCGGCAGACATCACCCTCGCCGACAAGAACGATGTGCTTCGCGTGCGCGCCGCTTACGAGGAGCTTTCCCGCGAGACCAAGAGCGCAGTGACGAATTACAGCCGCCTGACTGCCGCCGAGAATCGCATCGCGGAGATCGAGGCAGCGAACTTTGACGCGGATGCCGAGGCGTTCCTCGCCGTCGCCGTGACGGAGGAGAATGCCAAAGACCTGTATCTGCGCCTGACCGACCTCTATAACGCCTATGACGCCCTCTCCGACCTTGCCGCGCCCCGCGTCACCAAACTGGCGGCGCTCGACGCCCGCAGGGAGGAACTCAACGGGTATCTCGTCAATATCGTCAACGCGATGATCGCCGCCCTCCCGGAGGCGAATACCGCCGATCTCCCGGGGGCTATCCCGCAGATCAGCCTCGCACAGTCGCTCTATGACCGCCTCGATGCGGAACAGCAGAAACGCGTTTCCCGTGCCGAGAAACTGCAACTGCTCGGCAGACTATGCGCCGATTACCGACTGCTCTTTGACTTCACCGAGGCAAATCTCGCGCGCGTCAGCAACACGACTGACTTCGGCAACGCTTGGAGCGGGACGATGAGTGTCGTCGCGGACAGCACCTACGGAAATCTGTTGCTGATGAACGTGCTTGCAGGACACAGCAACTCGACGCGCGAGGCGGAGTTCCGCCTGCGCGAAACGACGCAAAGACTGAAGAAGTACGAATCGCTCGTTTTCTACGTCTATGCTCCTATGGAGGGCGGCGCGTTCCGCACCTGGTCCTCCGACTGGAAAACCCACACGGATTTCGCCCTGCAAGCCAACGTCTGGAACCGAGTCGAGATCGACACCGCGATGTGCAGTGACGACTGCCTTGACGGGCTGTTCTTCACCGTCGTCGCGCCGAACGGCGCGGCGCCCGTCGGCGAATGGAAGATCTCTTCGGTTTACGCTTATTGCGATACCGAGGAAACAGAGCGTCTCGTCGGGGACTTCACCCGTGCGGTGGACGCATTGCCCGACGCCGCCGACCTGACCCTCGCGGACAAAGCCGCGGTGGAGGCGGCAAAAGCAGCGTATGACGCCCTGCTCCCGCACTGCACCTATTATTTCGGCTCGTCCTATGTGCGGAAACTGAACGCCGCGAAAGCGAAGATCGCCGCTCTCGAGGCGCAGACGCTCATCGACGCATTTGAAGCGGCGGTGGACGGACTGCCCGATGCCGATGACCTGACCCTCGCCGATGCCGATCGGGTTGCCGCCGCGCGCGCCGCATATAACGCGCTCCCTGCCGATTGTCTCGGGGCGCTCGACAAAACCCGTGTCGACAAGCTGACGCGGTGCGAGGCGCGCATCGCCGAACTGCGTCTCAACGGGGAAGTCGCCGACTTCATCCGGGCGGTCGGAGCACTGACCGATGACACTACCGGGGAAGAACTCTATCGGGTGTTCCTTACATATGTTGCCCTGACCGATGCGCAGAAAGCCGCCGTGACGGCGGAAAAAGACAGGCTCGGGGATCTGATGACAGAGAAGGCGACTGAGGTCGCCGCCGCCTGTGCGGCAGACATCGCGGCGTTTGATCGCGACCACGACTTCCCGCATGATGCCGCCCGATGCGCCCTGCTGTACGACGCCGTACTGGCATTGCCCGACGCGGTGTTCGAGGCGCTCTCTGCCGACACGAAAACCACCATTGGCAATCTCTATAAGGAAATGAAGAAATACACCGTCGTCACCGATCTTCTGACGGACGCCGCTTTCGGTGAGGCATCGGAGGATGCCGCCTACGGCACCGTCTATGAAATGACGGTGAAGCCGGAGGGGACGGGCGCCGACAACATTCTCTTTATCCTGAACGCGGGGCAGATCGGTGACCGTAAAATCGTGTTCTATCTCTTCCGTCCTGAGGGCGGTGCCGATGCCCGCTTGTATTTCAGCGGCGAATGGCGCGGCTGGGGTGCCGATGAGACTTCCTCCGTCACGGTGACGTCCGACGGTTGGCTCCGGGTGGAGTTTTCCGCCGCTGCTGTCTCGAACGGGGCGAACACGAGTTACTGGTATCTGTACCTGACGGCGGCAACCGCCGCCGAGGACGGCTGGCGCATCAGCGATATTTACGCCGTCTGAGTCTTTTGCGGTGACGTCGCCCCTCCGGGCGGCGCCGCCGATCCCGACGTTTTTCCCGTCAGCCGTCGGCTGACCCGATCAATGAAACCGAAAAAGGAGAGCGACCATGAAGAATCGCAGAGGAATTCCGACGCTGTTATGTTTTCTGCTCGTGACCTTGTGTCTGCTCGGCGCCGTGGGATGCGGTGAGAAACCCTGTACGCATACCGACCTCGCCGAACACGTTGCCGTCGAACCCGACTGTACCCACGCGGGGCACCTCCTCTACTATACCTGCAACGCGTGCGGCGCCTTGCTGGATGCGGACAAACAGGTCATCGAGGCAGAGCCGACGACACCCGCGCTCGGACATGACTATGAGGAACACGCCGCGGTGGGTGCCACCTGTACTGAGGACGGTACCGCGACCTATTTCACCTGCCGCCGTTGTGAACATCTCTTTGACGCGGACAAACGCGGGATCGCGAACGTCCCTGTCATCGCCGCGGACGGACACGCTTATGCGTGGGTCATGGCGGAGGCGGGTGACACCGCGACCCTGACCTGTGTGGCTTGCGGCGACGAGCATACGACCGTGCGCCTGTCGCTCGCGGAGAGCGCCCGTTTTACGGTCGATGCCGATCGGCTCGCGGATGTGACCGTGCGTTACGATCTCTCCGGGTACGGAGAGGGCATCACCGTCACGGCAGTGAAGTACGGCGACACGACGGTGACCGACCTTACCGTTGAGGGGGGCTTTGCGGCGTTCCCGGCTTCGGCGCTCCTTGCAGGCGCCCGCATGGGGAAGTTTGACATCACGCTGTCTCTCGCGGTCGAGGGCATTGATGCGACCGTCGACGCGACGGCGCCCGTCACGCTGGCGAAGATCATCGACAGCGTTGAGGACCTGCTCGCGCTCCGCCCCACCCTCACGGACGGTGCCGCCACCCTCACCGGCGGCAGGTTGGAGGAGATCGGCGGGAAAACGGTCATTATCCCCGATTACTATATCCTCACGACGGATATTGACGGCCGTGACCGCCTCGGGAATGCTGCCGTGTTCGCGGAGGGGATCACCGACGCGGGCGACACCTCCGGCAGAGCCAAAGAGGGCTTCGTCGGGATCCTCGACGGGCAGGGGCACACAGTCAGCGGCTTCTCCATGCTGTGCCGCGGCATCTTCGGGCATATCGGGCAGGCAACCGTCCGGGACATCACGTTCTCGGATATCACGCTCGACAGCCCCGTCGCCACCGTGTTCGGGAAAGCCATGGACACGGCGTTTATCAATGTGAATGTCAAAAATATCACGACGACAACCGCTCGCGACGGGAACAGCGGAATTCTGTTCTATCACCAGGTGTTCAGTGTGACGATCGACGGCATGACAGTGGATCTCACGGGCGGCACCGTCGCGGGACACGTCTTTGCCCGCCACCTTGCGAACGACGACGGCGATTTCGGTCCCTGCGAATTCCGCGGCGTCACGGTGAGGACCTCGTACAGCGCGGGGCTTGACCTCTTTGAGGGCGTCGCCCTAACGAACGCGCCGACGGGCGTCACGGTGAATCTCATCATCGGGGATGACCCCGACGCAGGCAAGTGGGGCGAGTTCCTGCCCACCCCCGAACCATAACGATGCAATCAAAACAGGATCATAAATAAAGGAGGATTTTTATGAACGGCAAATGCATGTGGGAACCTCCGAAGATCGATATCATCCGCTTCGGCGACGATGATGTCATTCGTACGTCCGGGATACGGACGGGAGATTCCGGCGCCCCCGAATCGGTCAAGTGGTCTGACCTCTTTGGCGGGAATGACTGACACAGATTCGAGACAAAATGAAACGAAAGGGTGTACATACATGAAAAAGTTGACTTCCTTAATCCTTTGTATCGTTTTGACCGTTCTGGCACTGTCCGCCATGACGGTCGCCGCCGCTGCCGACACGACGGAGGGCGGGGCGGAAACAACGGTGTGCGATGCCACCTTAAAGGGCATTCAGAGCGGTACGGACGGTCAGAGCCTCCGTATCGTCGGGGAGATCGCGCATCTCGCGGAATACCGCGAGGTCGGCTTTATCCTCACGTACCGGGCGGAAGAAAAAACGGTCGCCGCCTCGTATGTGTTCAACAACCTGACCGAAGTGAATGAAGCGGGGGAGACCGAAGTGGTCCTCACCGCCGCCGAGGGGTGCTACCTCTTTGCCTTTATCATTGAGGAAATCCCCGCGAATGCCGTGACGCTCGGCGTCACCCCTTATACCGTCTCGTTTGCGGGCGACCGTGTGACGGGCGAGGGGCAGACGCTCTTCAAGACGGGCGACGGCGCGTTTGACTACTATGCGAACCATACGCACACGCTCACCGAAAGCACGATGCAGGCGACCGAGGGGACGCTCCCTGTGTGGTTCTGCTCCGTGTGCGGGAACCTGTTCGCGGACGCAAACGGCGAGGTCGCGCTCCCCGAGGCAAACGTGCAGTGTGCGTCGGATAAGATCCTGACGAAGCTGAACGCGCACGAATGCTACTTCCTCGCGGTCTGGAACCCGAATGAGGAAGAGGGCGATTTCAGAGTGGACAACGGAGAGGGCACATGGCATACTGTCCTCGGCGGTAAAGCGGCGCCGAAGGCGTGGACCCTGTTCTCCTTGCCGTATGCCGAGGCGACTTACGGTAACAACTATACTTACTATAACAATGCTTCCATCGATCCCGACGCGAACGGGTGGAGCGTGCGTGTCTTTGGGTACCTGAACGCCGACGCCGTCGCGACGGCGGTGCAGAATGTCACCGACGCGATTGATGCCCTCACGCTCGGGTCGCTGACCCCTGCGGACGAGACCGCCGTCACGAACGCCCGTGCGCTCTACAATGCGCTGACCGACTACGCGAAGACGCAACTTCCGGCGGACGCCGCAGAACATCTTGCCGCCGCCGAGGCAGAGATCGTCGTCGCGAAGGACAAAGCCGCCGCCGATGCCGTGACCGCCCGTATTGAGGCTTTGACCGACGAAAGCACGTCGGAGGACGTCATCGCAGCCAAAAACGCTTACGACAAACTGACCGAAGCGCAGAAGGGCTACGTGACGAGCAAAACGCTCGTGAAACTGAACGCGCAGATCGCCCGTGTCGAGGAGGAAGTTGCCGCCGCCGATGCCGCTGCTTTCAAGGCAAAGTCGGACGCGCTCGGCACGCCCGTGTTCCCGCGCGATATCGACATCATCAATGCCCTCGCGGCAGAGTGGAACACGCTCTCCGAAAAGGCAAAAGCCAAACTTGACGAAACCAAAGCAAAACTGGACACCTATACTGCCACCGCCGCAAAATATGTCAGTCTGAACGTGACATTCGGCTCCGACCGCATTAGGTCTACTTTCAGTGGCTATGATGAATACTACCTCGTCATTTATAATCCGACGGGTGCCGACGTCGCGTTCTATTACGCGGGCAATGCCAGCAGCTGGAAGGCAGTCGGTGAGACGACCTTGAGAGCCGGCAGTTACACGCAGATCGCTTATGACCTGCGCTTTGTCGAGCAGGGCAACGCTTATCTGTACGGCGACGGTCAGACCATGGACTTCACCGGCAACAGCGAAGCATGGGCAGGCTGGACGTGCAAGGTGTACGGCTATACGGCGGATTCTGACACGCCTACGCTCCGCGTAGCGCTCTCCGTCGGCGGTACCACCGACGATCCGACCTACGGCAAGGTGTTGTCGGGCAATGTCACCGATGGATATTTCTCCGCATGGGGCTACATGAAGAGAGCACAGCTGGAGGCGCTCGCCGCTTATGGCGACGTGCATTTCTACATCTACAACCCGAGCGATGTGGACGTGTACTTCTTCTTCCAGGATGACGCGAATTGGTCGCCGTTCGACCGCACGTGTCTCAAAGCGGGCGAGTGGACGAAAGTTTCGCTCTCCGCGGTGTTGTCGTCTCTTCCGGACGGCGCGAATGGCGTTTATGTAGACGTCGAAAAGGGCACCGAGGGCATCGTCCTCGAGGGCTGGAAGATCACCGACTTCTACGGCACCAAGTAAAACCCAAACAGCGCCGGGGCAACTCGGCGCTGTTTTTGTAACGGAATTTCAAAAGCATTGACGAAAATGAAAAATATTTTCATAACCCATTTTCCTTTTGCTGTCAGTTATGATAAGATAAAGGCAGATAAGGGTGCCCGCGCGCCCCTGCGCCAAATCCACGAAAAGGAGCCGAAAAATCATGCTCACCCCCGACCTTGAAAAGAAACTCGCGACCGTCGTCGACAAACTCGGCGCGTGGCGGACGCTCCGCGCCCTGCCGCTCGAAACGGAGTACACCGACGAGGTCGGTGATCGGCACGTCCTGCCGCGCGACAGTCGGAGTTTCCGTCCGTTTGCCGAGCCGTATTATCTGTACCGTGAACACAGCTACTACTGGTTCCGCGCGCGTTTTACCGTGCCGGCGCTTGCGCCCGGGGAGACGGCGTGGCTGTCTGTTGAGACTTTCATCGGCGGGGTGGCGAGTACCCTGCGCCCGCAGGGGCTCCTGTACCTCGACGGTCGCGCAGTGGCGGGCATCGACATCAACCATACCGAGGTGCCCCTTACGCCGGGCGAGCATGAAATGTACCTGCATTTCTATACGCATGTGTTCGGCACGGGCTTGCCGCTCTATTTTAAACTCAAATTCCGTGACGAGCGCATTACCCACACCTATTATGATTACAGGGTGGCGCTCGACGCGCTCCGCCTGCTCGAAAAGACGGACGACAATTATCTGTGCTCCCTGCCGCCCCTCGAGAAATCCACGCTTCTCCTTGACCTGCGGGAGCCGTATAGCCCCGCGTTTCACGCGTCACTTGAGGCGGCGTCGGCATACCTCGCAGAGCATTATTACGGGGCGCTCGGGCACAGCCGTAACCGCGTCGCCTGCATCGGACACACGCACATTGACGTGGCATGGCTCTGGAATCTCGAGCAGACACGGCAAAAGGTGGAGCGCAGTTTTGCCACCGTTCTCGCCCTCATGGACGAGTATCCGGAATACCGCTTCATGTCCTCACAGCCGCAGCTGTTCGCTTACCTCAAAGAGACATCGCCCGATCTTTACGCCCGCGTTAAGAAAAAAATCGACGAGGGGCGTTGGGAGGTCGACGGCGGGATGTGGCTCGAGGCGGACACCAATCTCACGAGCGGCGAGAGCCTCGTGCGGCAGTTGTATTTCGGGCAGAAGTTCTACCTCGACGAGTTCGGGCGAAAATGCACGACCGTCTGGCTCCCCGACGTATTCGGGTACAGCGGGCAGCTTCCGCAGATCATGCGCGGGAGCGGCATCGAGCGTTTCGTCACGGCGAAGATCGGCTGGAACGATACCGATCGCTTTCCCTATGATGCTTTTCTCTGGGAGGGCATCGACGGCAGCCCCGTGTTCGCCTGCCTGCTCAGTACCTGTTACACCGACCCGCGCACGGGCGTATATGACACCACTTATACCAGTTATTGCGAGGCGATCTCGCCGCGGAACCTACTCGGGACGTGGCACCGCTTCGCGCAGAAGGACTATACCGACACCGTGCTGATGAGTTACGGCTACGGTGACGGCGGCGGCGGGCCGACCCGCGAAATGCTGGAAACGCGGCGCCGCCTCGCGGACGGCGTTCCGGGAATCCCCGCCGCGGACATCGTTCCCCTGCATGACGCCCTCGACACGATCGAGGGGAATTTCCGCCGGAATGCGGCAGAACTCCGCCGCACGCCGATATGGCGCGGGGAGTTGTACTTTGAATTCCACCGCGGCACTTTGACGAGTGTACCGCGCGTCAAGAAGCATAACCGCATGGCGGAGATCGCTCTCGGAAACGCGGAAGGGTATTCCGCAATGGCGGCCCTGCTCACGGGGCGCGCCTACCCGAAACAGATCCTCGACAACAACTGGCGGGTAGCGCTCCTCAATCAGTTCCACGAT
The DNA here is from genome assembly GCA_934371135.1 of uncultured Eubacteriales bacterium. Taxonomy (GTDB): domain Bacteria; phylum Bacillota; class Clostridia; order Oscillospirales; family CAG-272; genus UBA1740. Next base: position 22,461 of record CAKRNO010000018.1, read on the forward strand.
ATTCTCCCCGGCTCTTCGATCGAAGATGTGTATCGCGAGAGCGACCGGCAGTATGCCGCGCTCTTCGAAGCCCTGCACGGGGTGACGGCGGGGGCGCTCGGCGAGATCGCCGAGAACGTCGGCGCCGCAGGGCAGACCGTCGTGTTCAACAACACGCCGTTTACGGCGAACGGTGCGGTGACGGCAGAGGGCAAGACTCGGATTGTGCGGGCGATCCCCGCACACGGCTACCGCGCGGTGACATTCGCTGCGCCCGCGTGCGGCGTTACGGTCGGCGAGCGGCGGCTCACGAACGCGCTCTATGACCTGTGTTTCGCCGAGGACGGCAGTATCGTCTCACTCCGCGACCTTGTGTCGGGGCGGGAGATTGTTGCGCCGGGAGGGCGGCTCAACCGTCTCGCGGTCTTTGAAGATCTGCCTTATGAATACGACAACTGGGAGATGACGCCCTACCACCGACAAAAAGAATGGGATTTTGACGGCGCGGCGATCTTTACCCCCCTCGATGACGGCGATCGGCGCGGGTTTGAAATCGTGCGGTGCTACGGACAGTCGCAGGTAACACAGCGCGTTTGGCTGTGGGGCGAGGGAATCCCACGCATCGATTTTGAGACATCGGTCGTATGGCGGGAACGGGGACAACTGCTCAAAGCGGTGTTCCCCTTCGATCTCCTCTGTGACACGGCACGCTACGATATCCAGTTCGGGCATGTCGAGCGCGGCACGCACCCGAACACCAGTTGGGACAGCGCGCGCTTTGAGAGCGTCGCGCATAAGTGGGTCGATATGAGCGAGGGAAATTACGGCGTCGCGCTCCTGAACGACGGGAAGTACGGGTTCGGCACAGACGGCGCCACTCTGACCGTCACCCTCGCGAAATGCGGTGGGTTCCCTTATCCCGGGGCGAGTGACGAGATCCCCGACTTCACCTATTCGCTCCTCCCCCATGCGGGTGGGGCTCTCACCGATGTGATCCGCGAGGCGTATGTGCTGAATAACCCGATGACTGCGCTGCCCGGTGGCGCAGGGAGCCTTCCCTCGACCTTCTCCCTTGTCACCTCGGATGACGACGGCGTCGTCGTCGAGACCGTCAAGCGGGCAGAGGAGGGAGACAGTACCGTGTTCCGTCTCTACGAGGCGGTCAAGGGGCATCACACCGTCCGCCTGCGCTTCGGCGTTCCCGTGCGGGAGGCGTGGCTCGTCAACCTCATGGAGCAGGATCCGACGCCCGTGCCCGTGACGGACGGCACGGTCACGCTGTCCGTGAAACCGTTTGAAATTCTGACCTTACAGGTAAAATGATGAATACGACCGTTCGGTATCGTCCGAGTGACGGCTCGGAGATCACGCTCGACCTCGTGCGCGCCTGCGTGACGGGCACCTCGCACGGTGGGGTGCCGCTGACAATCGAGGGGGACACGAGCCTTTTTGCCGTCCGCCTGCGCGGGCGCGACGGGCAGACCCGCACGTTTGACGTGCATAACTGCCCCTTTCAATCCTTTGACGGCACCGTTGCCGTCTATGAAAACGAAGAAGTGACCGTGCGCCTCTCCCTGCGGGCGATCGACGGCGGGGTGGCGTTTCGGCTACATCTCGGGAACAGGACCGATATGCTCCCCGAATGGGTGGAACTCATGTCCGTCGAGGTGGGCGGCGCCCTGCGCGCAGAGCCCGGCGGCAGGGGGGCTGTCGTCTGGCCGTATAACGAGGGGTGCCTTGTCACCGATATGTCGCTCCGGGAGAAGATGCCGTTCAAATACTGTGAGCCGATCTATCCCTCCCGCGGCGCTTACAGCATTTTCCCGAACATGGTCTGTTCCCAGTTCCTCGCGTATCTTGCCGACGGGGCGGGACTGTACCTCGGAATGCACGACCCCGAGCGCACGACCAAACATATCGATTTCCGCTACGGCGGTCACGGGATCAAACTGCAACTACGCGTGTTCTGCAACGCGGGGTACGGAGAGGATTATGCCATGCCGTTCGACTGCGAGATGCGCCTTTTCGGTGGCGACTGGCAGGAGGCGTGTGAGATCTACCGCGACTGGTTCGAGGCGCATTTGCCGACGGGGCTCCGAAAGATACGGGACAACCCCGATCTCCCCGCCTGGTACGGGGCGTCGCCCGTCGTCGTGACCTATCCCGTGCGCGGTACCCGCGACACAGGCGATATGGCGCCGAATGACTTCTTTCCGTACGAACGCGCTCTGTCACTTCTCGGAGAGGTAGCTGAGAAGACGGACAGCCCGGTCATGGCGTTGCTCATGCACTGGGAGGGAACGGCGCCGTGGGCGCCGCCCTACGTCTGGCCGCCCTTCGGCGGGGAGGCGGCACTCCGGGCATTCACCGAGGACGCCCACGCCCGGGGAATGCTCGTCGGGTTGTATGCCAGCGGGCTCGGCTATACCCTGCACAGCCATGTGACGGATTATGACGGCACGGCGGCATTCGCACGGGATCGGATTGAAGAATTGGTCTGTACCGATACGGACGGCACGGCGAAGAGCGTCATCTGCACGGCACAGCGGGAGGGGTACGATCTCTGTCCCGCCTGCGAGAGAACAAAACGCATCATCGCGGGGGAAGTCTCACGCGTGTGTGCGAGCGGCATCGACTATATGCAGGTGCTCGATCAGAACCATGGCGGTACGTCCTATTTTTGTTACAGCGACCGGCACGGGCACGTCCCGGCGCCCGGCAAATGGCAAGCAGAGGCGGGCGGGGAACTGCTGGATCGGATCGACCGACACGGGGTGCTTCTCGGGTGCGAGAGTGCCGCCGCCGAGCCGAATATAGCCCGTTTGGCATTCAGTGACAACCGCTTTGAGCTCAATTATTATAGCGGCACGCCGATCCCCGTGTATGCGTATCTTTACCATGAGTATGTCAACAACTTCATGGGGAATCAGATCTGTGCCATGTTGAACAAGTGTGAAACAAACTACACGATGCGCGCCGCTTACAGCTTCGTGGCGGGGGATATGCTGACGGCGGTCTTTGTTGCCAAGGGTGGCGAAACGCGGTTGCTGCACAGCTGGTGCGACTGGATTGCGCCACGGGAGCAGACGGTGGATACCGGGGTGGCGCTTGCGTTCCTGCGTACGCTGAACGGCTGGCGGCGAAAGGGCGGAAAGCCTTATCTGCACACGGGGCGCATGACCCGCCCGCTCGCGGTTGCCTGCGGGGAGACGCAGTACACCCTCGACGGCGGACATGATGTGCTGTCGGTGCCCGAGGTGCTGACGTCTGCCTATACGGCGGAGGGGAATACCGTGCAGTTTATTGTCAACTATCAGTTACATGAAGTGACGGTGACACTGCCGAGACCTGTCGGCGGCTATACCGACAGTGATCTGACCGATTACCGCGCCCCGACCGATACGTGGACGCTCGCGCCCCTCTCGGTCGTGATGCTGGAATGCGGGCATACCGATTAAGAGCGGAGGAAAAACCAATGACGAAACCGATTCTTTTCACCCCGGCGATGAAGTCGTATCTGTGGGGCGGAACGGCACTGATGGAGAAGTGGGGGAAGACCGCCACAGAGGCAACGGTCGCCGAGTGTTGGGAACTGTCCGCGTATGCGGGGTGTGAGAGCATCGCCCGGGGCGGAGACTGCGACGGAATGCCCCTCGGGGAGATTGTGGAAAATCACCCGGATTGGTTCGGCTCCGCCGCCCGGGACGGGTTCCCGATCCTCGTCAAGCTCATCGACGCGGCAAAGGACCTGTCCGTGCAGGTACACCCGGACGATCTGTATGCCCGCGTGCATGAGGGAGATCGGGGCAAGACCGAGATGTGGTATATTGCGGACGCCGTACCGGGTGCCGCCATCTATTACGGCTTTGCACGGGACGTCAGCCGTGAGGAAGTGGAAAAGAGTATCCGGGAGAATACCGTCACCACCCTGTTACAGAAGGTCCCCGTTACAAGGGGAGATGCGTTTCTTGTCCCAGCAGGGACGGTACACGCTCTCCTTGCCGGGGTGACGGTCATTGAAATTCAGGAGAGCTCCAACGTGACCTACCGGGTGTATGACTATGACCGCCGGGATAAGGACGGCAACCCGAGACCGTTACATATTGAGAAAGCCTTGGAGGTGATGAACCTCCGGGCAAGGGAAGTACCGCAAGCCAAAACAGCCACTACAGTTTCTACCGGTGTCACGGAACGCAAGCTCGCCTGCTGTCATTACTTCCGCACGTCGGAAATTAATATCCATGACGGAACCTATGAGATAGCCCCGAAAGATACCTTTGTGACCTTTACGGTCGCGGACGGTGAGGGGATCTTCACGGACGACGGGAGAGAAATCCGAAAAGGGCAGACATGGCTCATCCCGAACGGCTGCTCTGCAAGAATAGAAGGAAAAGGTCTGACACTTGTCACGACGGTTGTCTGAACTATGAAATACTATATCGGAATCGACATCGGCGGTACCTCTATCAAGGCAGGTATCGTCGATGAGAATGGGAATATCCTCGTCAAGGATGCAGTAAAGACCGACGCAAGACAGGAACGTCTTGCCCCCGATGCCGCCGCCCTCGCAGAACAGCTTCTCCTACAGGCGGGGCTCAAAAAAGAGAATATCACCGGGGTCGGTATGGGCATCCCCGGGACGGTAGACGCGAAAAACGGGATTGTACGGTACTCGAATAATATCGCCATCAGCGACCTGCCCATAGCGGCACAGTTCCGCGCCCTCTTCGACTGCCCGATCGAAATCGGGAACGACGCAGACGCGGCGGCACTCGGGGAGCTGTATTTCGGCTCCGCCCGGGGGATGCGGAACGTCATATTCGTTACGCTCGGTACCGGGGTCGGTACAGGCATCATTCTAAATGGCAAGCTGCTTGCCGGGAGCGAGGGGGGACACCTCTGCATCCGTACCGGCGGGGTACAGTGTACCTGCGGCAGACA
>CAKRNO010000019.1 GCA_934371135.1 uncultured Eubacteriales bacterium
GCGACCGATGGTCGCCCCTACGGAAAACGGTCCTTGTTTTTCTTATCCGTTTTTGTTTTTCGGGGTTTTCGGCTGCGCGGAGTTCCGGAGGTTCGTGGTTCGGCGGGGCACGAATACGGTAGGGGCGACCAGTGGTCGCCCGCGTTTTGCCGGGGGAATTTTTCTTTTCGTTGCCCTTTTACAGGGAGAGCCGGGCGACCGATGGTCGCCCCTACAAAAACAGAACATCCGCAGGCAATCGGGCGGTGCCGGGGCAACCGGGGCGACCGAGCCGGGCGGTGCCCGGCGGCAATGAACGTAAAAGAAAACCTCCCCCCACCGCGAGCGGTGGGGGAGGTCTTTGGCGTAAAGCCGGGGCGGGCTGTTCCCTCGGGGAACGGGCGCCGTCGCCGTTTTACGGTTTACTTGTTAAAGAGGTCTTTGAGCTTCTTGCGGAAGCCGGTGCGCTTGGTCTCGTTCTTCTCTCCGCCGAGCTCGGCAAACTTTTTGAGCAGGTCCTTCTGCTCCTGCGTGAGCTGGCGCGGGACCTCGACGGTCACGGTGAAGACAAGGTTACCCCGCTTGCCGTTATAGACATCGGGCATCCCCTCGCCGCGGATGGTGAAGGAGGAGCCGGGCTGCGTGCCCTCGGGGATGGTGTACTTCTTCGTGGAGCCGGTCGGGGTCGGGACCTCGACCTCGGCGCCGAGCGCCGCCTCCGTGAAGGAGAGCGGAACCTCGCAGTACACGGTCGTGCCCTCGCGCTCGAAGATCGGGTGCGGGCGGACGTTCACGCGGATGATGAGATCACCGTTCGGCCCGCCGTTCCGCCCCACGTCGCCCTGCCCGCGCAGGGAGATGCGCTGCCCGTTGTCGATCCCCGCGGGGATGGAAACCGAGAGCTTCTTTGTCAGGCGGACGTAGCCCTTGCCGCTGCAGTTCCGGCATGGGGTCTTGATGACCTTACCCGTACCGCGGCAATTCTGACAGGCAGTCTGCGTCTGCATGATGCCCATCATGGTGCGCTGCTGTACCGTGACGCGGCCGGTGCCGTGGCAGACGGAGCAGGTCTCCGCCGTTGTACCGGCGGCTGCCCCCGTGCCCTTGCACTCGCTGCACGCCTCGATACGGTTGTAGGAAATATCCTTTTTACAGCCTGTGACAGCCTCGTCAAACGAGATGATGACGCTCTGCTCGATGTCGTCGCCCGGGATGGCGGCATTCTGCCGCCGCCCGCCGGAGGAAAACCCGCTGCTGCCCCCGCCGAAGAACGACGAGAAGATGTCGCCGAAGTCGAAACCGCCGAAGCCGCCGCCGAAGCCCGCGCCACCGGCGCCCGCCCCCATAGAGGGGTCAAAGGCGGCGTGACCGAACTGGTCGTACTTCTGCCGTTTCTCCGGGTCGGACAAAACGCCGTACGCCTCGTTGATCTCCTTGAACTTCTGCTCGGCTTCTTTATCGCCGGGGTTCATGTCCGGATGATACTTTTTCGCGAGGGTGCGGTACGCCTTTTTCAGCGTGGCGTCATCCGCCGTCTTATCGACGCCCAAAACCTCATAATAGTCGCGTTTGTTCTCTTGTGCCATCGTCGTGTTCCTTTGCGGAAAATTTCAGATTTCTCCCGGGGAGAGCCCCCGGGAGAAATGAAGTCGGATTACTTGTTTTCGCCGGTCTTGTCTTCGAAGTCGGTGCCGTAAATCGTACCGTCACCGCCGGCAGCGCCTGCCCCGCCGTTCGCGGCGCCTGCGTCACCCGCACCTGCGCCCTGTGCGCCGGAGGCGGCATAGAGCTTTTCTGCAAGCGGGTAGAACGCCTTTTCGAGCGCTTCGCTGTCCGCCTTGATGGCATCGACGTCGCTACCCTTGAGGGTCTCTTTCAGGTGATTGATGGCGTCGTTCACGGGTGCCTTATCGGCTTCGGTGAACTTGTCACCGGCGTCGGCGAGAGACTTCTCGATCTGGAAGATGAGTGCCTCGGCGTGGTTCTTCGCCTCGACTGCCTCCTTGGCTTTCTTATCCTCGGCGGCGTGCATCTCGGCTTCCTTCACGGCGCGGTCGATGTCTTCCTTGCTCATGTTCGAGGACGAGGTGATGGTGATGTGCTGTTCCTTGCCGGTGCCCTTATCGGTTGCCGTGACGTTAACGATACCGTTCGCATCGATATCGAAGGTGACCTCAATCTGCGGCACGCCGCGCGGAGCGGGTGCGATGCCGTCGAGCGAGAAGCGGCCGAGGGTGGTGTTGCCCGCCGCCATGTCGCGCTCGCCCTGGAGCACATGGATTTCCACAGAGGTCTGCCCGTCGGCAGCGGTGGAGTAGATCTGGCTCTTCTTCACCGGGATCGTGGTGTTACGGTCAATGATACGGTTGAACACGCCGCCCAGCGTCTCGATACCGAGAGACAGAGGCGTGACATCAAGCAGGAGCAGATCCTTGACCTCCCCGCCGAGGACGCCCGCCTGGATGGCGGCGCCGATCGCGACGCACTCATCCGGGTTGATGCCCTTGAAGGGCTCCTTGCCGAGGTACTTCTTGACAGCCTCCTGCACGGCGGGGATTCTGGACGAACCGCCGACCATGAGGACCTTCGCGATCTCGCCGACCGAGATGCCGGCGTCTGCGAGCGCCTGCTTCGTCGGGCCCATCGTCGCCTCCACGAGGTCACGGGTCAGCTCATCGAATTTCGCACGGGTAAGCGTAGCTTCCAGGTGCTTCGGGCCGGTCGCGTCCGCCGTGATGAACGGCAGCGAGATCGCCGAGGACATGGTGCCGGACAGCTCGATCTTCGCCTTTTCGGCAGCTTCCTTCAGTCTCTGGAGCGCCATCTTGTCTTTGCGCAGGTCGATGCCGCCGTTCTCGGAGGCAAAGCCGTCTGCCAGCCAGTTGATGATTCTTTCATCGAAGTCGTCGCCGCCGAGGTGGTTGTTACCGTTGGTGGCGAGCACCTCGAACACACCGTCCGAGATCTCCAGGATGGAGACATCGAACGTACCGCCGCCGAGGTCGAAGACCATGATCTTCTGCGCTTCGTCTTTATCCATACCGTAGGCGAGTGCCGCCGCGGTCGGCTCGTTGATGATACGCATGACCTCCAGGCCCGCGATCTTACCGGCATCCTTGGTTGCCTGACGCTGTGCATCCGTGAAGTAGGCAGGAACGGTAATGACCGCCTGCGTCACAGGCGAGCCGAGGTAAGCCTCTGCGTCGGATTTCAGCTTCTGCAGGATCATTGCGGAGATCTCCTGCGGGCTGTACTGCTTACCGCCCATGGTGACCTTCGTGTCACTGCCCATTTTACGCTTGATGGAAACGATGGTGTTCTCCGGGTTGGAGACCGCCTGCCGCTTTGCGACCTGACCGACGAGACGCTCACCGGTCTTGGAAACTGCCACGACGGAAGGCGTGGTGCGCGCCCCCTCGGGGTTCGGGATGACAATAGGCTCGCCGCCCTCATAGACAGCGACGCAAGAGTTGGTTGTACCGAGGTCGATACCAATGATTTTTCCCATAATGAAGTTCCTCCTGTAGGTAGGATTTATTTTAATCTTTTGATTAACGGTTTTGTTTGCGCTCCCGGTCGCCCGGTCGCGCGGTGCCGCCCGTTTGTATCTCTCTGCCGCCGGCGGCGACGGCACTGTCTTCAGTTCGCGACCTTGACCATCGCGAAGCGGATGACCTTATCCCCGAGGCGGTATCCCTTCTGGAATACCTCCGCGACGACCCCCTCGCCGAGGCTCTCGTCCTCGACGTGCATCACCGCATTGTGCAGGTTCGGGTCAAACGCGTCGCCCGCCGCGCCGAACGCGGTGAGCCCGAGCTTACCGAACACGTCGGTCAGAGACGTCATGGTCATCGCGAGCCCGGCGGCGATCGCCTCGGCGTCTCCGCTCGCGGCGGCGGCGCGCTCCAGGTTATCCGCGATGGGCAGCAGCCCCTTCACCGTCTCGGCGACGGCATCGCTCCACACGTTTTCCTTTTCCTTCGCGGTGCGGCGGCGGAAGTTATCGTACTCTGCCAGCATCCGGAGGTAGGTGTCTTTAGCTTCCTTCAGCTCTGTCTGCAGGCGCTCCAGCTCCTTTGCGAGCTGTGCCTCCGGGGAGGCCCCTTCGGTGCTCTCCGTACCGGGTGCCGCCGATGTCTTCGGCTCCTCCCCGACGTTCGGCTCCGTTTCGCCTACGTTCTGTTCGTTCTTTACCTTTTCGTCCATGGTGTCTCCTTATGACGGGTTTTGTCCGCCGGGGTCGGTCAAGAGATTGTCGATCCCGAGGACGAGGTTATCAATGATGGAAATGACTTTGCCGTAGTCCATACGGCGGGGGCCGATGACCCCGATGGCGCCCAGCACCCGGTCACCCGAGCGGATCGTGCGCCACACGATGGAGGAGCCCTCCATCCCGGTCATCGCCGTCTCGTGCCCGATGCGGACGTGGATGTCGTCGCTCGTGTCGTCCGAGATGACGTTCAGGATGTCGTCCTTTTGCTCAAAGAGGTGCAGGAGCGACTTCACCTCGCTGATGTCGCTGTAATCCGGGATGCCGAGCAGGCGGTTGACGCCCTCGACCCGGAGGTCCCCGGCGTGGAACTCCTGCATCGTCTCATAAATGAGCTTGATGAGCGGATTGACCACCGGAGAGGCGACCCCCATTGCATCCTCGATCGAAAGAATAACGGGGAGCGAGATCTCGTCGGAGGTGTGCCCCGCGATGTGGGCATTGAGCAGATCGGTGAGCTGCACCAGCTCCTCCCGCGTCAGGGGGAAGGTCGTGCGGATGCGCTTGGTCTTGACCGAGCCGCCCGAGAACAGCATCACGAGCGCAAAGGTGGATGCGTCGATGTACATGGTCTCGAACTGCGTCACCGTCGCCCCCGATGCCTTCGGCTTCGCCGCGATGGACGGGTAGTTGGTGAACACGCTCGCCATCCGCGATGCCTCGGTGAGGATCTGGTCGAGCTCGGAGAGCTTTTTCGTCAGCCCCAGGCTCATCTCGCGGATCTCCTGCCGCGTCATCTGGTAGCGGTCCAGCAGCTCGTTGACGTAGAAGCGGTAGCCCGCCTCGGTCGGGATGCTCCCGGCGGAGGTGTGCGGCTGTTCCAGGTACCCGAGCGCTTTCAGCTCCGCCATCTCGTTGCGGATGGTCGCGGAGGAGCAGGACAGTTCGTCCCGCGTCGCGAGGTACTTGGAGCCGACCGGCTCACCGTAGGAAATGTGCGCCTCGACAATGGCTTTCAGTATCTGTTTTTTCCGGTCGGACAAATCACTGCCTTGCATGGCGTACCTCCTTTCGGATTTAGCACTCAAAACTCCGGAGTGCTAATTCTTGCCCTTAATATAGCGCGCTCCCGCCGCTTTGTCAAGGGGTAAGGGCGGAAAAATTGTTACCAAATTGTAAATTCACCTGTTGAGTGCTAACGGAGCGCGGCAGTAGGGGGAATGAGCCGCTCCCGCGGGGCAGAGTGCGTAGTGTTCGGCAGGGGAAATACGCTTTTGCGGGAGAAGCACGTTTTTTTACGGAGAGAGAAACGCTCTTGCGGGAGGAACGCTCCCGCGGGGCACTTTTTGAAAAAAGTTCCCCGCCCCCTCAAAAACTTTATGGGCATTTCACTGGCTCGCGCATACGCGCCCCTGCCATGCAAAGAAGCCGGTTGTCTCCGTAGGGGCGACCATCGGTCGCTCGCCGTGCCATCAATCACCGCCGCGCTCCGAAAACCTCTGCCTGTAGGGGCGACCATCGGTCGCTCGCGCTGCCTCCGACATACCACCGCCTCCGAAAATCTCTGCCGTCGCCCGCGGTCGCCCGCCCTACCGACTGTAGCAATCCCTGTCTTGCGCCCGCGTGGCTCCTCCCTCGGTTTATACATTCGGGGCGTCCTGTCGTTTTCTGTTTGCCCGCGCGCTCGCGCGGGCGCATAAGCGCGTATAAACAAGGATGACGCCGCGCAGGTGGCAGCATCGAAAGGCGGGCGGCTCTGCCATCCGGTGGTGCATCTGTGCCGGACGGCGATGCGATACCGCGGCTCCGGGCTCCGGAAGCAAAATGTAAATAAAAATACACGCATTTGTACGCGTCCGGCGGGAATTGACGGCAACGCCACGGCTTCCGTCGGTACCGGCAGTGCAACGGGGAGGAGCCGCAAATGCGCCGCCGCGCCGTGCCAGACGGGCGCTTTTACCCGCCCCGGTGGGGCGCGCGCCCGGGAAATTGCTTCATATTCTTGACAGAATGACAAATTTATACTATAATACTATATAGATTGTCCCCCTCTTGTCCGCTTGATACGCGGCGGCGGGACATTTGGGAAGCTAGTCCGCCGAATGGACGATGCACAGTTTGCCTCGCGGGTCACCCGCTTTTCTGATAAACCTGCCCGTTTACGACGGGGATATTGTCAAATAGGCACCCTCACCGGGGTTGTGTACTACCATTGCGGCGGTTTCCTGATACAAAATGTAAAGGAGAAACCCGTTATGCAATGGTATTTTGTTTTGCTCATCGCGCTCGGGACGCTGCTCGCAGGGGTCGCGCTCGGGTACCTGTGGCGGCGCAAGATCTCCGAGGCGAAGATCGGCTCTGCCGAGGCGCAGGCGATGCAGATCGTCAATGAGGCGATGAAGACCGCCGAGACCCGCAAGAAAGAAGCCCTGCTCGAAGCCAAAGAGGAGATCATCCGGCAGAAGAACGAGACGGAGGCGGAGCTCAAGGACCGCCGCCGCGAGGTCACCCACCAGGAGCACCGCATCGCACAGAAGGAAGAAGCGATCGACCGCAAGGTCGAGGCGCTCGAAAAAAAGGAAGCCGCCCTCGCCGACAAGATTGCGGCGGCGGACGCCAGACAGCAGGAGCTGGACGCGCGCCTCGCGGAGCAGACCGCCGCGCTCGAGCGCATCGCCGGCATGAGTGCCGAGGAGGCGAAGAACGAGCTGCTCGCCCGCAAAACGTCGGAGATCGAGCACGAGACGGCGAAGAAGCTCTCCGCATTTGAGGAGCAGTTCAAGGAGGACGCAGACGACAAGGCGCGGGAGATCCTCTCGCTCGCCATCCAGCGCTGCGCCGCCGACCATGTGAGCGAGTCCGCCATCTCGGTGGTCGCGCTCCCGAGCGAGGATATGAAGGGGCGCATCATCGGGCGCGAGGGGCGGAACATCCGCACCATCGAGACGCTGACCGGTGTCGAGCTCATCATCGACGATACGCCCGAGGTCATCACGATCTCCGGCTTTGATCCCGTCCGCCGCGAAATTGCGCGTCTTGCGCTCGAAAAGCTCATTGCCGACGGACGCATCCACCCGACCCGCATCGAGGAGATGGTGGACAAGGCGCGCCGCGAGGTGGAGACCTCCATGAAGCAGGCGGGCGAAAAGGCAGTCTTCGAAACGGGCGTGCACGGGCTCAACCCCGAGCTCGTCAAGCTGCTCGGCAGACTGAAATACCGCACGAGCTACGGGCAGAACGTCCTGCGCCACTCGGTCGAGGTTTCGCTCCTTGCCGGGGCGCTCGCCGACGAGATGGGGCTGGACAGCACGATGGCAAAGCGCGCCGGGCTGCTGCACGATATCGGTAAGGCGATGACCGCCGAGATCGAGGGCTCGCACGTCGGTATCGGTGTCGATATCGCGAAGCGCTACCGTGAAAACAAGGACATCATCAACGCGATTGAGGCGCACCACGGCGACGTGGAGCCCACGACGCCGATCGCCTACCTGGTGCAGGCGGCAGACGCCATCTCCGCGGCACGCCCCGGCGCACGGCGCGAGAACGTCGAAAACTACATCAAGCGGCTACAGCGGCTCGAGGAGATCGCCGGCGACTTCAAGGGCGTCGAGACCTGCTATGCCATCCAGGCAGGGCGCGAGGTACGCGTCATGGTCAAGCCGGACGAGGTCACGGACGACCAGATGGTCATCATGGCGCACGACATCGCCAAGAAGATCGAGGAAGATCTGCAGTACCCCGGTCAGATTAAGGTGCACGTCATCCGCGAGAAGCGCGTCGCAGACTACGCGAAATAATGATTTCGGAGGCGGGGTCACACTCCGCCTCCCTTTTTGTCCCCCGGCGGGTCTTCCCCGCCCCCGCGCCCCAGTGCTTTTCCTGATAATTCCCCCCGGCGTTTTTTGCCTCGGTAGCTTTGCCAGGCGGCGCCGCTGTATCGTTTCCCGGCGTGTTTTCCACCGGCGCCCCCAAGCCGCCGGTACCCCCGCCGCCATCCCCCGCGGTATGCGGGCGCGCCGGAGGGCGCGCACCGCGCTATGAGCACGAAAGGAGCCCCTTATGCGTATTCTGGCACTCGGAGATATCATTGCCCCCGCCGCGGTGGATTTTCTCGCGGCGAATCTTTGGGAATACCGCCGCCGCGAAAAGATTGATTTCGTGGTCGCCAACGGTGAGAACGCCTCGTTTCTCGGCGGCATCGGGGCAGAAGCTGCGGAGAAGCTACTCCTTGGCGGCGTGGACGTCATCACCGGCGGCAATCACTCGCTCCAGAACAGGGGCGTCTATCCCCTGCACGAGGAGGAGGAGCGCGTCCTGCGCCCCATCAACTACCCGGCAGACGTCCCCGGCCGCGGCTATACCCTCTCGGAGGCGAGCGGCGTCCGCGTGCTGGTGGTGAACGCCATGGGTACCGCGCTGATCGAGCCGGTGCTCGACAACCCCATTCCCTATATCCGCCGCGTGCTCGCGCGCGAGGCGGGCGCGTTTGACGTCGCGCTCCTCGACCTGCACGCCGAGGCGACCGGAGAGAAGCTCGCGGTCGCGCACATCTTTGACGGCAGCTTTGCCGCCGTTTTCGGCACGCACACCCACGTTCCGACCGCCGACCTGCAGATTCTCCCCCGCGGCACGGGCTACGTCACCGACCTCGGCGCGACTGCTCCCACCGGCGGCATCCTCGGCGTCAGGACCGAGGTCATCTGCGCCCGCACCGAGCAGAAGCTCTCCGTACCCTACCGGGTCGCGGACGGCGCCGTCTGCGCCGAGGGCGTGGTTTTTGATATCGACGAGCGTCATAACCGCTGCACCGCCCTCCGCCGCGTCACCCTCGGTGGGGATTGACAACGCTGTCCGAAACACCGGAGCGTACCGTAACGAAACGGGGAAAAGTTCTTCCTCATCGGTAAATATGCGGGGGAGAGCCTTTTTCAGGAAAAGGCTCTCCCCCGCGCCCCCTCTCCAAAACCTTTTTGGGGATTTTTCAGCGGCTGGCGCAGGTGTAAAGCCCACGCCGCAAGAAACGGAAGACACATAAAAACAGGGAGAGGACTTTTGCAAAAGTCCTCTCCCCGCACCCCTCTTTCAAAAACTTTAAAGCTTTTTGTGGCTGGCGCGGGTGTTATCCCCGTCGCATAGAACCGAACCGTAGCGTCACGATACCTCCCGCGCGGAACCGTGTCTTCCCGATACACCGTTGCACACCGAAAACCTCCGCTCCGTAGGGGCGACCATCGGTCGCCCGCGGTCTCCCTCAAATCATGCCGCTTTTTCTGCTGCCGGGGGCGGGCGCTGCGGCGGCTTTCCGCCGGGAACAGGGGAGAGCGCGGCAAAACCCACCGTCAAATAAAAAATAGGTCTTGACATCTACGCCTCTCCTTTGTATGATATCTTATGCACCGTATAGGGGCACGCCCCGGCTGCCCCGGGGTGATAACGTTTCATGATTTGTTGTATCTTTAATTTTCAAAAGGAGAATGATGATGGCGAAGTATGTATGTGACGTCTGCGGCTGGGAGTACGACCCCCGGGTCGGCGACCCCGAAAACGGCATTGAACCGGGTACACCCTTTGAAGACCTGCCGGACGATTTCACCTGCCCCCTCTGCGGCGCAGGCAAAGACGAATTCGTAGAAAGCACCCTCTGATCTTCCCCGCCGGAGCCGATGGCTCCGGCGGTTCTTTTTTGCGGGCTTATGCACCAGCCCGGCAAACCTCTGAATCGGTCGGAGAAACCGATGGTTTGCCTGATGTATTTCCGCAGCCGCGAAAACGCGCGTCCCCTCGAATAAGGGCTGTTCTTGTGTACGGTGACAGAGCGTGCGGTAACGAAAAGATAAGCTCCCGTCCCGCGCCGCGGGCCTCGCCCCCGCTCTGCCGTCCTCGCCGCCGCCCGAGGGCATGGTTTTCCCTTGTCGCTCACCAAAAACTTTACGATGAAAGGATTTTGGCGGCTCCCCCGTCATTTCAAAAAGAAAAGGCAACCGACATTGCTGTACCTTTTGTTTGTACAACAAAACCGGTTGCCTGTTACGCCCTTATCGGGCGCTTGGTCTGCGCATCTCCCGCCCGCGTCAGAGCAGGATGGGGAGAATGAGCGGCGACCGCTTCGTCAGTCGGTAGCAGTATTTCTGCAACTCGTCCTTCAGCGCCGTCTTGATGGTGTTTTCGTCCACCTTTGTGCGGCGGCGGCCGAGATACCGCTCCAGCACCTTTTCGGCGAGCGCACGCGCGCCCTCAATCATGCGGTCGGCATCCTTCTCATACACAAAGCCCTTGGTCTGCACCTCGGGGTGCGAGAGGAGCGTCCCCTCCTCAAAGTCCACGGCGACGGCGACGACGATCACGCCCTCCTCGCCGAGCGTCTTACGCTCGCGGAGCACCACCGCGCCGACGTCTCCGACGCCCGCGCCGTCGATAAAGACGGAGCCGGACGGCACCGTGCCGTTGAAGCGGAAGCCGTCGCGCGTCACCTCGAGCACCCGCCCGATGTCGCTGATGGCGATATTCTTCGCGGGGATGCCCATCCCCAGCGCGAGCGCCTTATGCGCCGCGAGGTGGCGGCTCTCGCCGTGCACCGGCATAAAATACTTCGGGCGGACGAGCGCGAGCATGAGCTTCAGCTCCTCCTGGCAGGCGTGCCCCGAAACGTGCACCTCCAGCGTGCCCGTGTTGTGCACCTCGATGCCGTTCTTGGTCAGGGTATTGATGACCTTACCGACCAGCTTCTCATTCCCCGGGATGGGGTGAGAGGACAGGACCACGATGTCCTGCGTCGTCAGCTTGACGCGGTCGCTCTCCCCAAACGCCATGCGGTAGAGCGCCGACATCGGCTCTCCCTGGCTGCCGGTCGTGATGAGGCAGAGCTGGCTCGGGCGATAGCGCTTCATCTCGCTCGTGTCGATGAGCGTCCCCTCCGGGACGTGCATATAGCCGAGCTCGTTGGCGGCGCCGACGATGTTCACCATGCTGCGCCCCATGATCGCCACCTTGCGCTTGTGCCGCACGGCGGCGTCGATGATCTGCTGGACGCGGTGGACGTTCGACGAGAAGGTCGCAATCACGACGCGTTTGTCCGCGTGCCGCGTGAAAATGGTCTCAAAGGAGGTCCCCACCGTGCTCTCGGAGGGGGTGTAGCCCGGGCGCTCCGCATTGGTGGACTCGCCCATCATGAGCAGAACGCCTGCGTTCCCGAGCTCACCGATGCGCGTCAGATCCATCATACGCCCGTCGATCGGCGATGTATCCAGCTTGAAATCCCCGGTGTGGAACACCATACCGACCGGGGTCGAGATGGCGAGCGCGCACGCGTCGGGGATGGAATGGTTGACGTGGATGAACTCCACCGAAAAGACGCCGAGCCGCACGGTGTCTCCCGCCTCGACGACGCGCACATCGGCGCGGATAGGGGGTCTCGCCTCTTTCACCTTGTTGGCGAGGATGCCCGCCGTCAGGCGCGTGCAATACACCGGCACGTTGAGCTGCCCCAGGATGTACGGGATGGAGCCGATATGGTCCTCGTGACCGTGGGTCACAACGATGCCCTTGACCTTTTCCCGGTTCTTCAGGAGATAGGTAATGTCCGGGATGACGAGGTCGATCCCCAGCATATCCTCGTCGGGGAATGCGACGCCGCAGTCGATGATGAGGATATTATCCTTCCATTCAAGGAGGGTCATGTTCTTACCGATCTCGCCGAGACCGCCGAGGGAAATGACGCGGAGCGATGCCTCCGCCCCGTCCGGGCGGCGCTGGCGCCTGGTCGTGCGCCGCTCGCGCGACGCCTCCGGTGCCCCCGTCTCTGTCGCACTCTCTGTCATGCGGGGCTCGCGCGCTTCTGCCTCTGCCTGGCGGGATGCCTGTACGCCCGTCTCCGACCGGCGCGCGGGGCGACCGCCCCGCCGGTTGCCCCCGTTCTGGGGCTTTACGTCCTCGCGGTGCTCCTTATCGAATTGCGCGCCGGGAGTGTTCTGTCCCCGACGAGGCACCGCGCCGTTTTTCGGTCGGGAGCCCCCGCGGGGGGTATATCGCCGCCCGCCATGGCGGGCGGTGTTTGTGTCACGGCTCGGGGTGTTGCCCGGTTTTTCGGGCGCCGCGCCGTTTTCTTTCTTGACTGTTTCTTCTGCCATTCGTAGCCTTTCTTTATAATGCCCTGTTATACGAGGAGCAGCGTGAGCCCGACACCAAGGCAGATGCCGCCCAGCATAAATAAGAGTGCCGCCCCCCATCGCCGCACCGATACGCGCGGCGCCGATTGGATCGGACGCGTCTCACGCGTCCCGTCGAGCATCCGCTCGACCTCCTCTGCCATCGTGACCCCGCTCTCGGGCGCAAACGCCCCCGTGCGCACGACGAGAAAAGCCTCCTCGCACCACGAGTTCCCCGGATTTTTGACATGGATCACCTGTTTCTGTATCCCGCGCACCACCTGATCATACCTCCCCGCATTTTATGCAAGGAGTTTGGTCTTCCGCGCGCCCGTTTATACACGCACGCGCAAAAATGGCGCAACAAAACGGTGCCCTGCACCTGCCGCGGCGCGGGATATTGCCCGCCGGAGGGGCACCTCCGGTGGATAAGATGCCGCGGCAACGCATCCCGCGGCTGTGCCGCTGTGCCACCCCTCTGCGGTGGCTGTTTTTCTCTGCCGGCGCCCGTGTACCACCCTTATCCTGCATTTACAGCAGCCGGTCACGCCCCGCCGACATCGCCTGCCGTCGCAGACCGATGATAAAAACGGTGCGGGTGCCGTCCCGGCTCCGCATACACGCCCCGCCGACGCGATCCGGTTATGACCACGGCGCGGACGGCGCCATCTCGGGCGGGTCAGCGGTTGAAGAGACGGGAGAAAAGCCCCTTTTTCTTCTTCTCGGGCTCTGCCGCGGCGTGTGCCTCTGCGGCGGGTGCCGTCTCCGCTTTCTTTTCCGGCGCGGCGGGTTCTTCCTTCCGGGGCGCCTCCTCTTTAACGGGGGGCTCCGCCTTGACAGCCGCCTCCGAAACGGGCACCGTGTTCAGCATCGGTGCGCCTGCCTCCAGGCTCTGCCGGTACTCCGCGAGCGTCACGGACTTATCGAGCAGGATATCCGTCGGTACCCCAAAGAGATTTCTCATGGCGAACAGCGTCATCGCCTCGGGATAGGACTGCCCGGTCTCCCATTTGTAGACCGTCTGCCGCGTCACGTTCAGCTCATTCGCGAGCCCTGACTGCGTCAGGTGGTTCTCGCGGCGAAGCGTCACCAGTTTCTCCTTGAATTCCATCTCTGCCATTTGTGTTCTCCTTTTCCTACGCACCCCGTCGGGTGTGAAAAACCTGTATTTTTATCGATTGCCCGCGTAGCTGAACTTATTGTACGTCCCGCTGTCGAGCCGCCACACCCCGTCCTCCGACAGGGCGAGCTTGATCTCGCGCTGTTTCTCCTGTACCTCGCCGTCGGCGTTCGTCACCCGGACCGTGACCGAGAGCGTCACGCTCTTTTTGAGCCCGGAGACGTAGGTGATGGTGGAGAGGTCATACTCCGACGCGTCCATGTGCAGAACTTCGTCACGCGGCGTCCGGACGCGCACACCGAGATAGGTATCGGTGCCCTTATCATAGACGTCCGTCACATAGGCGTAGGACGCCATCTGCCCCTCGGCAGCCACCGAGGAAAAGATCGCGCTCCGCTCCACACTGCTGACATAGCGCTCCGTCCAGATCTCACGCATCTTTGCCCTGATGTCCGCGACGCTCGAAAAACCGAGCGCGGCGAGCGCCTCCATGTCCGCATACGCGTAACCCGCGGTAGTACTCTCCCCGGCCTTCAGGGGCACCCCCGTGACGTAAAGCAGATCGTCGATCCTGACCGCCTCCGGCAGGAGCTCCGCCGCGCGGGCGACGAGCGCCGCCCGCTCCTCCTCACTGTGTTCCTCACCGCAGGCGGTGAAGGAGAGGAGGAGCACGGCGACCGAAAGGATGACGGTCAGAAGCCGTGTCAGTCTCCGGGAGGAGCCCGGAAAACCTGTGGTTTTACGCATTTTCGTCGTCGCTGTCACCGTCGTCGAAGGAGCCGGTCTCGCCAGCCGCCGCTTCCTTTGCCGCCTCGGCATCCGCCTCGAGCGCGACCTCTGCCTCTGCTTCAATCTCGTCCTCGCTCGGCAGGCAGGTGAAGTTGTAGATTACGGAGCCGTCCTTCGGCCGCATGACGATAACACCCGTCGCCGTCCGGCTGTACACATTGATGTCCTTCGCCGGCGTGCGGATGATGGTACCGTCGGAGGTGATGACCATGATGTCATCCTCGTCCGAAACGGTCGCGACCGACGCGAGCTTACCCGTCTTTTCATTGAGGTTCTGGCAGGTGACGCCCGAGCCGCCGCGGTGCAGCATGACGCGGAAGTCGTCAAAGTCTGTGCGCTTGCCGAAGCCCTTTTCGGTGAGCGTCAGGAGCATCTTACCCGGCGTCACGACCGCGACCCCGACGACAAAGTCGCCGTCTGCAAGCCGGATGCCGCGCACGCCTCTCGCCGTTCTGCCCATGGCTCTCGCGCTGTCCTCCGCGAAGCGGACCGCCTGCCCCTCGTGGGTGGCGATGAGCAGCTGGCAGGAGCCGGTGGTATGCCGCACATAGAGCAGCTCGTCCCCGTCGTCGAGTGTGAGCGCCCGCTTACCGTTCTTGCGCTGGTACTCATACTCCTTGAGGAGCGTACGCTTGATAACGCCCTGGCGCGTAACCATGGTGAGGTACTCGCCGTCGGCAAACTCGGTGATCGGGATGACCGCCGTCAGCTTCTCGCCCTCCTCGAGGTCGAGGATATTGACGATGTTCGTGCCCTTGGCGTTTCTGCCCGCCTCGGGGATGCGGTAGACCTTCTTGGTATAGACCTTGCCGTGGCTCGTGAACATGAGCAGGTAGGCATGGGAGTTCGCGACAATCATGTTCTCGACGAAGTCCTCCTCCTTGGTCGTCATACCGATGATGCCCTTACCGCCGCGGTGCTGTGCCGTGTAGGTATCGGCGCGCTGCCGCTTGATGTACCCGCTGTGCGTCATGGTGATGACGCAGGTGTGCTTCTCGATGAGGTCCTCGATGTCGATGTCCTCGGCGCTCTCCACGATCTCGGTGCGGCGGTCGTCGCCGTAGCGGTCGCGGATCGCCGTCATCTCCTCGCGGATGATCTCCTTGACCCGCTCGGGGTCGCCGAGGATCTGCTGGAGGGTGTCGACCGTCTCGCGGAGCTTGGCGAGGCGCTCCTCCACCTTCTGCCGCTCGAGCCCGGAGAGCTTACCGAGCGTCATCTCGACGATTGCCTGTGCCTGCGCGTCGGAAAGACCGAAGCGGTCCATCAGTGCCGATTTCGCCGAGGGGATGGAGTCGGATGCCTTGATGAGCGCGATCACCTCGTCGATGTCGTCGATGGCGATCTGGTAGCCCTCATAAATGTGCATCTCGCGCAGCGCCTTGTCGAGGTCGAAGCGCGTCCGGTTGACAATGACCGATTTCTGGTGCTCGATATAGTGGTCGAGGATGTCGGGCAGGGACAGGATCTTCGGCTCGCCGTTCACGAGCGCCAGCATATTGATGGCGCAGGTGTCCTGGAGCTGGGTGTACTTGTAGAGCTGGTTGAGGATGATCTCCCCCGCCACGTCGCGGCGGTATTCCACCACGATCCGCATCCCGCCGCGGCCGGATTCGTCGCGCAGACCGGTGATGCCCTCGATCTTCTTGTCCTTGACGAGGTCCGCCATGGAGGTGATGAGCATACTCTTGTTCACCATATAGGGGATCTCGGTGATGATGATGCGGTGATGCTCCTCCTCAATGCGCGCACGCGCCCGTACATAGATACGCCCGCGACCCGTGCTGTATGCCTGGTGGAGCCCCGCCGTCCCGTAAATAATACCGTACGTCGGGAAATCGGGCCCCTTGATGAACAGCATGAGGTCCTCTGCCGTGCAGTCGGGGTTATCCATGCGGTAGAGCGTACCGTCGATGACCTCGCGCAGGTTGTGCGGCGGGATGTTCGTCGCCATACCGACGGCGATACCGACCGACCCGTTCACGAGGATGTTCGGGAAGCGGGAGGGGAGCACGACCGGCTCGTCCCGCGTGTTATCGAAGTTGCGCGTCATGGGCACAACGTTCTTTTCAATATCCCGCATCATCTCCTCGGACAGGCGCGAGAGGCGCGCCTCGGTATAACGGTATGCCGCGGCGCCGTCACCATCGACGTTACCGAAGTTACCGTGGCCCTCGACGAGGATATAACGGAGGGAGAACGTCTGCGCCATACGGACCATACTCTGGTACACGGACGAGTCGCCGTGCGGATGGTACCGGCCCAGCACGTTACCGACCGTGGTCGCCGATTTACGGAACGGCTTGTCATACGTCAGATGGTCCTCATACATCGCGTAGAGGATGCGGCGCTGACCCGGCTTCATACCGTCGCGGACGTCCGGCAGGGCGCGGGAGGTGATAACCGACATGGAATACTCGATAAAGGCGTTCTTTACCTCGCGCTCCATGACGCGGTCTTCAATCTTCTGTTTGGCGATCAGCTCCTCGAGCGATAGCTTCTTATCGTCTTGTTCTGTCATGGCTTTTTTCCTTTATCCGTATCAAATATCCAGGTTCTGTGCGAACTTGGCGTTCTGTTCAATGAAGGCGCGGCGCGGCTCGACCTGGTCGCCCATGAGGAGCGAGAAAACCTCGTCACACACCATCGCGTCCCCGATATCGACCTTCAGCAGCGTCCGGTTTGCCGGGTCCATCGTCGTCTCCCAGAGCTGCTCGGGGTCCATCTCACCAAGACCTTTATAGCGCTCTGCCTCGGCGTTGCCGCCGAACTCGTCCGCCATGATCTGCTCTTTCTGCTCGTCGTTGAACGCGTAGCGGACGTTCTTGCCCTTACGGTGGATTTTATAAAGCGGCGGCTGTGCGAGGAAGACGTGCCCGTCCTCAATGAGCTTTCTCATGTGACGGAAGAAGAAGGTCAGAATAAGGATCCGGATGTGCGAACCGTCGACATCGGCATCCGCCATGATGATGATTTTACCGTAGCGGAGCTTGCTGATATCGAAATCGTCGCCGATACCGCAGCCGAGCGCCTGGATGATCGGGATGAGCGACTGGTTGCCGTACACCTTATCGACGCGGCTCTTTTCGACGTTGAGGACCTTACCGCGCAGCGGCAGAATTGCCTGGAAGCGGGAGTCGCGCCCGTCCTTGGCAGAACCGCCTGCGGAGTCCCCCTCGACGAGGTACAGCTCGGTCAGCTCGGTGCGCCGCTCCTGACAGTCGGTGAGCTTACCCGGCAGAGTGGAGCCCTCGAGCACGTTCTTGCGGCGCGTCAGCTCTCTCGCCTTTCTCGCCGCCTCGCGGGCGCGGTTGGCGGTCATTGCCTTATCGAGGATGATCTTACCGACCGCCGGGTTCTCCTCGAGAAATTCCGTGAGCTTCTTCGTCACGGTGGATTCCACCAGCGTGCGGATCTCGGAGTTACCGAGCTTTGCCTTGGTCTGGCTCTCAAACTGCGCGTCCTCCAGCTTGACGCTGATGATGACGGTCAGCCCCTCGCGGCAGTCCTCGCCGGAGAGCGCCTTGTCCGCCTCCTTGAGGATGCCCATGCGCTTGCCGTAGTCGTTCAGCACCTTGGTGAGCGCACTCTTGAAACCCGTCTCGTGCGTACCGCCCTCGATCGTCGTCATGTTGTTGGCGAACGAAATGATGGTCTCGTTATAGGTGTCGTTATACTGCATGGCGACCTCGGCGATGGAGCCGTTGAGCTCGCCCTTCATGTAGATGACCTGCGGGTGCAGGAGGTTGCAGTGCTTCAGGGAGTTGACGTACTCGACGAAACTGACGATACCGCCCTCGTAATGGAGGACCTCCTCACGCTCCCGCCCCTCGCGCTTATCGGTGAGGACAATCTTCACCCCGGCGTTGAGGAAAGACTGCTCGCGCATACGCGTCAGGAGCGTGTCGTAGTCGAACACCGTCTCCTCAAAAATGGTGGGGTCAGGCTTGAAGGTCACGGTGACGCCGTGCTTGTCCGTCTCGCCCTCACAGGCGAAGGGGCGCGCCACGTTGCCGCGCTCAAACCGCTCGGTATAGACGTGCCCGTCGCGGTGGTTGCAGACCTCCATCCATTCGGAGAGGGCGTTCGTCACCGACGCACCGACGCCGTGGAGACCGCCCGCCATCTTGTACCCGCCGCCGCCGAATTTACCGCCGGCGTGGAGCTTGGTATAGATGACCTCCAGCGTGGGCTTCCCCGTCTTTTCGTTGAAGCCGGAGGGGATGCCGCGCCCGTTGTCCTCGACGGTCACGGAGTTGTCCGGATTGATCGTCACGAGGATCTGGGTACAGCCGCCGTTCATGACCTCGTCGATCGAGTTATCGACGATCTCATAGACCAGGTGGTGCAGACCGCGGATGGAGGTGGTACCGATGTACATACCGGGGCGTTTTCTGACCGCTTCCAGCCCCTCCAGCACCTGTATCTGGCTGTCGCCGTAGGTGGCGTCGACGTCGGTCATACCTTGCTGTTCCTTGATTTCTTCCATGTTTACTCCTCTGCGCCGTCCGGCGGCGCGTTTAATCTGGTATTGAGTCCGACCGGAGAGATGCGCGAGAGCATCACCCGGGTATTTTTCTTTTGTTTGTCCGAGAGGACGACGAACGAGCGCGGCAGGTCCGTGTCACTGTAGAGGACCCCGCCCGTCGCCTGCTTTTTCGAAAGGAAATCCCGCGTGACGCCGCTGACGGACGCGGTGTCGAGGTCAAAGACGCCGACGATGTCGGAGACCCGCACCGTCTCGCCGTTACCGATGTGCAGATACATAGCTACCTCCCGAAACACGGATGACGTTCTCCGCCTCCGCGACCGCCTCCTCACACGAGGTGAGGATGAGCTGCCGACCTCCGCCGAGCCCGAGCAGAAATGCACGGCGGCGGGCATCCAGCTCACTCATGACGTCATCAAACAGAAAAACGGGATATTCCCCCGTCACGCGGCGGGAATACTCTCCCTCCGCGAGCTTGAGCGCGAGGACGATCGAGCGCTGTTGCCCCTGTGACGCGTACACGCGCGCGTCGAGCCCGGAGAGCAGCATCTTCACGTCGTCCCGATGCGGGCCGTACAGGGTACACCCGGCGGCGCACTCCCTGTCAAGATGAGAAAGAAAGCACGCGCGATACTCTTCCTCTGCCGCCGCCTGTGTCTCTGCCGCCGTGTCTGCCTCCGGTGAGAGCGAGAGCGTCTCCCGCTCCTCTGTCAGGTCGCGGAGCAGTGTCTCCGCCATCGGCGCGAAGCCCAGTAAATAGGCGCGACGCCGTATGTAGATATCCGCGGCGGCAGCGGCGAGACTCTCCGACCAGGCGATGAGCTCCTCCCTGTCCACCGGCAGCCCGCGCGACGCCTGCTTCAGAAGCGCGTTGCGGTTCTCCAGTATTTTGACATAATTCGCGTAAAGGGGTATATAGGTCGGGTCCACTCCCGAGACGGCAATGTTCAGAAAGTCACGCCGTTTTTCCGGTGCCCCCTTGACGATTTGCAGATGCTCGGGATAAAACAGCACGGCGCGGAACACGCCCAGCATCTCCCCGAGGCGCACGGGCGCCCCGTTCTTTTCCCGTCGGCGGCTCCCCCCCTCGTAGGTGTAGCGGAGGGTCTGCTCCCGCCGCTCGTCCCGGAAGGTGATCCCGAGCGAGAAGCCGTCAGAGCCGAAGCCGGTGAGTTCCCGCTCCGTGCCGCCGCGGAAGCTCTTACCGCGGGCAAAGAGGTAGATTCCCTCGAGAACGTTGGTCTTCCCCTGTGCATTCTCGCCGAGGAGCAGGTTGACACCGGGTGTAAATGAAAGTTCACACGTTTCAATGTTACGGAAATGCTGTGCCCGGAACGACGTTAAAATCATTTCACTCGTTCATGCGCACGGGCAGGAGCATATAGAAGAAGCCCTTGTCCTCCTTCGGCTCCGCCGCCTCGATGGTCACCGCCTGCGTCACGGAACGGAAGGAGAGCTTCAGCGTCTCCGCGTCCGCCGCGCGCACGCTGTTGAGCAGGTAACGGCAGTTGAAGGCAATCACGAGGTCATCCCCCTCGTGCGTGCAGGGCATCTCGTCGCTGACGCGGCCCGAGAAGGAGGTGGACGTCAGGAACAGCTTATCCACGCGGATATCCAGTTTGACAAAGCTCTTGTCTCTCGACTGCATTTTTTCCTCTGCGATGAGGAGCGCGCGGTCAAGGCAGGACATCAGGCGCGCACGGTCGCAGGTCACAAAGATGGTCTGGTCGTGCGGGATGATGCGTTCGTAGTCGAAATACTCCCCGTCAATCAGGCGCGTGAAGAACACGAGCCCATCCACCTTGAGGATGGCGTGCTTGCGCGCGAGCATAAGGCGCACGTTGCCCTTTTTATCGGAGAGGATTTTATTCATCTCACCGAGGGCGTGCCCCGGGAGGATGAAGGAGAAGGTGTTTGTCTCGGTCTCGCCGACACTGTTGATTTCACAGGTGACAAAGCACTTGGAAAGGGTGTAGGAATCGCAGGAGACGACGCGCAGGGTGTTGCCCTCAATGCGGAAGTAGGCGCCGCAGAGGCTGGGGCGGGAATCGTTTTCCGCGATGCTGTGGCTGACCTTGCCGATCATATCCCGGAGGACGTCCCCGGCGATCTCAAAGCCGCGGTCGCCGGAGAGCTCCGGCAGACTCGGGAAGTCGGCGCCGCTGATGGCGTACAGCTGGAAGCTGGCGTTGCCGGACGAGATGGTCACGGCGAACTTCTGATCCACCTCCAGGGTGATCTCCCCGTCGTTCATGGCGCGGGCAAACTGCATGAAGCGCTGGGCATTGATGATGTAGCTGCCCTCCTCGATGACCTCCAGTGCCTCAAAGGTCGTGCGCGTACCTTTATTCATATCATAGGTGGAAAACCGGACGGTGTTGCCGCCGAGCGTTTCCACGAGCACACCCTCGAGCGATGTGATGGTATTCTTGGTCGTGACCGTACCCATGACGCAGGTCAGGTTTTCGAGCAGGTCGTCTTTTGCGAAAATGATCTTCATGTTGTTTCCTTTCCGGGTGCCGCAGCACCCAGTGCATTTCATTTCTAAATAGGTAGTATTAACAGTAGGGGGCTGTCAATTTGTCAGTAAACCCGGGAGGTGCCCCGAAAACCGGGCAAAACCCCGAGGGGTATTTTGTCATTTCCGTGTCAGTTCCGATCACGGTAACTGTCATTTTCGCCGCCGGACGAAATCCGTGAGTTACTGACAGAGTTACTGACTGTCAGATTAACAGCATACTGACAAAGGAATTGTCAGTCCTCCTTGATCTCATCCACGAGGTTTTCCACTTCCTCGCGGCACCGCATATCGGTCTCCATCATGTTTTCGATCTTGTTGCAGGCGAGGATGACGTTGGAATGCTGGCAGGAGAAGAAGGAGCCGATGTCCGAGAGCGGATAGTCGGTCATGCGGCGGATGAGGTACATACAGACGTGGCGGGCGTACACGACGTTGCCTTGCCTTCCTCTCCCCTTGATGACGTCCGCCGGGATGTGAAAGTGCTTGGTCACCGCCTTGAAGATGCGGTCGAGGATATAGGAGTTTTCCCCCGCGCCCGATTCCACGTCGGCGAGCGCCCGCTTGGCGCTCTCGAGGGAGATGACCGTCCCCGTCAGTGCGTTCATGGCGTGCAGGCGGCGGATGGCGCCCTCAATCGTGCGGATGTTGCTCTTGATGTGATCCGCCATATAGCGGATGATCTCCCCGTCCAGCTTGATGCCCTGCTTATCCGCCTTGGTCTTGATGATGGCGGCGCGGAGCTCGGGCGTGGGCGGCTGGATGTCCGCCGTCAGCCCCCATTCAAACCGGGTTCGCAGACGGTCGGCGAGGTTGGGGATCTCGCACGGGGGTCTGTCCGAGGTCAGGATGATCTGCTTCTGGCTCTCAAAGAGGGTATTGAATGTATTGAAGAATTCTTCCTGGATGGCTTCTTTCCCGGAGATGAACTGGATATCGTCGATCATGAGCACGTCGGTCGAGCGGTACTTCACGCGGAAGTCCTGGGTCGTGCCGCGGCGGATGGCTTCGATCAGCTCATTGACGAAGTCCTCGCACCGTATGTAAACAAATTTTGTCCCCGGTGAGCGCACCTTGATGGCGTTCGTGATGGCGTAGAGCAGGTGCGTCTTGCCGAGCCCGCTCTGCCCGTAAATAAAGAGGGGGTTATATTTTTCTTCCAGTGGGTTGGTCAGATACTCCTCGTCGGTCGTGAAAGACATTGCCACGGCGAAGCAAGCCGCGTGTGCAAACCGGTTGGAGTCTCCTACAATGAAATTATCAAAGGTATAGCCGCTGACGACGTCGCTCGACTCAATGTTGCGCGCGATCTCCTCGCTGCGTCGCTTTTCTTCTTCCTTGCGTCGCCGCTCCTTTTCCTCCTGTCGCCGTTCCTCCTCCTCCTCTATGCGGCGGTCCGCCTCCTCGGCGGCACGGCGCTTGATCTCCTCCATATCGTCTTTGCGGAGGGAAATCTGTACCCGGACGGGGAAACCGAGCAGCTCCGAAAACTTTTCGGACAGCAGGGGGATGTGGTGCTCGGTGAGAATCTTCTGCTTGAATTCGGAATTGATGGAGAGCGTCACGATGCTGTTGTCAATGGACTCTATGATGAGATCCTTGAACCACAGGTTGAAGACTGTCGTACCTTTTTCCGCCTGCAACTGTTCAAAAACGGCGTTTTGTATATCCAGGTATTGTCCCATCGGAGATTTCCTTTCGTGTCGGTCACACTCCCGTATATTATAAATTATCTATGAGTATAAATCAATCACGCGCGCGCACATAAACTTAATTGTTAACAAATCTTTTACTTTTATTAAGACCTGCACAAAATAAAAAGCGGCGGTGCCGACCGCCCACGGGGTAAACAAATGAAAAAGATCATTTTTGAAAAAATTATTTTTGTCATGGCGACCACCGGTCGCCCCTGCAGGATGCGATCGTCATTATTCTTTTAATGAGTTATACCACCCGCGCCAGCCAAAAACACCCTGAAAGTTTTTGAAAGAGGGTCCGGGAGAGGACTTTTCTCTAAAAAGTCCTCTCCCGGAAAACATCCGCCGCCATCAATTCTGCTTTTTCGGCTTGGAGCGGAAAAGGATCGCCGCGAGGTAGCCGAAGACGAGGGCAGCCGTTGTCCCGGCTGCCGCCGCGGTCAGGGGCCCTGTGAGGGCGCCGAGCAGCCCCTTTTCACTGACGGCTTCCCTTGTGCCCTCGGCGATGGTACCGCCGAAGCCGATGAGCGGCACGGTGACGCCCGCCCCGGCGAAGTTCTTGAGGGGGGTAAAGAGACCGACGGCGCCGATGACGACCCCCGCCACCACATAGAGCACGAGTATGCGGGCCGGGGTCAGGGCGGTATAGTCGATGAGGAGCTGGGCGATGACGCAGACGAGCCCGCCGACAAGGAACGCCCAGAGCAGAGACAAAAAGAATGCACCCATTTTTAATCTCCTTTCTCACACCCGGGGGCGACGATCTCCACCACGGGCGCGACCCCGATGATGGTCTTCCCCTGCTGGATGCTGGTGGGGCTCATGAGCGCCCCTGTGGATAAGAACAGTATTTTCCGGCAGGATCCCTCCGAAAGTGCCGGCAGGAACTTTGCCGCGAGCGTCGCCGCACTGCACCCGCACCCGGAGCCGCCCGCATGACAGTCGCGGTTTTTGAGGTCATAGAGCAGCTTGCCGCAGTCGAGGTGTTGCCGGGAGATGTCAATCCCCGCTTTTTTGAGCAGAATTTTGAGCAGCTCCGAGCCCTCGTCGCCGAGGTCGCCGGTGACGATCGCGTCATAATCACCGGGCTCCGCCCCGACAAGTGTTAAAAATGATTTTATCGAATCCGCCGCCGCGGGTGCCATCGCCGCCCCCATGTTGAAAGCGTCGGAGACGCCGCCGTCCCGCATGATTCCCGCCATGACGCGGGTGATAAGGGGCGCCCCGTCTGTCGCGCACGCGCCGCTCCCCGTTTTTTTGCCGCCGGGGGTGTGCCCCGCCCCGCACGCGCGGAGCAGGAACGCACCGCCCGCCGTCGCCGTCCACTGCGCCGTCGGGGGTCTCTGCCCGCCGTACTCGATCGGCGTCCGGAACTGCCGCTCCGCCGCGCTGTTGTGCGAGGTGGTGACCACCGCCGCAATGGTGTCCTCGTCCGCGGCGTTCAGCACGAGGGAGGCGAGCGTCAGCCCCTCGGTACAGGTGGAGCAGGCGCCGTAGATGCCGAAGAAAGGCACCTCTGTCTCCAGATGCGCACAGGACGAGGCGACGCACTGGTTCTGCAAGTCCCCGGAAAAGAGAAAAGCAAGGTCGGCGTGAGACAGCTTTGCCCGCCCGAGGGCGAGCGAGAGCGCCGCGTGGGAAAGCTCACTCTCCGCGAGCTCCCAGGTGTTCTGACCGAAGCGGTCGCTCATGTCCGTGAAGTCGAGGGACGCCCCGAGGGGGCCGTTCTTCTCCTCCCGCCCCCCAACGGCGGCTTCGGCAAAGATAGCGACAGGGCGGCGCAGTGTGATGACCTTTTGCATACGACTCTCCTCAAAACAGTGCCGCGATCCGCGTCACAATAAAGTAAACGACACCGTACACCACCCCGGCGAGCGTGCCGAAAAGCAGGACGGGACCCGCCACGGTAAAAATTTTGGCACCCACCCCGAGGATGAGCCCCTCGCTCTTGTTGTCGATGGCAGGCGATACGACCGCGTTGGCGAAGCCCGTCACGGGTACCAGCGTCCCCGCCCCCGCGAAGCGCGCGATGCGGTCAAAGACACCGATCCCTGTGAGCAGCGCGGCGATGAAAACGAGCGTGACCGTCGTCAGCGTCGAGGCGGTCCTCGGGTCGAGCCCGAACATCGAGTAGAGTGCGGTCAGGCATTGCCCGAGGGCGCAGATCCCCCCGCCGACGGCGAACGCCGCGAGACAGTTCTTCAGGGCGGGCGAACGTGCCGCGCGCCGCTTCACCAGTTTTGCATAAGCCTCTTTCTCCATGATGATCCTCCCGTTTTTTTCAGTATGCGGCAGTTTCGGGACTTTATACGGTGTGTCTCCGTTTGACGGCGTGTTGCCCGATTTTTCGGGCGTCTCCCCGTTAAAATAAAGCGTAAAAAAGCAAAAAAGTCAGGGCAAACAATGCATGATGCCGGGCGGCGGCGCCCCGCGGGCACCACAGCACCATCCCGGCGGGGCATTTTCTGGGTGCTTCCCCCACCGCGCGGCTTTTATCGCTTTTTTGCCCCGGTCGCGTCTGCCCCCTGCCGATTGTAAACATTTTGCTCATCTACCGCAAAAAAACGGGGGACCGGTTGATTTTTCTCCGAAATGACTGTATAGTATAAATAAAAGAAGACCCGCACGCGCCCGTGCGGGAAAAACCTCAAGACAGGAGGCAATACAGATATGGGAAGATCGGACGACGGGAAAAACCGCGAGACATACGATCCTTTCAAAAAGCCGGAAAATAACGGTACGGATCCCCGTGGCGGCACGGGCACAGGCTACAGCTACCCGGGCGGTAATAACGGCGGCAACGCCGGTTTCGGTTACCCCGGCGGCAGTAACGGCGGCAATGGGAGCGATACGCAGAACAGCGGCGGCTTTTACGGTCCCGACTATTTCACCGGCAGGAGCGGCTACGGCTATGCGCAAGGTCCCGCCGGCGGTTACGGTTATGCGCAGGGGGCGCCCGGCTACGGCTACCAACCTGTGAGACGGTCTCCCGGCTATGGGTTCTCCGTTGCCTCCGCCATTCTCGGCACTCTCTCGATTGTGTTCTGTCTCTCCGTCTGGGTGCCGCTCATCACCGGTGTGCTCGCCATCGTCTTCGCGCTCATCGCGCGCAAGCGTGACGGCAGGTTCACCTCCACATCCCGCACCGGGCTCATCCTCGGTATCGTTGCTCTCGTCCTCGTCGCACTCGTGCTCACCTATGTTTTCACGCACTTTGACGAGGTCATGCAGGAGTTACGGGATGTGCTGCGGGAATACGGATATGGTACCCCGGACAGCGGTAACGGCGGCAGCTCCGGCAACGGCGGGAGCTCCACCCCCGACACCTCCGGTGACGGTGGCAGACAGCTGACGCTGCTCCCCTATTTCCGGCTGTAATGCACAGGGATAACAGACATTTGCGGAAAGAACAGTATTTATAAATCCATCTGCATCCGTCACCCCGCCCGTCAACACCTGCCCCCGTGGGCAAAAGAAAAAGGCTTGACAAAGGCTGCCAAGCCGAGTATCATAATAACGAAGGAACACCGATGACGGTTGCTCCTCTACAGGGTTAAGAAATAACCGCTGGTTCGAAGCAGGCGGTTATTTCTTTTTTTGTATTATTTGCGGCGGTTGATAAACAA
>CAKRNO010000020.1 GCA_934371135.1 uncultured Eubacteriales bacterium
CGTTCCCGCGCAGGACTTTGCTCCTGCACGCGCCCGTACAAATCGGGCTGCCCTGCCAAAACAGCCCCCGGACGAGCCGGGGGCTGTTTTGGCAGGGATAGCTGGACTCGAACCAGCGAGTGCAGGAGTCAAAGTCCTGTGCCTTAACCGACTTGGCTATATCCCTTTATGACCGGGGTCTATTGTAGCACAGCCGCACGGGAATGTCAACCTGTTCGGGAAGAAAAGGGACATGGCGCCGCGCGGTCGCGACCCCGGGTAACGGGGGCTTATGCCTCCCAGTTATGGAAGACGTTGGTCACGTCGTCGTCCTCATCGAGCTTCTCGAGGAGCAGGTTCATGAACTTGATATCATCCTCACCCGAAAGGGTCACATAGGAGGACGGCACCATGGCGCGGTCCGCGCTCTCCAGCTTGTAGCCCAGCTTCGTGAGCGCCTCGGCGACAGCAGTCACGTCGTCCGTCTCGGTATAGATCTCATACACGCCCTCGGAACCGTCAAAGTCGGTAGCGCCCGCCTCGAGCGCCTCCTCCATGAGCTTCTCCTCGTCGATCTCGTCATCCTCATCGATGATCTCGATCACGCCCTTCTCCTCAAACATAAAGGAGACGCAGCCGGAGTTACCCATGTTCCCATGATACTTCGAGAAATAGGAGCGGATGTTGCCCGCCGTGCGGTTACGGTTATCCGTCGCGGTCTCGACAATGACAGCGACGCCGGAGGGACCGTACCCCTCGTAGGTGATCTCCTCAAAATCGATGTCCTTCGCCTCGGAGAACTTTTTGAGCACGCGCTCGATATTATCGTTCGGCACGTTGTTTGCCTTTGCCTTGGCGATGAGGTCACGAAGCTTGCTGTTGACGTTCGGGTCGGCGCCGCCCGCCTTGATGGCGACCGCCATCTCCTTCCCGATACGGGTAAACACCTTCGCCTTCGCGGCGTCGGATTTTTCTTTCTTGTGTTTGATGTTATTCCATTTACTGTGTCCGCTCATAATAATCTCCTCAAAGATCCGTTAAATTTGTTCGGGGGTGGCAAGGCAGATGAGGTGCAGGGCGGTGCCGAGCACCCGGTTGGTCGCAGCGGTGAGCGCCACGCGGCTCTCCCTCGTCTTTGCGTCCTCGCAGTTCAGTATCTTGCACTCATGGTAGAAGCGGTTGAACGCCGCCGCAAGCTCAAGAATATACCGCGTGATGACCGACGGCTCGTAATCCGCGAGCGCCGCCTCGACGCGCTCGGGGAACATGGCGATCGTCTTCGCGAGCACCGCCTCCTCGGCGGTCGCGCTGTCGGCGCACCACTTCGCTTCACCGTCATACTTTTTGAGGACGGAGCAGGTGCGCGCGTATGTGTACTGGGCGTAGGGCCCCGTGTTCCCGTCAAAGGACAGGGCATCCTCCAGGACGAAATTGATGTCGCGGATGCGGTTGTTCGACAGATAGTGGAACACCACCGCGCCGACACCCACCTGCTCGGCAATGTCGTCTCTGCCCGCGAGCGCCGGATTCTTCTCCACCATGATTGCCCTGACCTTCTCGATCGCCTGCGCAAACAGGTCACGGAGCAGAACGACGTTCCCCGTCCGGGTCGCGAGCTTCTCGCCGTTGACGGATACCGTGCCGTACGGCACATGAACCAGCTCCCCGAACCACGGGTAGCCCATGAGCTCCACCACCTTGAACCACTGCTGGAAGTGCAGGGTCTGCTGGGCGCTCGTGACGTAGATCATGCGGTCAAAGTGATAGGTCTCTTTCCGGTACACCGCCGCCGCGATGTCACGCGTCGGGTAGAGGGTCGAGCCGTCACGCTTCAGGATGAGGCAGGGCGGCATCCCGTATTCGGTGAGATCCACGATGGACGCGCCGTCATCGATCTTCAGCAGCCCCATATCGCGCAGCTTCTGCACCTGCGCCGGCATCTTGTCGGTATAGAAGCTCTCGCCCTTGTAGGAATCAAACGTGATGCCGAGTTGCCGGTACGTCTTCTCGTATTCGGCGAGCGAAATCTCGATGAACCATTTCCAGAGGGCGATGTTCTCCTCGTCGCCGAGCTCCATCTTGTGGAACTCCGCGCGCGCTTCGTCCGCGAGGGCGGTGCCCTCCTCCTCGGCGATGGCGTTATTAATCCTCACATAGAGGGCGACGAGGCTGTCGATCCCGCCCCGTTCGATCTCCTCCCGGCTGCCCCATTTCTTGTAGGCGACGATGAGCTTACCGAACTGCGTGCCCCAGTCCCCGAGGTAGTTGATGCCGACGCAGCTCCACCCGGCGAACCTGTGCAGGAGCTTGAGAGAATGTCCGATGACCGTCGTGCCGAGGTGCCCGATGTGAAACGGCTTCGCCACATTCGGAGAAGAATAGTCGAGCACGACCGTCTTCCCCACCCCGTCCATCGGAGAGCCGTAGGTCTCGCCGCGCTCGGCGACCTCGGCGGTGACGCGGGCAGCCAGCCCCGCCCCGTCAAAGAAGAAATTGAGGTACCCGCCGACCGCCTCCACCTTGGCAAACACGGCGTCGTCCGCGAATGCGCCGGCGAGGGCGGACGCGATCATCGCGGGGGCACGGCGCAGCGTCTTCGACAGCCTGAAGCACGGGAATGCGAGATCCCCCATCGCGGCGTCGGGCGGGTATTCAAACCAGGTGACGAGCTCGTCCGCCGACGGCGCCGCCCCGGGGAATTCCGCGGCGATGCGCTCCGCGAGGAGCGCGGCGGTACGCTTTTTCAGTGCAATCATTAAAGAGTGTCCTCCATTTTCACAAAGCGGTCCACCTCCACCTGTGCCGACGCGAGCCGCACGGGCAGGAAGGTGCTGTCGAGGAGCGAGTACGCGAGCGCGACCTCTGCCCCCGAGACCAGATAGAATGCATCATTGAGCGGCACGACCTCCGGGGTCGGAACCGGCGTACCGTACTCGAGCGCGGTGTGACACGCATCGACGAGTGCGGGATCCGGCGCGGTATCCGGATAGCAAAGCCGGCGCGGGCACAACAGCCGCGTGCGCTCGTTCTCACCGGCCTGCCAGGCGCGGTACCCCTCCTCGACCGCCGCCGCGACCTCACCCGGGGTCGCATAGGTGGTGTCCACCACGAGATCATAGTTTTCGAGGTCCTTGCAGTCCACGCCGTACAGGTCAAAGTAGCGTTTTTTCTCACTCTGCTTGCGGGCGCGGATGCGCGCCTCCGCCTCCTCCAGCGAGGCGAATTTCTCCGCCTGCCGCCCCGCCTGCATGATGCGCACGGCGGCAACGGTGGGGTCGGTCGTCAGATACACGCGGTAGGTATCCCGCGTGAAGTGCCATGCCATGCGGGAGTCGATAATGAGCGTGCGGGGGTCGTCCGACAGGCGGACGAGCCGGTCATCAAACTCGCGGTCGAGCTCGGGGTGCGTCTCCATGTAGATGTTGAACGCCGCGATGTCCATCCCCATCGACGCCGCGATCTCGCGGGCAATCACGCCCGTGCCGTAATAGGTCGCACCGATTTTCGGGGAGAGGATGTCCGCGACCGTGGACTTCCCGCTGCCGAGGTCGCCGGCAAGAGAGATTTTGTTCCGCATAACGCTCTCCTTGTAATCAATTTAACTTTTTAACTTTAATATTATATCGCACGCTCGCGCCCCTGTCAAGGGAGCGCCCCCGATGTAACGAAAAAAGGAGCAATTCCGCTCCTTTTGTCGATTTTAAAGAGGTTTTTTGGAGATCTGCGCCCAGGCGCGCGGGTATGCCGCCGGGGTCTTCTTGCGCTTCGCGACGCGGATCACGGCGTGGCTCTGCTCACCGTAGGCAGTGGATTTCAGCGGCGTCTCGTCGATGGCGGCAATTTCTCCGCCGAGGATGGCGAGCGCGCGCTTCGCCCCTGCCGCCTCATACGCGGCGTTCTTTCCCTTCATGGCGATCATCTCTCCGCCGACCCGGACGAACGGCAGGAGCAGCTCAGACAGCGCCCTCATCTCGGTCACGGCGCGCGCCGTCGCATAGTCGAAGCTCTCCCGATAGCTCCCGTCCCCGGCGAGCTCCTCGGCGCGTGCGGTGAGACAGGTCACGTTCTCCAGGGCGAAAAGGTGTGCCGTCTCGCGGACGTACGCCACCTTTTTCTCGGTGGAATCCACGGCGAGGAGCCGTAAATCCGGGCGCAACACTGCCAGCGGAAGTGTCGGGAACCCCGCCCCGCAGCCGACGTCGATGACCGTCGCCCCCTTCTTCATGTACTTTGCGATCAGGGCACAGTCCGCGTAGTGCAAAAGGGCGATCTTCCCCGGCTCCGTGAGCGCCGTCAGGTTGTATTTCCCGTTTTCGGAAAGCAACCGTTCGGTCATCGCCGTGAGAGTCTTCACCCGTTCGAAATTCAGCATCCCGCCGATCCCGTTCTCGGAGAACGCCCGCCCGAGCGTCGCCCCGAACGCCGCAGCGTCCAGCTCTGCCATACCGTCTCCTTTACGCTTTGCCGCGCGCCGCGAGGTACTCCTCGTAGCTGCCGCGGAAGTCAAACATCCCCTCGGGGGTCACCTCGATGATGCGGTTCGCAACCGTGCTCATGATCTCATAGTCGTGCGACGCAAACAAAATGTTACCTGCAAAATCGCGCATCCCGTTGTTGACGGCGGTGATGGACTCCAGGTCGAGGTGGTTGGTCGGCTGGTCGATCACCAGCATATTGGACCCGAACAGCATCATGCGCGAGAACATACACCGTACCTTCTCCCCGCCGGAGAGGACGTTCACCGGCTTGTACACCGCGTCGTTCGAGAACAGCATCCGCCCGAGGAACCCGCGCAGATAGGTCTCCTTCGGGTCCTTGGAATAGGGGCGGATCCAGTCGAGGATGGACTCGTCGTGCCCCTCGAAATAGGGCGTGTTGTCACGCGGGAAGTAGGAGGTCGAGATGGAGACGCCGAAGTGGAACTTGCCCGCCGTCGGGGTCAGCTCCTCCATGAGGCACCGGAAAAGCGCCGTCACCGACCGCTCGTCACCGACGAAGCCGATCTTCTCCCCCCGCCCGACCAGGAACGAAACATCGCGGAACAGCGTCTCGCCGTTCTCCTCGTAGGCGAGCCCCTCGACCTGTAAAATGTCTTTTCCCGCTTCTCTGTCCATATCGAAGCCGATGAACGGATAGCGGCGGGAGGAAGCGGGCAGCTCCTCAATCGTGATCTTCTCGAGCAGCTTGCGGCGGGAGGTCGCCTGGTTGGACTTGGACTTGTTCGCGGAGAACCGCGCGATAAACGTTTCGAGCTCGCGGATCTTGTCCTCCGCGCGCTTGTTCTGCTGCTTGATCATGCGCTGCATGAGCTGGGAGGACTCGTACCAGAACTCGTAGTTGCCGACGTACATCTTGATCTTGCCGTAGTCGATATCCACGATGTTCGTGCAGACGTCGTTTAAGAAGTGGCGGTCGTGCGAGACGACCAGCACCGTCCCGAAATAGTCCATGAGAAACTCCTCGAGCCAGTGTACGGCGTCGAGGTCGAGACCGTTCGTCGGCTCGTCGAGCAGGATGATGTCCGGATTGCCGAACAGCGCCTGCGCGAGGAGCACCTTGACCTTCTGGCTCTCCTCGAGCGTCGCCATCGTGTCATAGAGCAGGTCGGCGGAGAGCCCCAGCCCCTGGATGAGGCGCGAGGCGTCCGACTCGGACTCCCAGCCGCCCATCTCGGCGAACTCGGCTTCCAGCTCGGACGCGCGCAGACCGTCCTCGTCCGAGAAGTCCTCCTTCATGTAGATGGCGTCCTTTTCCTTCATCACCTCGTAGAGGTGCGGGTTGCCCATGATGACGGTGTCGAGGACGGTATATTCGTCAAACGCAAAGTGGTTCTGCTTCAGCACCGACATCCGCGTCTTGTCCGGGATGGTGATTTCGCCGCGCGTCGGCTCCAGCTCGCGGCAGAGGAGCTTCAGAAAGGTGGATTTCCCCGCCCCGTTCGCGCCGATGATGCCGTAGCAGTTGCCGTTCGTGAATTTGAGGTCGACGTCCTTGAAGAGCGTCTGCGTGCCAAAAGCAAAGGTCAGGTTGCTGACTGTGATCATGTCGTATCCTTTTCGGTGTATTTTTGGGTATCGGAATGGGCTCCCCGGCGTCTCCGGAGCTCCGGCGTCTGCCGACGGATGCGGCGGCTCCCCGGCGGTTCGCCCGACGTATGCCCCGCCCCCCCGGCGGGCGCGGAAAGCAACTCATAATATGATACCTTGTACCCGCCTGCCGTATGTGAACATTCTGTAAACAATCGGTTTTTCTCCGCCCGCGTTATATCATTTTCTTATAGAGAAAACAGTTGACTATGAAAAGCATTCGTGCTACAATCTTGTCGGTAGAAAAACGAATGTTACAAAAGGAGATTTTTTGTCATGTCCATGTACAACAAAAAGAGCGTGGAAGATGTCGAAATCAAAGCCGGCACCTCCGTCCTCGTCCGCTGCGACTTCAATGTCCCGATGAAAGACGGCAAGATCACCTCGGACAAGCGTATTGTCGAGGCGCTCCCCACCATCAAGTACCTGCTCGGTAAGGGTGCGAAGGTCATCCTCTGCTCCCACTTCGGCAAGCCGCACAACGTGCTGACCGAGGGCTTCGGGCTCACCAAGAAAGAGAAGAAGAAAGTGGAGGCTCTCCCCGCAGAGGAGCAGGCAGCCGCCAAGGCGAAGATGCTGGAAGCTGCCAAGGGCGACCGTGAAAAGTTCACGCTGAAGCCGGTGGCAGACCGCCTCGCCGAGCTCGGCATCCCCGTCACGTTCGCGACCGATATCATCGGTGAGGACGCCAAGGCGAAGATCGCCGCGATGAAGGACGGCACTGCCGTGCTGCTCGAAAACATCCGTTTTGACGCCCGTGAGGAGAAGAACGATCCCGAATTCGCGAAAGAACTCGGCGCCTACGCGACCCTCTATGTCAACGACGCGTTCGGTACCGCACACCGTGCACACGCCTCGACGGCGGGTGTCGCCATGTACGCGGGTCTGCCGGCAGTCTGCGGCTACCTCATCAAGAAAGAGATCACCGTGATGGGCAACGCCCTCGAAAATCCGAAGCGCCCGTTCGTCGCCATCCTCGGCGGCGCGAAGGTGTCGGACAAGATCGGCGTCATCAACAACCTGATCGATAAGGTCGATACCCTCATCATCGGCGGCGGTATGGCATACACCTTCTTCCGCGCACTGGGCTGCCGCGTCGGCACGTCCCTCTGCGAGGAGGACAAGATCGATCTCGCCCGCGAGACGATGGAAAACGCCCGCAAGAAGGGTGTCAACTTCATCATCCCCGTGGATAACATCATCGGTCGTGAATACGACGAGAACACCGTAAACATGCGCATCTATTCCAATGCCATCCCGGACGGCTGGATGGGTCTCGACATCGGACCTGTCACGCGTGAGCTGTTCGCGAAGACCATTCAGGGTGCCGGCACGGTTGTGTGGAACGGCCCGATGGGCGTCTCCGAATGGAAGAACTTTGCCGCAGGCACGGATGCCGTGGCGAAGGCGGTCGCCGAGAGCGGCGCGATCTCCATCATCGGCGGCGGTGACTCCGCGGCGGCGGTCGAGAAGCTCGGCTACGCCGACAAGATGACCCACATCTCCACCGGCGGCGGCGCCTCCCTCGAATTCCTTGAAGGTAAGGAACTGCCCGGCATCGCCTGCCTCCAGGACAAATAAGAGGTGACAGGAATGGCAAGAACCGTTATCGCCGGCAACTGGAAAATGAACATGACCCCGAGCGAGACCAAGGCATTCATCGAAACGCTGAAGCCGATGGTCGCGGGGAAAGACAAATGTGACATCGTGCTCTGCACCCCGTATGTGGACCTCGCGACCGCTGTCGAAGCGGCGAAGGGCTCCAACATCAGGATCGGTGCCGAGAACGTCCACTTTGAGGCAAAGGGCGCCTTCACCGGTGAAGTCTCCTGCGCCATGCTGAAAGAGATCGGCGTCGAGTACGTCATCATCGGTCACTCCGAGCGCCGTCAGTATTTCGGCGAGACGGACGAGACCGTCAACCTCCGCACCAAGGCTGCCCTCGCGGCAGGCTTCAAGGTGCTGCTCTGCCTCGGTGAGGTCAAGGAGCAGCGGCTCGCCGGCATCACCGACGAGGTCGTCGCCATGCAGACCAAGCTCGATCTCGCGGGTATCACCGAAGACGAGCTGAAGAACGTCATCATCGCCTATGAGCCCGTGTGGGCGATTGGGACGGGGCTGACCGCCACGCCCGAGCAGGCAGACGAGACCTGCGGCGTCATCCGCGAGACGATCGCGAAGATCTATTCTGCCAAAGCGGCGGAGGACATCACGATTCAGTACGGCGGGTCGATGAACGACAAGAACGCGGCAGAGCTGCTCGCGAAGAAGAACGTCAACGGCGGCCTCATCGGCGGCGCATCGCTCGTCCCCGAGAAGTTCACCGCCATCGTCGATGCGGCGAACGCCTGACGGCGCTCCCACGGGCATCTGACGGCGCCCCTCACGGGTGCCGCCCACCCGGCAAAAGAAAGACCCCGGCACCTCGGTGCCGGGGTCTTTCTGTACGGCGGGCTGCCCCGCCGGAGACTTTCTGTCCGGGGGCTGCCATGCCGTGGCTGTTCCGCGCGCACGGCAGCGGAGGTCACCGCTCGATCACGCGCGTGACCGAAACTTTCCCCGAGGTGGTCGTGACCGCGATGTGCCCGCCGTCCGTGCCGACGGTGTAACGCTCGCCGACCTGCGTCTCCTCGTCGCCGAACTGCGAGGTGTATGTGCCGCTCCCCTTGGAGCGGAAGTCGATGACGTACGACGTCTCGTAAGAAAACTGGAATTTTACATTGCCGCTCACCGTCTCGATTTCGGTCTCGCCCGGCAGGACGTTTGCGCGCATGTCCACGAGCACCTCGCCCGACACCGAGCCGATGGTCAGCCGGGAGGCGGAAAACGTCTCATTCGTGCAGGCATACACCTTGCCGCTCGTCGTACGGAGGCTCGCCTTCCCGAACGTGCCGTAGGCAGACACCTCGCCGGAGACGCTCTCAAGCTTCAGATTCTCCACCGTCGCATCACTGGCGGCGACGTTGCCGGAGACGCCGGAGAGCTCTGCCCAGGTCGCCGTGATCCCGCTGATCTCGGCGGTACCGGTATCCGTCTTGATGCGGACGGTGTCGAGCGCCTTTTCGGGCGGCAGGAGCACATAGAGATACTTGGCGCTCACCTCCCGGCGCCCAAGTTTGGATTGCAGGTACCTGACGCGCAGGGTATTGCCGTCGTGCCAGTAGTACAGCTGTTCGTTCTCCGCGACAGCGACGGGGGTCTCCTCCGTCTTACCGGTATAAACATACTCCCGCAAGGTCACCTCGGTGACGTTCTCGTCGTGCTCGACGAGGACCACGCCGGCGCCCCAGTCGATGTCCAGGCTCCGCACCGTATCGACACCGAAGCTCGCCGCCCCGGCAGTGTATTTTTTCGCGTTGTCGTACTTATACTTCCCCGTCCAGGTGGTCGGACGGGTGGAGAAGTCACACGACGTGAGCACTGCAAGAGCAGCGCCGAGCAGTACCAGCGCGAGCACAAGGGATGTAATCCGTTTTGTCATAAGTCGTTCTTCCTCCGATCGATGATGATTTTTTCGATTGAAGATGATCTTTCCGGCACCGGCGGTCTTATTTATGATATTTTTTCCCGGCGAGGATGGTCAGGCTGCGGTACAGGCTCTCGGCGACCATCACCCGCATGAGCTGGTGCGGAAAAGTCAGGCGCGAGAAGGACAGCCGCAGGTCGCACGCCGCCTTGACGGCGGGCGAGAGCCCGTGAGAGGAGCCGATCAGGAGCGCAACCTTGCCGCGCGTGTCCCCGGCGCTGCCGATGCAGGCGGCGAGCTCCTCGCTCGTCATTTCCCGCCCCTCCACGCACAGCGCGATCTTGTAGGCGCCCCGCGGGGCGGCGGCGAGGAGCTTTTCCCCCTCTGCCGACAGCGCGGCGCCTACTTTTCCGGGGTCATCCTCGTCTGTGATGCGCACCTCGGGGATGGTCACCTCGCGGAAATCGGCGAGCGCCCCGATGCGCTTCACATATTCCGCGAGCGCCTCGCGCAGGTATGGCTCTTTGACCGTACCGACTGTGATGAGTGTCAGTTGCATAGGCTCCTCTCCCGCGCGCTCCCCCGTTTCCACCCTTTTCCGGGGGTAGAGGGGCGATGTCGCGGCAAACTGAATATACAGGGTGCGTGGCGGATCGCCACGCCCGAAGGAGGCTTTGCATGACGTTCCGTCCGCTCTCGTTTTATGATGCGCTTTCGCACGACCGCTGTGCG
This sequence comes from uncultured Eubacteriales bacterium, assembly GCA_934371135.1. GTDB lineage: Bacteria > Bacillota > Clostridia > Oscillospirales > CAG-272 > UBA1740. The sequence continues at coordinate 10,264 of CAKRNO010000020.1, forward strand.
AGGGACAGCTACCGTCGCCTCACCCCCGAGGGGAAAAGCGCGCTCCTGACCCGTGCCATGCACGCGGAAAGTGCCGAAGAAATGCGTCTCTATGTCCTCTCGCTCCGCACGCGGGAAGACGCGCACGAGGATCGGTAAAGCCGGAAATAAGAGGGCGCACCCGGAACAACCGCAACCGGGCTTGCGGAGCGGTAACCCCGCCGTCAGCGCGTGCGGATGAGCCCCGTGACCCCCTCGGCGAGTGCCTCGACAAACCGGTCGATTTCCTCCCGCGTGTTATCGACGCCGAAGCTCACGCGCACGGTCGCGTCTGCCTCCCGCTCCGTGAGCCCGTAGGCGAGCATGGCGGAGGAGAGATGGCGGTCATGGGAGGAGCAGGCGGAGCCGCTGGAGATAAACATACCCCGGGAGGAGAGAAAATGCAGCATCGTCTCGCTCTTGAGAGAGGGCATCGTCAGGCTGACGATATGCGGCGCCGCCACGGGCGGCAGGTTCAGCCGCACCTCGGAGAGCGCCTCCATGTGCTGTACACGGTCGATGAGGTAGGCGCGCAGGTCGCCGAGGTGCGCGATGTTCTGCTCACGGGACGCGAGCCCGAGGCGCACCGCCTCCGCAAACGCGGCGATCGCCGGCACATTTTCCGTGCCGGAGCGGAGATCCCCCTCCTGTCCCCCGCCGAGCGTGACCGCGGCGATGCCGCGGTTCTTGATGACGGCAGGCGAGATCCAGAGGGCGCCGACCCCTTTGGGTCCGCGGATCTTGTGCGAGGAGACCGTCACGAGGTCACACCCGAGGCTCTTGACCGTAAAGGGCACCTTGAGAAACGCCTGCGTGGCGTCCACATGGAACACGGCGTCCGGGCAGGCGGCGCGGACGATCTTCACTGCCGCGGCGAGGTCATAGAGCGCGCCGCTCTCGTTGTTGACGAGCATCATGGAGACGAGGCAGACGTCCGGGGTCGCCTCGCGCCGCAGCGCATCGAGGTCGAGCACCCCGCCCGCCGTCGGGATGGCGGCGACGGTCATCCCCTCCCGCCGCAGAGCGTCAACGGGATGCGAGACGGAGGCGTGCTCCCCTGCCGTCGTCAGGATTTTCCCGCCCTTTCTGAAGCGGGGCTTCGCCAGGAGCCGACCCCGGATGGCGAGGTTGTTCGCCTCCGTCCCCCCGGCGGTGAAGACGACCGTGCCGTCCGCGGCACCGAGCGCCCTACGCACGGCGTCCCGCGCGTCCTCAAGCAGACGTTCTGCGTCCGCCCCGCGCGCGTGGCGGGAGGACGGGTTGCCGAAGCGCCCCTCCGACACCTCGCAGTAAACGCGGAGTGCCTCGGGGCAGATGCGCGTCGTCGCGCTGTTGTCAAAATAGATCTCCGTCAAAACCGTATCTCCCGGAGCATCCGCTCCACGTCGGGGATGTGCAGGTCATAGGTCTCCGCGGTCGCCATATAGGTGAGCAGGTAGAGGTCGCGCCCCTTGCCCGTCTGCCAGAGCAGATACAGCGTCACCTGATAGGTCTTGTCCCCGCGCTGCGCGGTAAAGGTGCAGGCACGGTAGGAGCACGCGCCGCCCGCGGGCGTGACAGCACCGGCGCCGCCCTCCTTGTCCGCCCAGTCCGGCTCCTCGACGACCGTAAAGGTCCCCTCGTCGAAGAAGTCTCCGTATTCTGCCTGGAGCAGCTTCCAGTAGTCCTCCTGCGTAAAGCCGCTGTCGCTGACGCCCGTCCCGTAATGGTCGAGCTTTTTCACGGCGGCATCGTACGAGAGCTTGTTCAGCCCCACCGATGCCCCGTCCTCCGTGACCGCGCCGATGAAGCCGTCGGAGAGATCCACGCGCCAGGCGTCCGGTACATAGAAGTCGAGCCCGAAGCGGTCGAAGCGGTTGGCTTTTTTCATGCCGTCCGGCGCCGTCTCGTCCTTGACCCCGAGGTCGGGGCGCGCCGCCGGGCTGTCGGCACAGATGCGGAAGCTCTCTGCCACGGCGGCGGCGTATTTATAGGTCTTGTCATAGTCCACCGTCCCGGTGCGCGTGTTCGCGTCCTTGGAGGCGGTGTATGTGATGACGTACATCCCCGCGGAGGGGTCATCCCCCACGAGCACGAAATACTGGTGGAAGCCGTACTTCACCCCCGCATAGGTGCCGTCATACCGGTAGAGGTACGCCGGGTGGTCGGAGACAGTGAGCGTCTCCGGGGTGGCGGGGTCGAGCGCGTAGTCGGTAAAGTCGCGGCGCAGCTCCTCCTCCGAGGCGCTCCAGTAGGCGCCCATATCCGTCTTGTCCGTCCGGACGTACGCGACACTGATGTTCGCGGTGGACAGGTCGGAGAGGTAGGCAGTCACGGTGCCGGAGCCGCGCTGGTTGGACCATTCGTCCGGCACATAGAAGTAATACCCGTCCGTTTCCGGTTGAGAAACGAGATAAAATCCTTTGGGTGCGCCGTCGTCCGACCCGCAGGCGGCGAGCAGAACGCACACGGCGAGCAGCAGGAGCGCGAGGGCGCCGAAACGGAATTTACGCATCATGTTCCCCCTTGGCTTCGAGTACGGCGCGCGCCGCGGAGAGGATCCCCACCTTGCCGCTCTCGTAGGTCAGCCCGCCCTGGAAATAGATGAGGTACGGCGCGCGGATCGGTCCGTCCGCCGAGAGCTCAAGCGACGACCCCTGCGTGAAGGCACCTGCCGCCATGACGACGGGATCACTGTACCCGGGCGTCTGGCACGCCTCGCAGGAGACGAAGGAGTCGACGGGCGACCCCCGCTGCAGCCCGCGGCAGAATGCCACCATGAGCTCGGGGCTCCCGCACCGCACGACCTGGATGATGTCGGCGTGCGGCTTGTCCCACGCCGGCTCGGTCTCAAAGCCGAGGTGCGAGAAAATGTAGGCGGCGAAATGCGCCGTCTTGAGCGCCTGCGCCACAATGTGCGGCGCAAAGAAGAAACCCTTGTACATCGGCTTGTTCTGCCCGAGCGTCGCGCCGATCTCTCCGCCCTCGCCGGGGGAGGTCAGACGATAGCTGCACAGCTCCACGAGGTCGCGCCGCCCGGCGAGATACCCGCCGCATTCGGCGATCCCGCCGCCCGGGTTTTTGATGAGCGAGCCGACGATGAGGTCGGCGCCGACGGCAGTCGGCTCCCGCTCCTCCACGAACTCGCCGTAGCAGTTGTCCACCATGACGACGGCGCCGGAGCGCGCCTTGACAAACGCCGTCATCGTCCCGATCTCATCGACCGTCAGCGTCGGGCGGTCGAGGTACCCCTTGGACCGCTGGATGAAGACCACCTTCACGCGGTCGCCGTGCTTTTTGAGCGCCGCTTCGATCCCCGCATAGTCGGGGGTGCCGTCGGGGAGCAGATCCACTTTGTCATAGTCCACGCCGAAGTCGCGCAGGCTCCCGCACCCGGGCTTGCCCGTGATGCCGATGACCTCATCGAGCGTGTCGTACGGCTTCCCCGCGACGGAGAGCAGCAGGTCTCCCGGGCGCAAAAGGGCAAAGAGCCCGATGGTGAGCGCGTGCGTGCCGCAGGCGATCGAGTGCCGCACCAGTGCCGCCTCCGCGCCGAACACGCGCGCGTAGATACGCTCGAGCGCGTCGCGCCCGCGGTCGTCGTAGCCGTAGCCGGAGGAGGCGCCGAACATCGCGTCGGAGACGCGCTCCTCGCGGAAAGCGTCGAGCACCCGCTCGGTGTTCACCTGCGCCACGCGGTCAATGTGCGAAAAGAGGGGGGCGAGGTCGCGCTCCGCCTCTGCGGTCAGTTTCTCGAGATTTGCCATGGTTCATTCCTTTTCTTTTTTCATTCTTGGGGTTGCGGTTCGTGATATGTCTTTCCGGCGAGCCGGATAAGCAGTTGTCTGTAAGCCTCGGCGCGCTCCCGGTAGGAGCCGAACGCGTCGAACGAGGCGGCGGCGGGGGAGAGCACGAGCGTCCCGCCCGGGGGCGTTTCGTCCAGCGCCGCCTCCACCGCGGCGGAAAAGTCGCGTATGTAGCGGCTCGGCGGGCGGTCGCCCGCCCCGGCATTGCTCCGGGCGGTACTGCCCGTATCGGCGGCGCCTCCTGCGGTATCCCCCGCCCGGGCACCGTCCCCCGCCGTTGGTATTTCCTCCCCGGTGAGGAGCGCCGCACGCATTTCCTCCCCCGCTTCACCGAAGAAGATGACCGCGGCGGCGTACCGCCGGAGTGCGTCGGCGAGGGGGGCGAGCGCGAGATTTTTGTTTCGCCCGCCGGCGAGCACGGTCACCCGCCCCGGGAACGCCGAGAGCGTCGCCGCCGTGCGGGCGGGGGTCGTGTCAATGGAGGAGTCGTAGCAGTGCACGCCCCGGAACACGCCGAGGTATTCGCACCGGTGCTCCACACCGCGGAAGGCGGCGACGACCGTCGAGACGGCGACCGCCGGCGCCCCCGTGAGGGCGGCGGCGCACAGCATATCCTCTGCGAGGCAGGCAGCCCGTGTGTAGAGCGACGAGAGCGGCGCGAGCCGCTCCTCTCCCCGCATGAGGTACCCGCCCCCGACGTGGTAATTGGCGTTTTCGACCGTGCCGGAAAAGGTGAGTGAGGGGAACTCGGGGGCGATCGCCCCGCGCGCGTTCTGCACGCGGCGGGCGGCGTTTTCGAGGATGTGCCGCTTCGCCCGGCGGTACTCTGCCATGTCGCGGTGCCAGTCGAGGTGGTTCTCCGTGAGGTTGGTCACCGCCGCACCGGCGAGGCGCGGCGAAAAGGTCATGAGCTGAAAGCTGGAGAGCTCCAGCACCACGCGGTCGGTCGGCAGCATCTCGGCGAGGTGCGGCAGGAGTGAGGTGCCGATATTGCCCCCGAGCCAGACGCGATAGCCCATCGCCCGCAGGAGCCGGGCGGCGAGGGTGGCGGTCGTGGTTTTGCCGTCGCTCCCCGTCACGCCGTAGATAGGCGCCGGTGCACGGGCACACACCCATTCGATCTCTCCCGTCAGCTTTGCCCCGCCTGCGACGGCGCGGGCGATGGGCGGAAGATCGGGGCGCACCCCGGGGGAGCGCACGAGGTACTCCTCGCGGATGGTCTCCCACGCGTCGGTGACGCGCACCCCGGGGAAGCGCTCCCGCACGGTATCGGTCTCCCCCGGTCGGACATAGACCGTGAAATCGGTCTCTCCGCGGGTAAACAGATCCTGAATGACGGACTGTGCGGACAACCCGCACCCGAGGATGGCATAGGACGGCATAGCGGCTACCTCCGACGCAAAATTCCGTGTTCGTCCGTTTCCTGTCGTCGATCCGTTTCCTTGCCGTCCGGATTTTGTTACGCCCGCGTGCTTCCGCGCGCGGCGCACACATTCTCTGTATAGACCATTATATGAAATAAACCGGAAAAATGCAACCCCGCCGGAAAATTTACATTTTGCGTGTGCGCACGCACCCGTGCCGGAGCCGCGGGGACAAAGGAACCCCCGTGCGGAGGACCGCACGGGGGAGGAATCTCTCCGCAGGGGAGACATCGGCGTAAAACGGACGGAGAGGTGCCGGTTATTGCGGCTCCTCCTCGATGAGATCCATCATGCGGAAGGTGCGGCAATCGACGAGTCCGCGGTTGGTCAGGCGGATCTCCGGCAGGCAGGCGAGCGGGATGAGCGCCATGGTCATGAACGGCGAGGGGAGCGTGCAGCCCAGCGCCCGCCATGCGTCCTCGAGGGCGGAGACGCGGGCGTCCATCTCCTCGGCGGAGATGTCGTTCATGAGCCCCGCGATGGGCAGCGGCACGAGCCCGAGCACCTTCCCGTCGCGCACGGCGACGAGACCCCCGCCGCATTCAATCAGCGTATTGACGGCGAGCACCATGTCCGCGTCGTTCGACCCGACGACGAGCAGGTTGTGCGCGTCATGGGCGACCGTCTGGGCGAGCGCGCCGTTCCGGATGCCGAAGCCCTTGACGAAGCCACGACCGACCGTGCCGGTGCCGTGATGGCGCTCAAAGACGCAGGCTTTGAGGATGTCGTTTTCCCCGTCGGCTTTGAGCTCGCCCCCCTCGGCAGTCATTTGCACGAGGCGGTCATAGGAGCCGACCCGCGCCGGGATGACCTCGAGGACGTGGACCTTCACCGTCCCGGTCGCCGGGATGCGGAGATCCTTTTCCGTGATCGGCGCGAGGTGTACCGTGTTCCGCGCGGCGTCAGGATAGGTGTAGGGGGCTGTGGTCACAAGCATCTTTCCGCCCCGTGCGACGAGCACCCCGTCGATGAACACCTCGTCCACCCGGCAGGTGTCGAGGTCGGTGAGGAGCACCATGTCGGCGCATTTGGAGGGTGCGACGGAGCCGAACTCTGCGTCCATGCCGAAGCACTGCGCCACGTTGATCGTCACCATCTGGATGGCGGTCACGGGGTCGATCCCCTCCTCGACGGCGCGGCGGACGATGTGGTCGAGGTGCCCCTCGCCGATGAGCGTGTGCGGGTGGGTATCGTCCGAGATGAGGCAGGCATAGCGGCTGTCGACCGTGTGCTGTGTCACCGCCTTCGCCACCTCGGCGAGGTCGTGCCAGGCAGACCCCTCGCGGAGCATCGCATACATCCCGCGGCGCATCTTTTCGAGCGCCGACAGCTCGGTCGTGGATTCATGGCAGCAGCGCACCCCGGCGGCGATATAGGCGTTCAGCGCCGCGCCCGTGTCGGGGACGGAGAAATGCCCGGTGACGGTCTTCCCCGCCGCGAGGGTCGCCGCCACGATATCGTGCGTGGGCTCCGCCGATGCGAGGATCCCCGGGAAGTTCATCATCTCCCCGAGCCCGACGCACCCGTCCCAGGTCATGGTCTCGGCGACGTCGGCGGCATCGATCTTCGCGCCCGTGTCCTCGAAGCCGGGGACGGCGGGGACGCAGGAGGGCGTCGTCATCATGGCTTTGAGGGGCGTTCTTGCGGCGTCCTCCATCATGTAGCGCACGCCGTCGAGCCCGAGGACGTTACAGATCTCATGCGGGTCATAGTAGATGCCCGCCGTGCCGTGCGGGATCACCGCCCGCGCGTATTCGCGCGCCGTGAGCATCGAGGACTCAATGTGGATGTGCCCGTCGAGGAACGCCGGCGCGAGGTATTTGCCTGTGGCGTCGATGACAGTCGTCCCCTCCCCGATCGAGGCGGAGACATCGCCGATGGCGGCGATCCGCCCGCAGGCGACGGCGACGTCATATCCGTCGAGCAGCTCCCGCGTGCAGACGTTGACGAGCTTTGCCCCGCGGATGACGAGGTCGGCGGGCTTTCTGCCCATCGCGACGTCGGCGAGCGTGCGGGTACATTCGGTGAGCGGTACCTTACAGAACTTGTTTTGCATCATGTTCCCCCTTTGATTTTGAACGAATATCGGTCGGATAAAAAGAGAAAGCGCCGCTCCGATGGCGGCACTTCACAAAACGGACAGGAGACGGGAGACAGAGCGGGCGCTGCGGCGCGCGGGCGCGCACTCCGGGCGGGAGGTGTTGTCGCGGTCAGACCGGCAAAAGCGGCGCATCGGAAACGAAAGCTTCATGGGGTAAGCCCTCCCTGCTCTGATAGCGTTATTATAGCGGATTTTCCCCCCGGCTGTCAACTGCCGTTTTCTCCGAATTTTGCCGGGGATGGCTCCCCGTTTTTGCGCAAATTGAGACAAAACGGCAGCCCGCCGCCGGGGGCAATGCCCCGGCGGCGGGTTTACGGCACAAAGCCGCGGAAAACAAGGAACGGAATCAGACTTGTAAGCCGGGTTCTGTGGACGCTTGCGCGAACCGCAGTCATCTATCTTCACATACCGTTACCGGCATGTTCAGGGTGCAGAGCACCCCTGCCGCCAACAGGATTCCGGCGGGGACCGTAGCGTTTCCGCTCTCCCGTAGGCGTTGCTTCGGATAGGGTTTACAGACCCTCTGTGTTACCACAGAGCGTGGTGAGCTCTTACCTCGCCTTTCCACCCTTACCGCTTGCGCGGCGGTATATTTCTGTTGCACTCTCCCGGAGGTTACCCTCGGCGGATGTTATCCGTTATCCTTCCCTGTGAAGCCCGGACTTTCCTCACGGTACGACCTTTCGGCATGATACCGCGCGACTGCACCGTCTGGTTCCGCCTGTGATTATAGCCGTTTTACGCCTGCTTGTCAAGGGTGTCGGTGCCCTCCCCGTCATGTGCCCGGAGCTTCAGCCCGACGAGCAGGAAGGCGGTGAAGACAACGGCGACGACGAGGCTGACGATGAGGACGGGGACCCAGATGCCGCTCGTGCCGATGAGGGTGATTGTAAAGTTGCCCGTTTCGGGATCCTGCATGTGCGAGAACAGGGCGACCACGTCGTAGACGATGCCGGCAAGCAGCACGAAGGAGCCGCCGAGGATCATGTATTCGCCGACGCCGAACTTCCCGCCGACCATGCGGCGGATCTCCACCTCACGGAAGTCGAGGAGCGACGCGAGGTAGAAGGCGGCGAGCGCCGTGACGATGGTCTCGGGGATCATGTAGGTGGCGTTGTAGGCGAACGAGTAGGCGAGTACGGCGGTCGTCGGGATGGAGAGCCCCGCCCAGACGGTCGCGCCCGAGATGACGTGGCAGATGTACCGGAGCATACAGGAAAGGACGACCCCGAGGGTGAGCGACCCCGCCTGCGGCAACCCGGTCTTGCGGAACACTCCGGCGAAGCCGATGACGCCGAACGCGAGGAGATAATCGAGGAAGATGACGGCGATGACCGACGGAGCCCCCGTCACATAGGTCAGGGTCTTGAGCCCGAGCAGCTGCTGCAGCACGCCGTAGGCGAGACCGCTCCCGAGCCCCCAGCCGAGCCCGTTACGGTAGGCGATGAGCGCGATCGGCAGCATGGAAGCGAGCGTGACCGACCCGCCGTAGGGCAGATCCGCGAGCTTCAGGAGACTGAGGACGGTGGCGAGCGCGATCATGATGGCGCTTTCCACCAGTTTGCGTGTTTTTGTGTGTTCCATGACACACCTCCGAAAAATAAAATTGCCCCACAGAACCTCGTGGGGCAATCAATTTCATATCAAGTGAAATGCAACTTCCTACGACGGTATAACCCGTATCAGGTACGAGGGTTCGGGCTCTCGCCCGTCTCAGCCTTGCGGCACCCCTGTTCCATATTCAATTCTGTCCGGCTGGGTCTATTGTAGCATTTTTTCGACGGTTGTCAAGAGAATTCAGGCAAAATGTTTCCCTCGAAGAAAACGAGCAGTACCCCTGCCCCGACCGAGATCTCCGCCGTCTCCCCGGCGAGGAAATGGTTGGACACCCCGAGCGGAAAGGTGCCGGAGAGCGTCGCGTCCGAGAGCGGATAGTACACGCCCCGCTCCGAGACGCCCGTCGCCTCCCCGCAGGCGGCAAAGACCGAGAGTGTGCCCGCGGCACCGCGGGGGAAGGTCAGGCGCGCCCCGTCGGCGATCGCCGCCGTGCGGAAGCCTGCGCCGAAAAGGACCGCCTCCTCATGGCGCCGCGCGCAGTCGGCGAGGAGCTGATAGTTCGCGTAGGTGTGGTCGGGGCGACCGCCCGTCCCGCCGAGGAGGTAAAACCGGCGGTACCCCCGCTCCCGCCCGATCTTCAGTGCCGCTTCCATGTCCGTATCGTCTTTTTCAACCGGCAGGCGGACGATCTCGCCGCCCGTCGGCGCGTGCCCGAGCGAGTCAAAGTCCCCGACCGTGAGCGCAGGGGTCAGCCCGAGCGCGTGCGCGAGCGTCAGCCCCGCGTCCGCCGCGATTACCAGATCCCCCGCCGCGGGGCGCGGCGGCTCCGAGGGGGTCTCCCCCGCACCGATCACATAACAAATCATTGTGTATCTCCTTTTCCCCATCTTACCACGCCGCGGCACCACCGTCAAGGCTCTGCCGCCCGGAGGGGCGGCGCTCCTCCCCGCCCGGCGGGTGGCATAGCGGCGTGTAGCGCCCGCCGCCCGGTATCTCCCGGAGAAGCCCCCGCGCACCGTTTTTTTACGCCGCGCGACAAAAAAATCTTGCTTTTTTTGTGGAATATGCTATACTGGTAAAGTTGAAAAAATGAAAGACGCTATTTTTCTATATAGGAAAGAGGTATTACGGTGAAAAGAGAGGATTTGCGTAACATCGCCATTATCGCCCACGTCGACCACGGCAAGACGACGCTCGTCGATGCACTGCTGAAGCAGGGGGGCGTCTACCGCGAGAACCAGGAAGTCACGACCTGCGTCATGGATTCGAACGACCAGGAGCGCGAGCGCGGCATCACCATCCTCGCGAAGAACACCGCCGTCCATTACAAGGGCGTGAAGATCAATATCGTGGACACCCCCGGCCATGCCGATTTCGGCGGCGAGGTGGAGCGTGTCCTCAAGATGGTCAACGGCGTCATCCTGCTTGTTGACGCGGCGGAGGGACCGATGCCGCAGACGCGCTTTGTCCTGGAGCACGCGCTGGCGCTCAATCACCGCGTCATCGTCGTCGTGAACAAGATCGACCGCCCCGACGCCCGCCTCTCCGAGATCGAGGACGAGGTGCTGGAGCTGCTCATGGAGCTGAACGCGTCGGATGAACAGCTGGATTCCCCGATCCTCTACTGCTCCGGCAGAGACGGTACCGCCTCACGCGACTACCATGTGCCCGGCACCGATCTGGTCCCGCTTTTTGAGACCATCCTCGATTATATCCCCGCCCCCGAGGGGGACGTGGACGCCCCCATGCAGGCGCTCGTCTCCTGCATCGACTATAACAACTTCGTCGGCCGTATCGGCATCGGGCGCATCGAGCGCGGTACCATGAAGCAGAACCAGGACATCATGATCACCAACTACCACTCGTCCGCCGCCCCCCGCCGTGCCAAGATCATCACCATCTACCAGTTCGACGGGCTGAACCGCGTACAGGTGCCCGAGGCGAAGATGGGCGACATCGTGGCGTTCTCCGGCGCCGAGGACATCAATATCGGCGATACCGTCTGCGCGCCGACCGCGGTCGAGCCGCTGGAATTCGTCAAGGTCTCCGAGCCGACGATGGAAATGACCTTCTCGGTCAACGATTCGCCCTTTGCCGGCAAGGAGGGTAAATTCGTCACCTCCCGCCACCTGCGCGAGCGCCTGTACCGCGAGCTGCTGCGCGACGTGTCCCTGCGCGTCACGGACGGCGATACGACGGACAGCTTCCGCGTCGCTGGCCGCGGCGAGATGCACCTCTCCGTCCTGATTGAAAGTATGCGCCGCGAGGGGTATGAGCTGACCTGCTCCAACCCGACCGTGCTGTATTCCGAGATCAACGGCGAAAAGTGCGAGCCGATGGAGCTTGTCACCATCGACGTCCCCGAGGAATATATGGGGACGGTCATGGAGAAGCTCGGGTCCCGTAAGGGCGAGCTCCAGGATATGCAGCTGCGCGGCTCCCGCCAGCGCCTCATCTACCGCATCCCGACGAGATGCCTCTTTGGCTACCGCAGCGAGTTCATGACCGCGACGCGCGGCGAGGGCATCCTCAACTCGGTCTTTGACGGCTACGCTCCCTACCGCGGGAACATCACCATGCGCTTCACCGGGTCGCTCGTCGCGAGCGAAACGGGCGAGACGACCTCCTACGGGCTCTACTATTCGCAGGACAGAGGTCCGCTCTTTATCGGGCCCGCGACCCCCGTCTATGAGGGGATGATCGTCGGGCAGAACCCGAAGCCGGGTGACATCGCCGTCAACGTCTGCAAGAAGAAGCACCTGACCGCCGTCCGTTCGACGGGCGCGGACGAGGCGCTGACGCTCATCACCCCCCACCAGCCTTCGCTGGAAGAAGCGATCGAGATGATCGCGGACGATGAGCTCATCGAGGTCACGCCGAAGTCCATCCGCCTCCGTAAGCGTATCCTCTCGACCCCCCTCCGCCTCAAGGCGCAGGCGGCAAAGAAGACGCAGGCATAACACCCCGGTATCTGCGCGTGACCGCGGCGTAAGACGCTGTCGGTACGGGTGCCGCGCCGGGCGCGGCAAAGAAAAGGAACCGTCTCCCGGGCGCTCCGCCTTGCCGACGCCTCCGCCGTACACCGCCTGCCCCCGGGAATAGCCGCCTCTCATAGGAAAAAGCCCCCTTTCATACCTTTTGGTAAGAGGGGGGCTTTTCTTATGCAATTCCTGTATGACCGTTTTCTCGCGCCCGCCGTACCGGCGGCGCTCTTTGCCGTCGGCGGTTATTTTCTCATCCGGCTGCGTTTCTTTTTCTGTCTCCACCCGTGCCGTGCACTGCGTAAAATGTACGGCGGTAAGCAGCCGCGGCAGGCGTTCACCGCCGTGTGTCTCGCCCTCGGGGGGACGATGGGGGTCGGCAACATCACGGGGGTCGCCCTCGCCATCCTCGTCGGCGGGGCGGGGGCGGTGTTCTGGATGCTGGTCGCCGCCTGCTTCGCGATGGCGGTCAAGTACGCCGAGGTCGCCCTCGCCATGGACACGCGGGAGCGGGGGGCAGACGGTACCTATCGCGGCGGCGCCCCCTATTATATGCGCCCCCGGGGGCGGCGGCATGGCGTCCTCTCCCTGCTCTTTTCCCTGCTCTGCATCGTCTGCTCCGTGTTTCAGGGCAGCCTTCTGCAGGGGAACGCCGTCGGGGAAGCATTGCAGACGACGTTCGGCGCGGAGCCCGGTATTTCAGGCGCCGCACTGTGCATCGCGGCGCTTGTGCTGTTGCTTTTCTGCCGTCCGCTGCTCGGGCGGGTGTGCGCCGTCCTGGTGCCGCTCTCCACCGCCCTCTACCTGTTCCTCTGTGTCTCGGTGCTGTTTGCGCACCGCGGGGCACTCGGGGGCGCGTGTCTCGCCATCCTGCGCGGCGCCTTCTCCCCCGCCGCGGGGGCGGGTGGGCTTTTGGGGTTCTTCACGTCCGGCGCACTGCGCGTCGGCTGTGCGCGCGGATTGCTCTCCAACGAGGCAGGGTGCGGCACCGCCCCCCTCGCGCACATCACAGCGGAGGGCTCCACCCCGGCGGAGCAGGGGCTTTTCGGCGTTTTTGAGGTCTTTCTCGATACCGTCGTCGTCTGCACATTGACGGCGCTCGCCTGCCTCACCTCCGGCATCGCCGGTACGGCGGGCGCCCCCTTCGCCTATGTGGCGGGGGCGGTCGGTACCGTCTTCGGTGCGGCGGCGATGCCGCTCGTCACCGTCTGCATCACGGGCTTTGCCTTTGCGACGATACTGTCCTGGGCGTTCTACGGATTGTCCTGCCTCGGCACCCTCACACCCGCCGCCCCGGTGCGCGTCGCCTATCTCCTGCTCTACTGCGGCGGTGTTGTCGTCGGATGCGTCTCCACGCCGGAAAGTGTCTTTTCGGCGGTCGATCTCCTGCTCGCTGCCATGACGCTCATCAACCTCGCTGTGCTCATCAAAAAAGCAGACAGAGTGGTGGCTCTGTCTGCCGGGCTGCGGCTGTGAGTGTGCATGTAAACGCGCTGTCTTCCGGGCTCCGCACCGTTTCCCGGGCTCCGCGCCGCCTTTTTTGCCTGTATAGTCCTGTGCCAGCCGCCCCCTCGCCCCGGCACAAGCACTAGCGCAAAATTTTGATGCAGACGCGCGGGGAACCCGCGCGCCCCTTTCGTTGCGCGGTTTACGTTTGGGGAGCGTCTGCTTGCGGAGCGCTCTCTTTCATGTATGGCTTCAGGCGTTCCTCCAGGATGGCAATCTTCTTGTTCGTCATCCAGATGCATATCGTTTTACCGTCTCCGTGAATCATGTACGCACGCAGCCACAAAAGCATTGGATCGATAGGCTCCCGAATCAGCGTTTCTTCAACGGATTCAATCCTGTCAAAGGGAATACTGACTTTCTTTCGGAAAAGCCGCTTGATATACACAGTTGTCTCATCCATGCCCCAGTATTCAAAGGCATTGCAGACGAATATCTCCAGAAATATGCATACAATCGTCAGCGCCAAGAATGCAGAGTACCCCACAATTAAGATCAACTTGTCTCTGCTGAAATATAAAGCTGTGGTGAACACCGGAATTCCTAACAAAAGCACAAGTAAGATTGCTATTGAACCAAAGAGATACTGATAACACCGTTTGATCTGCATGAGTTTTAATCCTCCCAAAACAGATTGTTGCGTAACAGGTCCAAAATGAACGTGCAAGTCTACCCCCATCTCGGCAAAACACTTACGCAAAATTTTGATACAGGCGCGCGGGTTCCCCGCGCGCCCCTTTCGTTGCGCGGTTTACGTTTGGGGAGCGTCTGCTTGCGGAGCGCTCTTTTTCATGTATGGCTTCAGGCGCTCCTCCAGGATGGCAATCTTCTTGTTCGTCATCCAGATGCATATCGTTTTACCGTCTCCGTGAATCATGTACGCACG
>CAKRNO010000021.1 GCA_934371135.1 uncultured Eubacteriales bacterium
GACATACGTTTCTTGTCAGACTTGATGAAGCCTATATCGGTCTTTTGCTGCTGGGCGAGGCGATCCCCTGGGAGACAGACCCGCCGGAGATGGGCAGAGAGCCGTTTTATCGTTTGATGGGGTTCATCATCGATAAAGATTACCGGGATAAAGGCTATGGTGGCATGATCCTGGAGAAAGCCATAGAACAGGTGTACAGAGAGTTCGGGAAAAGACCCGTCGCGCTGGGGTGTCATGTGGACAACGTTCGTGCGGCGCGCTTTTATGAGAAGCACGGGTTCAGAAAAACAGGCTACTTTGAAGGAAACGACGAGTATTATTTGAGATGCCTGTGAAAGACAATATCCTGCTCAAAAATGTAAAGCCCTGTTTGAAAATGTCGGAATATCGTTGTGTAATGGGGTATCGATGAATATCCATTTGCGGGGGAGAATAACGATGAAGATCAAGCAACAAAAAATGATCGATCAATTTCTGACGGAAACATTCGGGAAAGAAAAAGGGGAGGCGCTGTTTGACAGGCAGAGCGAGACGCTGGACGCGTTGATCGCCGGTGTGGAAGAAACATCGCACAGCCGGAAGAAAACGCTCGTACAGACGATTCTCCCCCGCATAGCACTCTATACGGTTCTGCTGAACGAGGGGTCCCCGGTGGAAGATGCGTATGGTTATATGCGAAAATATATGCTGGAAAAGGTCGCGGCGCAAAAACACGCTTCGATGCTGAAGATGGAAAAGGTGCCGGGCTTTTACGCCTTATACAGCAAGATATTTCTGAAGATCATGCGTAAGACAGACCTGCAGGAAAGCGAACAGCGCCGGGACAAGAGCTCCTTTGATGTGACAATACGCAAATGCCTCTGGCATACGGCGTGCGTCGAACACGGCTGCCCGGAGCTGTGCCGGCTGTTTTGCGATGTGGATAATGTCACATACGGGGGGCTCGCCAAGATCGGCTTCTCCCGTACGCAAACGCTGGGCTACGGTGGGGACTGCTGCGATTTTCATTTCTCCAAAAAATAACCGCGAGACAGGGCGGTATGGCGCCCGGTTTGCCGTCGCCGGTCCCCCGCACGCGGTATAGCTGCCCCGGGCGGGACGTCACCCGGCAAACCCTATTGAAAAGCTCCGGGAGCAGTCGCTCCCGGAGCTTTTTCCGGATAATAGGGGCGTAGGGGCTCCGGCGCCCCCGGGGCGTGACTTTACCGTGCCGCGCCCGTGGGAGCGACGCCGCACGGTGCCCCTCACGTCAGTTTTCCCCGACAGGTAAATTATCTTTTCTCTCCCGCGCGGCGGCGATGAGGCGCGCGCCGAGGCGGTACAGCAGAAAGGCGACCCAGACGCCGACGAGGGCGAACACCCCGTAGGTCAGCAGGTACACCACCTGACCGAAGCGCAGGCGGATGAGCTCGAGCGGGTGGATGAACGAGCGCAGGATGCCGGCGTAGTTGACATCCAGCAAAAACGCCGCGGGGATCGCCGCCGCTGCCCACGCGCCGAGGAAGGTCAGGTACCGGAGGTAGTCAAAGCGCTGCATCCGGTACTCTCCGTTCATCAGCATCACTGCCCAGAGGAGCAGCACCGCCATGTGGTAGAAGTAGCTGTAGGCGTGGTAGTAATGGGTGAACATCATCGCGGGGTTGCCCACGACCGAATGCGGGTTGATTGTCATCGTCACAAGCAGGAACAGCCCGCCGACGTAGGAGGCACACGCGCCGTAATGCCTGACCCTGTCACGCCCGAAAGCAAACAGGGCAAACGAAATATAATAGGTGCTGGAATAGTGAAAGGGTAGGTAGTTCGGCGAATAACTGCCCCGGACCGTAATCTGCTTGATGACCTCGCCGACGTACAGGAGAATGATAAACGTACGCACCGCCCATGTGCGGGCGCGGGGGGACAGGCGCCGGCTGAAAAACGCAACAAAAAATACTGTCAGATACCCGAGCGGTATCGTCAGAAAATGTAACGGATACCACATACGTTTCACCTCCCTCCGTGTTCTCTCAATATAACAGGGTATTATAAACTCAATGTAACGTGAATATGTACATACTGTGTCGAAAAAGAGCGGCGGCAGCACTTGCAATCGGAGCGTAACTGTGGTACAATATTTCCGTTAAAAAGAAGCGGTGCGGGAGCACCAAGGAGGAATGAAAACATGGTCAGAGCAATCGTCGGCGCCAACTGGGGCGACGAAGGAAAAGGGAAGATTACGGATGTCCTCGCGGGGCAGTCCGATGTGGTGATCCGCTTCCAGGGCGGGTCCAACGCAGGGCACACCATCATCAATGAGTACGGTAAGACCGCACTCCACCAGATGCCCTCGGGGATCTTTTACCCGAACGTGACCAACATCATCGGTAACGGCGTCGCGCTGGATATCGAGAAATTCCTGAACGAGCTGGAGGTCGTCAAGTCGAAAGGGGCTCAGCCGAATATCCTCGTCTCCGACCGCGTCCAGATCGTCATGCCGTATCACGTCCTCTTTGACGTCTATGAGGAGGAGCGGCTGAAGGGGGCGGCGTTTGGCTCCACGAAGTCGGGCATCGCACCGTTCTATTCCGATAAATACTCCAAGATCGGCTTTGAGATCTGCGAGCTCATGGACGAGGAGTATGCGTACAAGAAGCTCAAGCGCGTGATGGAGGTCAAGAACCTGCTCCTTGAAAACCTCTATCATAAAGACCCGCTGGACGTTGACGAGCTTTTCCGTCACCTCATGGAGCTGCGCGACCGCATCAAGCCGTACGTCGGCAACGTGTTCGCATTCCTGCAGCAGGCGCTCAAAGAAAACAAGACCATTCTGCTCGAGGGGCAGCTCGGTTCTCTCAAGGACCCCGACCACGGTATTTATCCGATGGTGACCTCCTCCTCGACGCTCGCCGGCTACGGTGCCATCGGCGCCGGTCTGCCGCCCTATGAAATTAAAGATATCATCGTTATTACAAAGGCATATTCCTCTGCCGTCGGCGGCGGTGCCTTCGTCAGCGAGATCCTCGATGAGGACAAGGCGCAGGAGCTGCGTCTGCGCGGCGGTGACGGCGGCGAGTTCGGCGCCACGACCGGCAGACCGCGCCGCATGGGCTGGTATGACTGCGTTGCTTCCCGCTACGGCGTGAAGGTGCAGGGCGCCACGCAGGTCTGCCTGACCGTTGTGGACGCGCTCGGGTACCTCGACGAGATCCCCGTCTGCGTCGGCTACGAGGTGGACGGAAAGGTGATCCGCGATTTCCCGACCACGCCGACCCTGGAGCGTTGCAAGCCCGTACTCAAAGTGTTGCCCGGCTGGAAGTGTGACATTCGCGGCATCAAGAAGTATGAGGATCTGCCGGCGAACTGCCGCGCTTATATCGAGTTTATCGAACGCGAGCTCGAGACGCCGATCACCATGGTGTCGAACGGCCCGCGCCGTGATGAACTGATTTATCGGTAAAATGACACAGCCGCCGCCATTTCGCGGCGGCTGTCTTTGAAAGAGGAGACCTATGTGGGGAGAGTGCAGTGCGGCTACCGCCGAGGCGTTCCGTCTCGCGGCGGAGGCGACCTACCTCGGGGGTGATTGCCCCGGGGGGATCGGCACGCTCGGCGAGCGGCGGCTGCACGCCGCCGTCAAGCGGTTCCTGTCACCGGACGTGTCCACACATGAGGCGCGCGTCGGGCGTTACCGTGCCGATGTCCTGACGGCGGAGGGGCATATATTCGAAGTGCAGACCAGGCGCATGGATCGCCTCGTGAACAAGCTGCGCGCTTTTCTCGCCGACCATGAAGTCACGGTCGTTTATCCCGTGGCGAGGGACAAATACCTGTCCTGGGTGGACCCCGGGACGGGTAGCGTCACGCCGCCCCGCAAGAGCCCGCGGCACGGTACGGCGGCGGACTGTCTCTACGAGTTGTTCTCCCTGACGGAGTTCCTCGGGCACCCGCGCTTTCATGCGCTGGTGCTGCTCGCCGATATGCAGGAGTACCGCACGCTCTCCGGATACGGTAAGGAGAAGAAGCGGCGCGCCCCGCGGGCGGAGAGACTGCCGCGCGGTCTTGTCGCGATGTACGCGCTGGATGCCCCCGCCGATTATGCGCGCCTGATCCCCGACACACTGTCGGAGCCGTTCACGGCGGCGGAGTTTGTCCGTGCCGCCGGCATCCCGCCTGCCGCCGCGTCGCGCGCCATGCGGGTCCTCGTGCAGACGGGCGCCGTCCACCGGACGGGGAGGCGCGGGCACGCGTATCTCTATGCCCGGGGAGGGGAGACCACATGACCTACGAAGCGTGTACAATGTGCCCGCGCCGGTGTGGCGTTGACCGGACGCATGGCGGGCGCGGCGCTTGCCGCATGACGAGCCGGCTGGTGCTCGCCCGCGCGGCGCTCCACTACTGGGAGGAGCCTTGTATTTCGGGCACCGCGGGGAGCGGGACGGTCTTTTTCTCCGGATGCCCGCTCGGGTGTGTGTATTGCCAGAACAACGCAATCGCCGACGGCTCGCACGGTGTGCCGGTCGATGACGGGCGGCTCACGGAGATTTTTTTCGAGCTCGCCGCGGCGGGCGCGCATAATATCAATCTTGTGACACCGACGCATTTTGCCCCGACGGTCATCGCTGCCATCCGCCGCGCCCGCGACGGGGGGCTGACGCTCCCGTTCGTGTGCAACACCTCGGGGTACGAGACGGTCGAGACACTCCGCGCCATGGAGGGGCTCATCGATATTTACCTGACCGACCTGCGCTACGCGCGCTCCGCGACCGCCGCCGCGTATTCTCACGCGCCGGATTATCCCGCCGTGGCGCGGGCGGCACTCGCCGAGATGGTGCGACAGACGGGGGCGGGTGTGCTCGACGGTGCGGGCATCATGACGCGCGGCACCATCGTGCGGGTGCTGCTCCTCCCGGGGCAGCTCGCCGATGCGAAGCTGTCGCTCCTGCACCTCGCGAAGCATTACCGGGACCGGGTTCGTGTCAGCATCATGCAGCAGTACACGCCGCCGGCGGGTATGCCCCCGCCGCTTGACCGCCGCGTCACGGAATCGGAATACGCCGCCCTCGTCCGCTATGCGGAGACACTTGATTTCGCCAATGCCTATACGCAGGAGCGGGAAGCCGCCGATGCAAGTTTTATACCGCCCTTTGACCTGACGGGCGTGAGAAAGGAAACAACATGAAAGGATATCCGATCCGCCACCCGGACGCCCGTCGCGGCGTCCAGTGCCTCTACTACTTTGAAAAAGAGCTGACCCTGACAGCCCCGGGTGCATCCCGCGTCCGCGTTCTGGCAGACGCCCGCTATAAGCTGTGGGTGAACGGGCGCTTCGTTGCCTGCGGCCCCTGCAAGGGCTCGCGCGACCTGCGTTACTATGACGAGCTTGATCTCACGGAATACCTCGTACCCGGGGAGAACCGCATTGCGGTGACGCTCCTCGCGATGGAGGCGTCCGACGCGATGGAGGAGGGGCATATGTCGCTCCTCGCCGTCATCCGCGGCGCGGACGGCTATTTCTATATGGACGGTACCGTCACGGATGCGGGAGAGGAAAAACGTCTCACGACCGACCACACCTGGCGCTGTGCGCGGGAGGATCACGACCGCTTTACGCCCCAGTTCTTCGTGGGGCTCAACGAGCATGTGACCCCCGGCTTCGGTCAGCTGCTCGCCTGGATGGATGCCGAGGAGGCGCCGCTCGGCGTGCTGGTGACAGGAGAGAATGTGCCTTTCGGCGAGATCCTTTCGTCCTATGCCGCGCCGCGCCCCATCCCGCAGATGCTGTATGTGCCGCGCACCTTCACCTGCCACGACGGGTACTACGACGCCGGGGAGCTGACGACGGCGTTCGTGCGGCTCACTGCGCGGGGCAAGGGGACGATCACCGTCCGCTACGGCGAGTGCTTCGTGAAGGGGGACGATACCCACTTTGAGAAGGGGGACCGCACGGATATGACCGGGCACCTCCTCGGGCATGACGACACCTTTGAGGTGAACGGCACGCTTTCCTTCGAGACCTTCTGGTTCCGTACTTTCCGTTTTGTCAGAGTCACCTGTGAGGGAGGAGCCGAGATCACCGGGCTCTCCTTTGTTGAGACGGGGTATCCGCTCGAGGTCGGCGGCGGATATGACTTCGGCGATGCACGGCATAATGCACTGTGGGACATTTCGCTCCGCACCCTGCGCCGCTGTATGCAGGAGACTTATGTGGACTGTCCGTATTACGAACAGCTCCAGTATTGTATGGACACCTACGCGCAGATGCAGTTCACCTATATGATCTCGCCCGACACACGGCTCGCCAAGCGCGCGCTCCGCGATTTCGGCACCACCTGGCGCCCCGGCTTTCTGACCGAGGCACGCGCCCCGTCCTCCAAGCGCCAGTATATCCCCGGCTTTTCGCTGTTTTATATCTTCATGCTCAATATGTATGAGGCGCGCACCGGGGACGACGCGGAGGTGCGGCAGTATCTGCCCGTCATCGACGGTATCCTGGACTACTTCGCCTGCCACCGCAACGCGGCAGGGCTCATCGCCGCCTCGGATATGTGGGATTTCGTTGACTGGGCGGATGACTGGCGTGCCGATGAGGGCGCGCCGATCACGAAACGCGGTGAGGGCATCACTGTCTATTCGCTCATGTATATGGTGGCGCTGCAAAAGGCGGCGCGGCTCGCCCGTCTGTTCGGCAGGGGTGCCGTCGCGGAGGAATATCTGCTGCGCTCCGACGAGATGGCGGAGTGCGTGAGAAACGCCTGCTTTGATAAGAAAACCGGGCTCCTCTTTGACAGTGAGGAGCGCCGCCGGTGTTCCCAGCACAGTCAGATCTGGGCGGTGCTCTCCGGCGTATTTACCGATGAGGAGGCAAGGGGGGCGCTCCGGAACTCCTGCGACCTCTCGGCGCGCGGCGGATACGCGTATTCGTACCTGTGGTTCCGCGCGCTCGAAAAGGCGGGCTGTTATGAACTCGGCGAGGGGATGATGGAGGATTACTACGGGCTCCTCGACAAGCACTGCTCGACCATCCCCGAGATGCCGTACGCCTACTCGCGCAGTGAATGTCACGCGTGGGGCGCCGTCGCGCTCTACGAGTTCACGACCATGCTCCTCGGGGTCAAGCTGCGTGACGACAGCCCGCGGGTCCTGCACATTGCCCCGCGCCCGGACGGGCAGACGCACGCCGAGGGCGACGTCTTTACAAAATGGGGGCGTGTGCACGTCGCATGGGCGGTCGCGGACGGCGTGTTCACCCTTTCGCTGACGGTGCCGGATACTGTCGCGCCGGAGGTGACGGTGCCCGCCGGATATGAGGCGTATCGCGTGACCCTGAACGGTAAGGAGATCCCGCCGCACCATGTGGGATAAGGGCGGGGACATTGCTTGCATATTTGCTTTTTGAACGGGGATGTGCCGGGTTTTTCGGCACCTCCCCGTACTGCTTTTTTCGTATCAGACACCCTTTCCCAAAAACTGCATAGGTGGAAACCGGAGGACAAAAGACTAAACCGGACGGTGCGGGTGAATACTGCTCCTGTTAGAAAAAAGACAGGAGTAGGATATGAAAAACAGTGGGAAAGTCGAGATCTGCGGTGTCAACACCGCCTCTCTGCCAAGTCTGACGGATGCGGAAAAACGCGAACTGCTGCTCCGGGCGCACGCGGGCGATACAGCGGCGCGGGACCGCCTCGTTATCGGTAATCTGCGGCTCGTGCTCAGCATCGTCGGGCGCTTCTCCGGTCGCCGGGAGAACCCCGAGGATCTGTTTCAGGTGGGCTGTATCGGGCTCATCAAGGCAATCGACAATTTCAATACCGACCTGGACGTCAAATTTTCGACCTATGCCGTCCCGATGATCATCGGGGAGGTACGGCGCTTCCTTCGCGACAACAACTCCATCCGCGTCAGCCGGTCGGTGCGGGATCTCGCCTACCGGGCGCTCGGCGTGCGGGACCGCATCCTCTCCGAGACCCAGCAGGAGCCGCAGGTGGAGGTCATCGCCCGACAGCTCGGGGAGGCGGCGAGCGACGTTGCCGAGGCGATGGAGGCGATTGTCGAGCCGGTTTCCCTCTATGACGCGGTCTACAGCGACGGAGACGACGCCGTGTATGTGATCGACCAGCTTTACGATCCAAATGAAAACGATGATACCTGGGTGGAAAACATGACCCTGCGAGAGGCGATCGCGCGGCTCGGCGAGCGGGAGCGGCACATCATCAAGGAGCGGTTCTACCTCGGGAAAACGCAGATGGAGATCGCCGAGGAGATCGGCATCTCGCAGGCACAGGTGTCCCGCCTTGAAAAAGGGGCGATCGACCGCATCCGCCGCTCCTTCTGACCGCCGGGGAGCGCATCAGGCACCGCGACTGTCCCGGGCAGGGGCGGCAGCGCCGGGGAACGGACAGATCATCCGGGAAAAGGAACCGTCCGCCATGAAAAGCAACAGACCGCCCGCGGGCGGTCTGTTTTTGTCGGGTGCCCCCCTCGTCAGGAGAGCACCTCCGGCAGGTCGGAGAGCATATTTTCGAGAAAGATGCCGTAGCCCCGGGTCGGGTCACCGATGAGGACATGGGTGACGGCGCCGATGAGCTTCCCGTCCTGGATGATCGGGCTGCCGGACATCCCCTGCACGATGCCGCCTGTCTTTTCGATGAGGGCAGGGTCTGTCACATGAATGGCGAAGCATTTGACGCCCCGGTTGTCGCGGGCAATGTCCGAGAGCTCGATCCGGTAGTCGCGCATCCCCTCCTCGCCGAGACTGCAACGTAAGGTCGCCTCCCCGGCGCGCACACAGGTGCGTCCGCCGATCTCCAGCGTCTCGCCTGCTTCCGGGATCTGCGAGAGCACTCCGAAGACGCCCTTGTCCGTGTTGCGCAGGATGGTACCGACCTTTTCACCGCCGAGCGTCCCGCGGAGCTCGCCGGGGGTACCCTCCGCGCCGCGCACGATCTCACAGATCTCGGCGGGCAGGACGGCGCCGCGGGTCAGCGGCAGGAGCTCTCCCGTCTGCCCGTCGCAGATGCCGTGCCCGAGACCGCCGAACACGCCCGTCTCCGGGTCGAGGAAGGTCAGGGTGCCGATGCCTGCGGCGTTGTCGCGGATCCAGATGCCGATGCGGTAGTGTCCCTTTTCGTCTTTGACGGGGGTGACCGTCACGTTCTTTTCTTCCTCTCCGCGGCAGATGGTGAGCGTGATGGGCGCGCCGCCCGACGCCTCGATGGCGGAGGTCAGCTCCTCGACGGTCTGCACCTCGCGGTCACCGACGCGGCGCACGATGTCGCGCTTCTCGATCCCCGCCGCCTTCGCGGGGCACCGGTCGTCCGAAAGACCTACGACGACGATCCCCCCGCCGAACAGACGGACGCCGAACGGATCGCCCCCGACCTTATATTTCTGGTAGTTGACGCTCGCCTCGTGGTGGGTCTCAAACAGCTCGGGGAGCCGCGCTTTGACCTCTCCCTGCAGCACGGGCAGACCTCTGTCGGCGCTCACCGTGAGGGCGGTCAGCGAGAACAGGATGACGGTTAAAAAAACGGCGGTCAGCCGCAGAAATTGCTTTTTTTTCATGACAGTTGCTCCTTTTTCGGATCTCATTCATAGCGTTCCTCGGCGCGGGAAAACTATGTGAGACAGTCCTTGGAAAAGTCACGACCGATTGCCTGCACGATCGCATATTTTTTCCCAAAAAACGTCCGTCGATCTCATTTTGCGCTGTTTTTTATAAAATGAAAAAGCCGCGCCAAACGGCACGGCTTTTGGGGGATATAGCGGGTGGAGCGCCCGCGGGTCAGAGCGGATAGGCAAGCGCGTCCGCAAAGGGATCCTGCCCTGCAGCGGCGAGCGCCTCCCGGAGCTCGGCGGGGGCAGTGGCAGAACGGCGGAGCCTGACCGTGATGGTGACGGTGTCGCCACCCTCCATGTCACAGGTAAAACCGCCGCGCGCCGCGATACCGGCGAGCAGCTCACCGTACACCTCCGCCGCTCTTGCTGCTCCGTCCTGCGGCGGAACAGCGGAAAAGGCGAGTAAGAGGTCGCTGCCTGCATCCTCCCTCAGCGACGCAGTCATGAGCGGCGCGTGGCAGACCGTGAGCAGCAGTCGCGCGGAGAGCGCCGCCGTAAAGGAGAGCGCGTATTCCACGACCGAGACGATGACGCAGGAGGGGACGGATGTGAGAGAGAAACGGATGCGGTCGCCGTACACCTCATTCAGGCGTTGACGCATGACGCTGTAATAGTGGGCGATGGGCAGACTGACTTCTTTTTGGAAAAACGAGGGCTGCGGGTAGGACCCGGGATTGATGGGGCTGTTCATGCTTCCTCCGAGAGAATTGCGTAAGTGAGTGCTTCGTATGCGGGCTTGTATTCGACCTTGGTGTGGAGCACCAGTGCTTTGCCCGCCATTTTTCTGTACATAAAGACTTCTTCCAGGTAGAGGCTCCGGATGTCGTCCGTAGAGGCGTCCTTTCTCATACCGTAATAGATGTAGTAGCTGTCGCCGATCTCGATGATGTCACTGACCTCGCCGGGCTGCAGGGAGAAGATCAGGTCGTATAGCGCTTCGTTGGTCGTGTCGGTCGCGTAGCGGCTGTAATATTCGCCGCTGCGCGGGTTTTCCGCCGTCGGTCGGTGGTGCGTGACCAGCTCGCCGAGCTTTGTGAGATTGCCCTCTGCGGCTTTCATCTGCGCATGGAGTTCTTCCGCGCGCTCCCGCGTGTAGGCAACCTTCTGGAGCTCCGCGTAATTGGCGTGCACGCAGTCGTCACTGCGCAGAAAATCCCGCAGCTCGTCGTCGTCGGCGGTAGCACGCCCTTCCGCACCGTTCTGGATGTAGGCGTTGAGCACCTTGAGACAAGCCGCATAGCGATAAAGCAGACGGTTGACGGTGTCGGTCAGATGGAGCTCACGCAGGCTTTCGAGGTACTTGTCGTAGTCGCCCCCGAAACCGGTCACGAGCGTGCTGCCGTCGGGGGAACCGCCGTCGACGTCGTAGGTGACGTATTCGTTCACGAGCGCATCGATGTCGTCCCGCTCCGGGTCGATCCCGTAGCTGCGGCATACGTCGAACAGGGCGTACAGCTCGCAGATATCCGTGACGGCGAGATCCAGCGCCTTCTTCGTCAGCTCTGCCGCTCGGTCACCCGACCAGAGGGAAGCGTCGCCCCCGTCCAGCTCCGATGTGTGGCGGAAGAAGTAGAAACGCAGGAGTTCAAAGCTGACATCCTCTCCGTCGATGGTGAGAACGGTCTTGCGCCACGCCCGCTTGGATTTCACCTCCCGGTACCCGCCGCTCCCGCACGCTGCGAGCGAAACGACCAGTGTGAGCAGGAGGCAGATCGCCATGAGCGAGCGCCAAAAACAATGTTTCATGGTTTGCTCCCAAATTTTTGATAGAAATATTGTATATGCGATTTGTTAAAAAATAATGAACAAATGTAACACTCGGGCAAGAAATCCCTTTTCTTTTGCACGCAGGTGTGCTAAAATGGAGAAAAATCCCGATGGGAGGTCACACGCATGGAAGATATCTATAACGTATCGCTGGATAAGGTGATCGATGAGCTGTCGCTGGAAACACTGGTGATGGTACACCCGGCGAAGGAGGTGCTCATCACCGTCGCCAGGGTCAACCGACCGGGTCTGCCGCTCACGGGCTTTTACGATTATTTTGAAAAAGAACGCATCGAGATCATCGGTAAGGCAGAGCATCTGTACCTGGAGCGCGAGACGCCCGAGGAGCGCCGTGAGACCCTGGAGGCGTTTTTCTCGCACTGCCCGGTGGCGGTGGTCATCTCCACGGGGCTGGACGCGCCGGAGCCGATGATGGAGATGGCGGAGAAATACGAGGTGCCGTTGCTCCGCACGCAGGAGAAGACCAGCAACTTCATGGCGAGCCTCATCGCTTTCCTGAACACCCAGCTTGCTCCGCGCATCACACATCACGGGGTATTGGTGGAGGTCTACGGCGAGGGGATCCTCCTGCTCGGCGACAGCGGGATCGGTAAGAGCGAGACGGCGATCGAGCTCGTCAAGCGCGGGCATCGTCTCATCGCGGATGACGCGGTGGAGATCAAGCGCGTGTCGGCGAAGTCGCTCGTCGGGCAGGCGCCCGAGCTCATCCGCCATTTCGTGGAGCTCCGCGGCATCGGCATCGTCGATGTGCGGCGCCTGTTCGGTATGGGCGCCGTCAAGGAGACGGAGAAGATCAGTCTCATTATTAATATGGAGCCGTGGCAGGAGGGGAAAATGTACGACCGCCTCGGCATCGATGAGCAGAAGACGGAGATCCTCGGCATTGAGGTGCCGTCCATCGTCATCCCGGTGCGCCCGGGGCGCAACCTCTCCATCATCATCGAGGTGGCGGCGATGAACCTGCGTCTCAAAAAGCTCGGGCACAACACCGCCCAGGAGTTCAACCGCCGGCTCATGGAATCCATGGGCTTTGATCTCAACTCCTGATTTTCACACATCCCCCGCTTTCCTCATAAGATACTGTTGAACGGCGAAAGCCGCAAATTGTAGGAGGGAAGCATATGAACGGTAACTGCCTTTGCAACTTGTTCGACGATAATTGTACATGGATTGTCATCCTGGCAATCATCGTGGTCCTGTGCTGCTGCTGCAACAACTGAACTGACAGGACGGTCAGAAAGCCGGGCGGGTGACCGCCCGGCTTTTTGCATAAGCCGTACCGGTACGGCATAGAGTGGTAATACTTGATACCGGGGGTGGGGCTTATGTTTATTTGTACGGTGCGGGCGCAGACTGTCCGCTTCGCCGGGGTGCTGTGCCTGGCGCTCGCTCTTTTGTTCGGTGCCGCCATCGTGGCGGATGCCGGGGTGGTCGCCCTGCCGGGCGAGGAGGCGGTGGAGACCGTCAGCTTTTCACGCGTCAAGACCGACGAGGATCGCCTGAAGCTGCTCTCCGACCTCGGCTGGAAAACGACCGGCGAGGTCGTGGAGGAGGAGAGCTTCACCCTGCCCGAGACCTTCGACCGGGTCCTGCTCGGCTACAACGAGATCCAGAAGGATCAGGGACTGGACCTTACGCGCTATCGCAAGAAAAAGGTAACGCGCTATACCTACGAGGTCACCAATTACCCCGATTATGACGGGCGCGTTTTCGCCAACCTCATCGTCTGTCGCGGGCGGGTCGTCGCGGGCGATATCAGCTCGGCAGATCCGATGGGCTTCGTGCGGGGGCTGGAGGCGGATCCGGGGTGAGCTTCGGCTCACCCCCATTTTTTACAACTTATTCATAACACCGTAACGGCATCGCACAATTTTATGGTTAGAATAGTGTCATATTTATTCCGGGAGGGAATTGATATGAAGACTATCAAAAAATGTCTGTCGGTTTTTGCGCTGATCCTGGTGCTTGCGCTGCTCGGCGGTATGCTGGTATCCTGCGATACCGACAGCCGGACGGTGCTTCCTTTCACCGGCAGCAAGGGAGACAGCGGGGACACGACGCCGTATGTCGTATCCGTGGCAATCGATAACGGCAGCATTATTGTTAGCTATTCGGACGGCAGCTGCGTCAATATCGGTTCTTCCGTCACCAATGTGAACAAGAACGTCATCGATAATGTGACGATTGAGGGGGGGACAAGCGGTGCGACCGAGTTCGCCGCCTCCCGCGCTCTGCAGAGCACTGTGCAGGTCGTCTGCAAGTTCAGGAAGACCGTATGGGTCGGCAGATATTATGCACAGGAGGAGACGTATGCCTCCGCCGGCTCCGGCGTCATCTACCGCTATGATGAAGCGACGGGCGACGCGTATATCATCACCAACCAGCACGTGGTGTATGACAGCGACAGCAACACGTCCGATCATGTGAGCGATGACATTTCGGTGTACCTTCCCGGCAGCACCTCGCCGATTCCCGTTTCCTATGTCGGCGGCAGCGCCGATTTCGATATCGCCGTTCTGCGTGTGAAGGAGAGCGGGCGCGCGGCGCTCAAGGCATCCGACGCACAGGCAGCGACTCCGGCGAACTCCTCCGCACTCTATGTCGGGAGCACGGCGCTCGTAGTCGGCAACCCGGAGGGCAGCGGCATCTCCGCGACGGCGGGCATCATCAGCGTGGATTCCGAATACATTCAGATGACGGCGGTGGACAACAAGCAAAAGAGCCAGGAATTCCGTGTCATCCGCGTCGATGCGGCGGTCAACTCGGGGAACTCCGGCGGCGGGCTGTACAACGAAAAGGGAGAGCTCATCGGCATCGTCAATGCCAAGATCGTATCCAGCTCTATTGAGAACATCGGGTACGCCATCCCCTCCAATGTGGCGCTCGCCATCGCGGAGAATATTGTGGATAACGGCGGCACCCTGCGCCGGGCGATGCTGGGCATTTCGGTCCAGTCGGAGAACGCGCATCTGGTGTATAATGAGAACACCTTCCGCGTCTCGGTCGTCGAGACGGTCAAGGTGACGGAAGTGACGGATGGGGTCGGGAAGGCCATGGGGCTCCTCGTCGGCGATACACTGCAGACCGTCACGGTGGGCGGGCGCGCCACGGTGAACGTGACCCGTTCTTTCCGCATGATTGACGAGATGCTGAACGCCCGTGTCGGTGACACGGTCACCGTCACCGTCCTGCGCAACGGCGAAACCGTGACCCTCACGGGGACGGTCAGTGCCGATTGGTTCCGGTAAGGATATCACGGTTGAGTGCACAGTATTATGAAAACGGGCGGCGCGTGGCGCCGCCCGTTTTCCCGTGCCCGGCAGGGGCAGACACCCGCGCCGGGTGCTTGACATCGCACGCGCGAGGTGATAACATAGACAAAAACGGTCGGGGAGGGTGACCCATGGCACAGATGACGGATATAGAGATCGCGCAGGCGTGCAGACTGCGCCCCATCGCCGAGGTGGCGCGGACGGCGCACATCCCGGAGGAGCTCCTCGAACCGTACGGAAAGAATAAAGCAAAGATCGATCTCTCCGCGCTGGACGGGGCGCCGCGCGGGCGCGGAAAACTCATCCTCGTGACGGCGATGACCCCGACCCCCGCCGGAGAGGGAAAGACCACGACGACCATCGGACTCGCCGACGGACTGCGGCGCATCGGATGCGACGCCATGGTCGCCCTGCGGGAGCCGTCGCTCGGACCCGTCTTCGGTATCAAGGGCGGCGCCGCCGGCGGCGGCTATGCCCAGGTGGTACCTATGGAGGATATCAATCTGCACTTCACAGGTGATTTCCACGCCATCGGCGCGGCGAACAACCTGCTCGCCGCCATGCTCGATAACCACATCCAGCAGGGGAATGCCCTCGGCATCGATCCCCGCCGTATCACCTGGAAGCGGTGCGTGGACATGAATGACCGCCAGCTGCGCTTCATCGTGGACGGACTCGGCGGGAAGGTCAACGGCACCCCCCGCGAGGACGGCTTTGACATCACGGTCGCCTCCGAGGTCATGGCGGTGCTCTGTCTCGCGACCTCGCTCACCGACCTGAAAGCGCGGCTCGCCCGCATGATCGTCGGTTACACCTATAGCGGCACACCGGTGACAGCGGGGGACCTCAAGGCGGCGGGTGCCATGGCGGCGCTCCTGCGCGATGCCCTGAAGCCCAACCTCGTACAGACCCTGGAGGGTACGCCGGCACTCGTGCACGGCGGACCGTTTGCCAACATTGCACACGGCTGTAATTCCGTCATCGCCACGAAGTGCGCGATGCGGTACGCCGACTATACCGTGACGGAGGCGGGCTTCGGCGCCGACCTCGGCGCGGAGAAATTCTTTGATATCAAATGCCGTATGGCGGGGCTCACGCCGGACGCTGTCGTCCTCGTCGCCACGGTGCGCGCACTGAAGATGCACGGCGGAGCGGCGAAGGAGGCACTCGGGGAGGAGGATCTCGGTGCGCTCACCCGCGGACTCCCCAACCTCCTGCGCCACGCGGCGAATATCCGCGAGGTGTACCACCTGCCGTGCGTTGTGGCGATCAACCGTTTTCCCACCGATACGGATGCGGAGATCGACCGCGTGCGGGAGGAGTGCCGTGCACTGGGCGTCAATGTGGTGCTCTCGGACGTGTGGGCGCGCGGCGGCGCCGGCGGAGAGGCGCTCGCACGGGAGGTCGTGCGTCTTCTGGATGCAGGGAACCCGGAAACGTTTACCTACGCCTACGCGGACGAACTCCCCCTTGAGGACAAGATCCGCGCGGTTGTGACGCGGGTCTATCGCGGCGCCGGGGTGGCATTTGCTCCCGCGGCGGCGGCGGAGCTCGCCCGCCTGACCGATCTCGGCTTTGGTCATTGCCCCGTATGTATCGCCAAGACGCAGTACAGCTTTTCCGATGACCCGAAGCGTCTCGGCGCGCCCGAGGGCTTCACCGTCACGGTGCGCTCGGTGCGTATCGCGGCGGGGGCGGGCTTTGTCGTTGCTCTGACGGGCGATATCATGACCATGCCCGGTCTGCCGAAGTCGCCCGCCGCCGAGCGGATCGACGTCGATGAGAACGGGAGGATCACCGGTCTGTTCTGATCGTATATTGACGGCGCGGCGCCGGTTTTTCCGGCTCCGCGCCGTCTGTATCGTTTGTTTATGAATGGGGAGGGAGCCGCCGCGGCGGCTGACAAAGAACATGGAACTCGTTGCACAAGCGCTCGCACTCACCGGCTGCTGTATCTCCTGCGGCAGCTATTTCACGAAACGGCGCACCCTGTACCTTCTGCTCCAGATGGTGACTGTCTCGCTGTACGGCGTGCAGTACGGATTGCTCGGCGCCCCCTCCGGGGTGGTGAACGATCTGGTCTGCTTCGCAAAGTATCTGTTCGTATTTCTCTTTCTTCTGCACGGGCGCGAGGCGCCGCGGTGGGGCGGCATTCTTTTCGCGGCTTGCAGCGTTCTGCTGGGGGCATTTGCCGTCCGCGGGGTCGTCGATCTCGTGCCGATCCTGACGGCGCTCCTCTTTACCTACGCCGTGTGGCAGAAAAATCCTTACGTCCTGCGGGGGAGCGCCATCGCCTGCAATGCCATGTGGATCTGGTATAACCTGCGGGCTGGCGCCTATGTTTCGGCGGTCTATTCCGGCGTCGAGCTCGTCATGACAGGGGTGACAGTGGTGCGCCTGCTCCGCGCGGGCAGGGCGGCATCCCGTGTCGCTCCGGTGCCGGGCGCGCCCGATGACGCATCGGGCGACCTACCCGATCCGTACGCTGCCGATACGGCAGAGGAGGTGCCGCAGCATGGCACCGGCGACGGGGCGGAAGCTGTCAAAAACACCTGTGACGACAACGTTGTGACCGCGGGAGGAGCCGCTGCCGGGGCGGGAGAAGCGGCGCCGTCGGCGCCCGCCGAAGCGACGAAAAAATCCTGACGGCGGCGGCGACCGATATTGCATACCGGAGGAGGCAAAGTCTGTTGATTTTGCCTCCTTATTGCATATCTTGCAAACCGCGGATGACAAATTGCCGAAAATGGCGCAGAGCGTTTGTCGGATTTGCCTTATCAAAACAGGAGCTTCGGGGAGGAATGGGCAGACTGTACAATCCGCCGGGGACAAAATTGGCAATATGATGGTTGCGGAGCGCGCGGAAAAACGTTACAATATTAATAGATAAATAAAGCGCCTCGCCGGGCGGGGCAGAAACGGAGTAATCATGACAAGCAAGAAAACTTTTTTGATGCGGTTGGTCGTCATGCTGGTGCTGGTAGCGATGCTGGTGCCCGCGTTTGCCGCCTGCGGCGTTCAAAAGGACGACAATCCCCCCGACGACAATCCGTCGGAGGACACGGGGTACACCATCACTTTCCACCTGAACAGCGGGAAGTTCGCAGCTGGTGCCAACGTGCCGGAGCGCTATAAGACCGGTGACACCCCGGCAGATCTCCCGATCCCGGTAAAGGCGAACGCTGTCTTTATCGGCTGGTTCGAGAAGGCAGATGCCGACCCGGCAAAGGATACGAAATATACGAAGGTGCCGACCGACCGGTCGCAGAACCTCGATTTCTACGCCCTCTGGGATGAGTCGGGTGAATACACCATCACCTATCATCTGAACGGCGGTACCTTTACGTCGGATGTGCAGACGAGCTTCACGGTGGACGACGAGGAATGGCTGATGCCCATTCCGGAGCGGAAGGGCTACACATTCCGCGGCTGGTTTGACGAAGACGAGGAGGAATATGTCAGAGTGCCTACCGACGAGGCGCGCAACCTGGAGTTCTGGGCAGAGTGGAGAGTCGTCAACTACAACCTGACGCTGAATGCGAACGGCGGTAAGCTCACGGGCTCCTCGAGCCTGACCTATACCGTTGAGGACGGGAAGATCAAGCTCCCCACCCCGACGGGCGAGACCGAGTTCCTCGGCTGGTACATATCTTCCAAATTCATCGGTGATCCGCTGACCGAGTGGGATGCCTCGAGCCTCAGGGACGTGCAGCTGTACGCGAAATGGGCACGGGCAAAGAAGAAGATCACCCTGAACGCGAACGGCGGTGCGCTGGAGAGCGGCAGCGTGATCGAGTACACGAACGACAAGGGGTATATCACCCTGCCGACCCCGACGCAGAGCGGCAAGTACTTTGTGGCATGGTACACCGACGCGGCGTGCACCTCCGCACCGATGTGGAAGTTCCGCAGCAGCCGCAACGAGAACATCACGCTGTACGCCAAGTGGGCGGATACCCAGGCAGAGGCGACGGCAGTGCGCTCGGCGGTGTTGGATGAACCCACAGAGGACATCACCATTGACGCGAACAGCGGCGTCATCGTAGATGCCGATCTGCCGATCAAAGTCGATAACGCGACCAAGGCGTCGACAGCAGACGGGCAGTATGTCGCCAGATTTGATTTCTCGACGGTCGATAAGCGCGGTTTTTACTTCAATTCGAAAGCGCTCGGCTTCTACGGTGACAGCCTGGTCTTCACCGATTATAACACGATTGAGTTCTCCATGTACAGCGAAAACGCGACCGGCGCCAAGTTTGCCGTCTTCTTTGTGCCGAAGGGCGTGGGGGATGGCTACGCCCAGATCGAGATTACTTTGAACTGGACCGGGTGGAAGAAGTTCTCGATCGCGTACAGCGCCCTCTCTGGTCGTAACTTTACGACGACGACGGCGGTGCCGTTTACCTGGGCATGGGTCAGCAACAACGGATGGGGCTATGGGGATACCGCCAAAGAGGGTAGCGTCGTTTACATGACCTCTATCCGTCTCGTGCAGCAGGCACCGGCGATGGATCTCGACTTCACCGTGAAAGATATGGATGCGGTCAAGGATAACATCCGCCGCGACCTCATCGGTGACGCCGAGCTCAATCAGGACTCCACGGCACGCGCCAACCTCGGGATCCCCACCGCCAGCACGGTGAACGGCTGGATCGATTCGATGGATCTGACGAGCAAGACCGGTTTCTGGAACATTGCTTCCCCTGTCACGAGCGGCAACAGCAACGGGCAGTGGTGCGCCTCCTACTTTGAGCGCATCTACGGGATGGCGCAGGCGTATGCGAACGGCAACTGCCGGACCGAAAAGAACATCAAAGCCATCAACAGTGCCCTCGACTGGATGTATCAGTATGCCTACAACCCGGATACGAAGGCGGTCGGTAACTGGTGGCACTGGGAGATCGGAGCGGCGATGCCGCTGGTCCGTACCCTGCTCCTGGTGGAAGACGATATGAACGCGACGACCAAGGCAAACTGCCTCAAGGCGCTCGCGAGATTTGTCAAGCTGCCGAAGTACACCTATGCCAACCGTTCCTGGACGGGTTACACCGCCCTCTATGCGGCGATCCTGCGCAAGGATGTCGATCAGGTGAAGAAGTGCATCGAGGAGCTGCTCCAGTGCTTCGAGTACGCGTCGATGAACTCGGACAGAGACGGCTTCTTCGAGGACGGTTCCTTCATTCAGCATAAGTACACGCCTTATATCACCGGCTACGGCGGGAACTATCTCTCCGAGATGACTTCCATTATCTATTCGCTCCAGGGGACGCAGTTGGCGCTGGACCAGACGTACGTCGACCGGTTCTTCGACATCTTCTTTGCCTCCTATGCACCGATGATCTATCAGGGCAATGTATTTGCCGGTTGCTTCGGTCGTGGCGGCCTCGGCGGCTACGATCCGAATAAGGTCGGCTGCACCTGGATGTCGTACATCATGAAGATCGCGCACCTCGCAAATGAGGAAGATCAGGCGAGCCTCAACAATCTGATGGCTTCCATCTTTACGGCAAATCCGAACTATGAAATGGCTCGGTACCTCAATCCTCCCGCAGTGAAGAACTATCGCGCCTTCCAGGCGAAGTTCGAGGCTGGCGAGCTGGATGCATCCGAGGCGACCGGCGCGTACCTTATGACTGCCTCCGACCGTGTGATTGAGAAGACGGAGACCTATGCGGCGATCGTCTGTATGTCCTCCACGCGTATCTACCGCTACGAGGCAATCAACGGTGCGAACGGCTGGGGCTGGTACCTCGGCGACGGCGTGCTCTATGTGACGCCCAAGTCCCAGAAGGATACCTACAACAGCTACTTCAAGTTCCTCTCGAACAAACAGCTCCTGCCGGGCATCACGTCCACGAGTGCGGAGCGCGTTGCCAAGGTCTATGACGTGGACAGCAACCCGTTCGGTGCGTACGACATCGTCGGCGGTGTTTCGGACAACGCGGCGAACCCGCGCTACTCCATGGCATATATGCACTTCGGCGCAGATACGAAGGCAGAATCGTATAAGAACGGTGTCGAGGATCTGGATCTCAAGAAGGTCTGGTTCTTCTTCGATAACGAGATCGTCTGCCTCGGCAGCGGTATCACCTCCACGACCGACAGCGATATCTTCACCATCATGGATAACCGCTACATCGGCAACAACTCCTGCCAGATCTACACGAGCGCGTCGAAGACCCTGCCGATCAAGAACAATTCGCAGGTGCTTTCGGGTCTGACCTGGCTGCACTTCAACAACTTCGGCGGCTACTATTTCCCGACGCCGACCGACGTCGATTTCAAGAAGGATGCGACGAACGAAACGGGCTTTGTCCGCTTCACGCTGGATCACGGCACGCGCCCGACCGACGCGACCTATGCGTATGTCATGCTGCCGGATATGACCAAGGGCGGTGTTTCGAATTACAGCGAGAACCCGGATATCGAGATCCTCTCGAACACGGCGCTTATCTCCGCTGTGCGTGAGAAGAAGCTGGGCATGACCGGTATCGCGTTCTGGGAGAGCAATCAGAAGATCACGGTCGGCTCCGTCGGTATGACCGCTGCGGATGCCTGCGCCGTCATGCTCACCGAGGGCGGGAACAACGCATACACCCTCTCCGTCTCTGAGCCGACGCAGCTCCGCTCGAGCGTGACCCTGACGCTGGACGGTGTCTGGAACGTGACCGGCAGCGACCACATCACGGCGAAGACCGTCAACGGCAATACCGTGATTACGGTGAATACCGCCGGTGCGCTCGGCGCGACCTTCACCTGCACGATCTCCAAGTAATTTTCCCGGGCGCAAGCCCAAAACAAGCATCACGGCGCGTGCCCGGGCATTGCTCCGGGACGCGCGCCCGTACAAAAGAGGAGAGCGGCTTGCCGCTCTCCCTTTTGCTTTGCTTTTTACCGTGCGCTGCCCGGGCGACCAATGGCACGGCACTTGTATTTGCCCCCGGTCTGTGCTAGGATAAAAGCATGAAAAAGCCCCCACACGGGAGGCAGGGAGAGAAAAGAAAATGATGTTGCATCTTGAAAAGGGGCGCCCGGCAGACACCGCAGGGCGGCTCCCGAAAGAAATCGCCGTTTACGATTTTCTGGACAGCCTCGGCATCGCCTATGAGCGCGTGGACCACGAGGCGGCGTTCACCATGGAGGCGTGCCACGCGGTGGATGAAGTGCTGGCGCCCGCCGTCATCTGTAAGAACCTGCTGCTCACCAACGCGCAGAAAACGCACTTTTACCTCCTGATGATCCGGGAGGATAAGAAGTTCAAGACCAAGGAGATTTCCTCGCAGATCGGGAGCGCCCGCCTGTCCTTCGCGCCGGAGAGCTATATGGAGGAGTTCCTGGATGTCACGCCCGGCTCTGTCAGCGTCATGGGGCTGATGAACGACCGCGACAAAAATGTCCGGTTGCTCATCGATGAGGACGTGCTCGCCGCTGATCTCGTCGGCTGCCATCCGTGCATCAATACGTCGAGCCTGCGCCTTTCCGTCTCCGACCTTCTCACGCGTTTTCTTCCCGCCACAGGGCATGATTATACCGCAGTTCACCTTGTCGGCGAGTAGGTGACCACGGAACCTTGACGCCCCGCCGCCCGGGGGCGTGCCCCTTGTCTGCCGCGAGGAAACGGTCCCGACGGCAGCCAGTTCAAAAAGCCACAAGTCTACAAAGCAACAGCGAGGAGCCGATCAAATCGGCTCCTCGCTGTATTTTCGGGTGGTGTCAGGAGCGTTGCCAGTAGTAGTTGGCGTAGGTGTCTCGTAGCAGCTTGGCATTGGCTGAACTGTCCGTCACGTTGAGGTCGCTTACATAGGCTGTGATGTAGCGGGAGGTGTACCACCCGGAGGTATTCCGGAAGGTGACGCTCGTCAGACGATTGCAGCCGTTGAAAGCGTAGGCGGATATGAGCTTCATGTCGGAGCCGAAGACGACGCTCTCGAGTGCGGTACATTTGCAAAAAGCTCGCTCACCGATGGAGGTAAACGTGTCGGGGATCTCGATGGAGGTTAGATTTGTGCAGCCGTAAAAGGCGTTGACGCCGATCGTGCGGTTGGCTTTTCCCAGACTGTCGTACCGGATGGAGACGGTCGTAAGACCGGTGCACCCGTAAAAAGCCGATTCGCCGATCTCAACGACCGCTTTGGGGATCTCCAGGGAGGTAAGACCGGTGCATCCGGAGAATGCAGAGTTACCGATCCTGACGACCGTTTTGGAGATCTCCACGGAGGTAAGACTGACGCACCCGGAAAATGCGGATTCACCGATCTCGGCGAACGTCTCGGGGATCGTGATGGAGTTGAGATTTGTGCAACCGGAGAAGGCGTTGGCACCGATCGTGCGGTTGGCTCCATCCCGGCTGTCGTACCGGATGGTGACAGTCCTGATGCCGGTGCACCCGGAAAATGCCGATTCGCCGATCTTGACGACTGTTTCGGGGATGGTAACGGAGGTGATGCCCGTGATGTTCTCGAAAGCGGCGTCCGCGATGGCGGTGACGAACTTTCCGTTGACGAGGTAATCGATGGTGCAGCTGCCGGTGAGATCCTTGTCGACTTTGGACACGATATAGCCGCCATCCTGCCGTTTATAGGTGATGCCCTCCGCCTTGATGGGGCCACAGGCATTGACGATACTGAAGATGAGGATTGTAACAAGAATGACCGCGAGGACGGAGAGGAGGACGATGCGGTTTCGCCGCCTTTCGCGTCTCTTTTTTGCTTCTTCGGCGGCGCGGCTGGCGGCGATGCGGTTGTCGATGGCTTCCACATAGCTGTTCAGTGCATCGCGCTGCTTGGGGGTGGCGAAGCGGACGGCTTTGATGAAATTCGGGTTATCCGCGATGGGATAGGGGCAGCGCAGGAATTGCCGGATGCTGCGTGAGCCGGTCTGCGCGAGGAGCTTCAGGAAATACGCCTCGGAGTATTCCGGGTCGGTGTCGAGTACCTTTTCACAGTAGGCATCCACACTGGTGAAGTCGCCGTCCTCGAGAAACAGCCATGCCCGTTTGATGAGTGATTGCAGGGACTGTACGGCGGGCGTGGCACCGGCGGAGATCGCCGAAGCTGTCGGGTCGGGCGTAGCGGCGGCGGCAGGAGCGGTCTTTTCCCGGCTCGCCGCGAGCAGCTTTTTGATGCCGCGGATGAGGTCCTGCATAAAGCCGAGCTTGGACATATCCTGCGCCTGCAGG
>CAKRNO010000022.1 GCA_934371135.1 uncultured Eubacteriales bacterium
TGTTCCAGACTCTGCTCCGCTTGCCCCCGAGCCCTCTGTCCCTGTAGGGGCGACCATCGGTCGCCCGTCTCTCCTTGTCAAAAGGACAGCAAACAAAAACCAAAATTCCTCCGGCAAAACGCGGGCGACCACTGGTCGCCCCTACAATAAAAACCGAAAAAACGGTAAAACATATGGTGCGCCAGCTATTGTTCAGACAAACATTGCGCCAGCTAATGTAAAACCTTTGTACCCGAGACAAGCGCGGAGTGATGGAGAAGCCCCGGCAAACGTTGCGCCAGCTATTGCTAACCTTGTGTTGCCGAGACAAGCGTGAGGAGATGCAGAACCCCCGAAAACGGGGCTCGTCGGCGTACTCGGTACGACAGAGACCGTTTTCGGGGGTAAAGCGCCCGTCGCTCTTAAAGAAAAGGCAACCGACATTGCTGTACCTTTTGTTTGTACAACAAAACTGGTTGCCTATTACGCCCTTATTGGGCGCGTTGGTCCGGCAAACTTTTTGATTGGTCAGAGAAACCATTTGTTTGCCTTATATATTTTCGCGGAGCGAAAATACCTTTGCTTTCTGCTTGTGCGCCAGCTAATGTAAAACCTTTGTACCCGAGACAAGCGCGGAGTGATGGAGAAGCCCCGATTGCGTGAACGTCGACGTACTTGGTACGGCAGAGCACGCAATCGGGGCTAGCGGGTGTACCCGTCGCCCCCATTCAGGGTGCAAAACGAAGAATGGGCAACCTGCATGAAAAAATGGGGGCAACTACTTTGTGCCCCCATTTTCCTATTTACACCCGCGTTCTCCGCGCTCCCCGCTTGTCTCGTTCAGACATGACGGCGAACAGACTCCGTAGCCTTATCTTCACCGCCCCGAGATTGGTGATCTCGTCAATCTTGATCTGCGTGTACAGCCGCCCCCGGCTCTCCAGGATCGCCCGCACCTCGTCCGTCGTGACAGCGTCCACCCCGCACCCGAACGAAACGAGCTGCACCAGCCCCATCGGCTGCCCCTCCTCCTCCGCGACGCGCTTCGCCGCGGCATACAGGCGCGCATGGTAGGTCCACTGGTTGAGCACCGTCGTCTCAAAGAACGGTACGTCGGACGCGAGCGCGTCCTCGGACACCACGACCGCCCCGAGGTCACAGATGAGCCGCGGGATGCCGTGATTGATCTCCGGGTCCGCATGGTACGGTCTGCCCGCCAGCACGATCACCGGCAGTCCGCGCTCCCGCGCGATCGCGAGATACCGCTGCCCCTCGTCGTGCACCTGCTTCATATAGGAGAGATACTCGGCGTAGGCGAGATCTGCCGCGCGCGTGACGGCTTTCAGCGGGAGCGCGATCCCGTTCTCCCGCATCATCCGCACGAACAGCCGCGGGAACGCCTGCCGGTTGTGCAGCCCGACAAAGCCGCTCACATATTTTACGCCCTCCGGGAAATGCACGTTTGCCCCGAGCACCTTCGGATAGTAGGCGACGACCGGGCAGTTGTAATGGTTCTTGCCGTGCCCCTCGTCGAGGTTGTACGACATCGACGGATAGAAAATGAGCTCCGCTCCCTTTTCGATGAGCTGCTCCATGTGCCCGTGCATGAGCTTCGCCGGATAGCACACCGTGTCGGAGGGGATGGTGTGCTGCCCCTTGACGTAGAGCGCGTGGCTCGACGTCCCGGACACGATGACGCGATAGCCGAGCGCGTGGAACAGCGTGTACCAGAACGGCAGCAGCTCATACAGGTTCAGCCCCATCGGCAGCCCGACCGCCGGGCGGTCGTCCTCCGGGTCGTTCCGGTACCGCGCGAGCAGAGAGAGCTTGTAGGCATAGAGGTCGAACGCCTCTGCCGCCGCCGCGCCGCGCACCGGCTTCTCGCACCGGTTGCCCGCAATGTACTTCGCGCCCGAGCCGAACGTATTGACCGTCAGGCGGCAGTGGTTCTCGCACCCGTTGCAGGTCAGCGCCCGCACCTCGTGCGTGAACGACGCGAGCCCCTCCGGGCGGATGAGCGAGGACGTCTCCGGCGCGTGCCGCTGTGCCCAGAGAGCGGCGCCGTAGGCACCCATGAGCCCCGCGACCTTCGGCCGCAGGCAGCAGCGCCCCGTCTCGCGCTCGAACGCGCGCAGCACGGCGTCGCTCAGAAAAGTGCCGCCCTGCACGACGATATGCTCCCCGAGCCGCTTCGGGTCGGCACAGCGGATGACCTTATAGAGCGCGTTCTTGACCACGCTGATGGCGAGCCCCGCGGCGATATTCTCGACCGAGGCACCGTCCTTCTGCGCCTGCTTGACCGAGCTGTTCATGAAGACCGTACAGCGCGAGCCGAGATCGACGGGCGCGTCCGCGCGGAGCGCGCACTCCGAGAACTGCGCCGGAGTGTCTCCCAGCACCGCCGAAAAGGTTTGCAGGAAGGAGCCGCACCCCGAGGAGCACGCCTCGTTCAGATAAATACTGTCGATCGCGCCGTCGCGGATCTGGAAGCACTTGATGTCCTGCCCGCCGATGTCGATGATGAAGTCCACGTCCGGGCAGAAGCGCTCGGCGGCGGTATAGTGCGCCACCGTCTCCACCAGCCCCATGTCCACCCCGAACGCGGCGCGGATGAGCTGTTCTCCGTATCCCGTGACGCAGGAGGAGGTGATGCGGATATCCGGGCAGTCCCGGTACAGGTCGGTGAGGTACTGCCGCAGGATCGGCACCGGGTTGCCGCTGTTGGAGGTGTAGAGCGGGCGGAACAGGTTCCCCTCCTCGTCCACCAGCACCGCCTTGACGGTCGTCGAGCCGGCATCGATGCCGAGCGAGAGCGCGCCGACCGGCGCGTCCGTCATGCGGGTGTTGCCCGTGTCGCCGTCGTGGCGGCGGCGGAACGCCGCAAGCTCCTCCTCGTCGCGGAACAGCGGGTCGCACCCGAGGTACCCGCGCTTTGAGGTATAGCCCTCCGTCCTTTTTGCCAGCTCCTCCGGCAGGACCGGCTGTGCCGTCTTCGCCATGGCGGCGCCGAGCGCCACGAAGTACAGCGAATTTTCGGGCAGCACCCCGTGCGTGCCGAGCGTTTTGTCAAACGCCTCGCGGAGCCCGGAGAGAAAGGTCAGAGGTCCCCCGAGGTAGAGGATATTGCCCCTGATCTCGCGCCCCTGCGCGAGCCCGGCGATCGTCTGGTTGACGACGGCGAGGAAAATGCTCGCGGCGACGTCCTCGCGCCGCGCCCCCTGGTTGAGCAGGGGCTGTACGTCCGATTTTGCGAACACGCCGCAGCGCGACGCAATGGTATAGGTGCGCTCGCTCCCCCGGGCGAGCGTATTCATTTCGTCCGGCGTGATGCCCATGAGGGTCGCCATCTGATCGATGAAAGCCCCCGTGCCCCCGGCACAGCTGCCGTTCATACGGACCTCCATGGCACCGTTGAGGAACAGGATCTTCGCGTCCTCCCCGCCGAGCTCGATGACGACGGAGGTCTCCGGCGCGAGCCTGCGGACGGCGATGCGCGTCGCCCACACCTCCTGCACGAACGGCAGACCGAGGTCGGTGGCGATCCCCATCCCGGCGGAGCCGGAGATGCCGAGGAGGAACGTCTCACCGGGGAACCGCCCGGCGACCTCCCGGAGCAGGTCGGTCATGCGCTCGGCAATCTTCGCCCGGTGGCGGTCGTAGCTCGAATAAAGCACCCCGCCCTCCTCGGAGAGCACCACGCACTTGATGGTGGTGGAGCCGATATCAATCCCCAGTCGTTTCATCGTCTTTTTCCTCCGATACCGCGAGCATGAGTTTGATGCGGTTCTCCTGATTGACCTTGGATGCCCCGGCGTCATAGTCCACGGGGCAGATGTTGGCGTTCGGGTACATTTCGCGCAGCGTCCGCACGACCCCCTTGCCCACGATGTGGTTGGGCAGGCACCCGAACGGCTGGACGCAGATGATGTTGTTGTAGCCGTGCTCGATGAGCTCGGCGCTCTCGGCGGGCAGGAGCCAGCCCTCGCCCATCTTCACCCCGCGGCCGATGGTCTTCTCCCCGAGGCGGCGGAGCTCCGCAAAGGTGCTCGGCACGACGAACTCAGGGTACGGCTCAAGAGCGCGGTGAAAGGTCCTCTCAAACCGGCGCGCGAGCGCGGCGCCGAACTTCGAGAGAGCGGAGGCGCGGCGGCTGCCGTCCCCGTAGAACTCGCGGTCGGCGAGCTGGCAGTCGAACATGAACTGAAAGAACGGGAATACCCCGGGCACCATGTACTCGCACCCCTGGCTCTCGAGAAACTCCTCGAGACCGTTGTTGCCGAACGCCGAATATTTGACGTAGATCTCCCCGACGATGCCCACCTTGGTGCGCTTCACGTCCCGGCGCGGGATGTTGTGAAAATCCTCGGCGATGGCGCGGAGGTTGCGCGCGAGCGAGCGGCCGAACAGCCCTCGGTTGTGCTTCATCTGCACGGTGAGCGCGGCGTACCATTTGTCCATGACGGCGTCGGTGTCCCCGGCGTGCGCCTCGTAGGGCTTCACCTGGTTCTTGAGCAGCATGAGCATATCGCCGTAGATGATGGCGACGAGCCCCTTCGCGAGCATCATGGGCGTCACGCGGAAGCCGCTTTTCTTCTCCACCCGGTTGAAGCTGAGCGACAGGACGGGCACGTAATCGAGCCCCATGTTGTGCAGTGCCTTGCGGAGCATCCATATGTAGTTGGAGGCGCGGCACCCGCCCCCTGTCTGGAACTGGATGAGGGCGCATTTGTGCGGGTCGTACTCCCCGCTCGTGAGGGCGTAAATCTGCTGACCGCACATACAGATGGCGGGGTAGCACATATCGTTGTGGACGTGCTCCAGCCCGCACTGGATGACCTGCCGCCCGCGGGAGCGCAGAATCTCCAGTTTGTAGCCGTACATACGGAAGATTTCCGCGACGAGCCGCATATGGATGGGGAAAATATCCGGCGAGAGGATGGTGTGCGTCTTCTTCATCTCGCGGGTGAACGGCGGGTTTTCAAAGCCCCAGGGGGCGCCCTCCGCGTGCTTTTTGTCGTCTTTCATACTCTTGTCTCCGTGTTTTTCGCTGTTTCCCGGCGTTGCCCGCGTCGGGGCGCAGCTTTCGGCATGATATTTTATTGTAACAGATTTCTCCCGGAATTGCATTTCACAAAACAGCCCCGTTGCCCAAAAAAGCAACGGGGTATGAGCCGCCGTTATCTCTCCTCCGGGTGCCTCACGGCGTTCTCGACCGCGAGCTGCAGGTTGCCGGCGAAGATGTGCTCGATGCGGCGGATATACTTCACCATCTCGACGCTGTTGCCGTCGGTGTGCCCGTCCTCCAGCCACCGCGCCATGATGCCGAACAATGCCTCCTCGTAGAAGCTCGTGATGATATACTCATCGCGCGCCGAGAGCGGGTGCCCGCCGTTGAGCTTGGTGATGTTCTG
Organism: uncultured Eubacteriales bacterium; assembly: GCA_934371135.1. GTDB lineage: Bacteria > Bacillota > Clostridia > Oscillospirales > CAG-272 > UBA1740. The sequence continues at coordinate 5,391 of CAKRNO010000022.1, forward strand.
CACGAGGATGGCGTGCAGGCGGGACATGATGAAGCGCGAGGTCTCCTCGTGCCCGACCGAGCGGTACAGGTTGCGCCAGACGCGCTTGTGCCGCGCGGCGAATTCGATGAGCGAGAAGATGGCGGCCTCCCACTCGGCGCCCTCCGCATCGACGAGCGCCGCCGTCTGCTCCTCGATGGCCCGGTCGATCACGTCGTAAATGTCGTGGAAGTAATAGTAAAAGGTGTTGCGCGTGATGCCGCAGGCGGTCACGATATCCCGTACCGTAATCTTGCGGAAGGATTTTTTCTCCGCGAGCTCCAGGGTGCAGTCGATGATGGCGCGTTTGGTGAGCTGTGACACGGTGAGACCTCCTTCGGCGCTGCGCGCTCTTTCCTTGCTTTGTTACTCCCTTATTGTACCCGTTTCGGGATAAAAAGTCAACGAGCGCGTGCGCGCGCACAAAAAAGTCACAATTCGGCGGCAATAAAACTGTTGCATCATGTTTACAAAAGCGAAAAAATATGGTATAGTAGCGGTAGTACATACGATGGAGGTTATCTATGCTGCCGATTATTCTTGTCTGTGTGGCGGTCGTCACCCTGCTGGTCATTTTCTTTGGCGCAGGGTATATCAAGGCGCCGCCGGATACCGCGTATATCATCACGGGGCTGACCCGCCGCCGGATTCTCATCGGGCGCGCCGGGTTCCGTATTCCCTTTTTTGAGAGGCTCGATAAGCTCTCGCTCCGCGTCATGCAGGTCGATGTCAAGACGAGTGAAGCCGTCCCCACGAACGAGTTCATCAACGTGACCGTAGACGGTGTCGCAAATATCAAGATCTCCTCCGACCCGAAGCTCCTGGAGCGCGCCGCCGAGGCACTGCTCAACATGGGGCAGGGCGAGCTCATCGCCCTCGTCACGCAGGTGCTGGAGGGCAATATGCGTGAGATCGTCGGCTCCGTCGGGCTCAAGGAAATGGTGCAGGATCGTCAGGGCGTTGCCAAGAAAATTACGGAAAACGTCGTGCCGGATATGGAAAAACTCGGTATTGAGGTCGTGAACTTCAATATCCAGAACTTCAAGGACGGCGCCGGTACCATTGAGAATATGGGTATCGACAACGTGGAGCAGATCCGCAAGAATGCGCAGATTGCGAAAGCGAATGCCCAGCGCGACATCGCCATCGCGGCGAGCCAGGCGCAGGAGCAGGCAAACGCCGTCAAGGTCGAGGCGGAGAAGAAGATCGCCGAGCAGGATGCGGAGCTCGCTGTCCAGCAGGCAGAGATGAAGATCCGCGCCGACGGCAAGCGTGCCGAGGCAGACGCCGCCTATTCCATCCAGCAGGAGACCCAGCGCAAGCTCATCGAGGTCGCCCACGCGGAGGCGGAGATCGCCCACCGTGAGAAAGCGGCAGAGATTGCCGACCGCGAGGTCGCGGTCAAGGAACGCCAGCTCGATGCCGAGGTCCGCAAGGCGGCAGACGCCGAGACCTACCGCGTCGCCAAGGAAGCAGAGGCAGAGCTCATCCGCCGGCAGAAGGAAGCGGAAGCCAAGCGCTATGAGGCCGAGCAGGAAGCGGAGGCGAAGCGCGCCGCTGCCGAAGCGCTCCGTTTCGCGATGGAGCAGGAGGCAGAGGGTATCAAGGCGAAGGGTCTCGCCGAAGCACTCGCCATCGAGAAGAAAGCCGAAGCCCAGCGTAAGATGGGCGAGGCGTCCGTGCTCGAAATGTACCTCTCGGCGCTGCCCGAGGTGGTACGCGGTGCGGCAGAGCCGCTCGGCAGGACGGATAAGATCGTCATGTACGGTGACGGCAACGCGACCAAGGTCGTGCGCGACGTCATGACCTCCACGAACCAGATCGTGGACGGCGTCCGCGAGGCGACCGGGCTGGATCTCACCGAGATCCTCCGCCGCGCCGTCTCCCATGCCTCCGGCACCGACAGCGCCGCCGCCCCGACCGGGGAGTGACGCGGAGTCGGCTGCAACCGCGGGGTAACGAAAGAACCAATAGGCGGGGGAGTGCCTTTTTCAGGAAAAGGCACTCCCCCGCGCCCCCTCTCCAAAACCTTTTGGGAGGTTTTTGTTGGCTGGCGCAGGTGTAAAACCCCGCCGCAAAGAAACGGGAAGCACATAAAAAACGGGGAGAGGACTTTTGCAAAAGTCCTCTCCCCGTCCCCCTCTTTCAAAAACTTTAAAGCATCTGATCGCTGGCGCAAAGCCTTTAAAATAGCCAGCGCAAGTGTTATCCCTGTCGCACAGAACCAAACCGCGGCGTCGCGATGTCTCCCGCACGGAACCGTGGCTTCCCGATACCGCCGCGCAAAACCTCGTCTCTCCATGCCCGCGTTTTCTTCGTTACACCGCCGCTCCCCAAAACACTCCACCTGTAGGGGCGACCATCGGTCGCCCGCAGATACGGCTCCTCCTTGTGGTCGCCGTCACGGAAGAAACGAAAAACAGGCGACCATTGGTCGCCCCTACACCCGTTGAACGCAAACACCCGGCGTCGCCCGCGGTCTCCCTCAAATCATGCCGCTTTTTCTTGACAAATCCCGACTTTCCTCGTACAATAGAGAAGGTTGCGCCGAAAGGCAAGACCCGGAGGAACACAACGAAACGGTGGCGGTTGCTCCTCGATTGCAAGGGAGGCGTGCGGAGAACGCGGGTGAAAATGATATGCGGAGGCACATAGTATTTGCTCCCGCTTTTTTGTTTCTTCTTCCTTTTCTTCGTGTTCTTCTCTGTAAAGAAATAACGGGTTTCACCCGCTAACGCCGAAAACAGTCTCTGCCGTACGCCTGTACGTCGACGAGCCCTGTTTTCGGAGTTTCTCCATCGCCCCTCCCTTGCCTCGGGTGTTCATTTCTTCACAACGGCTCGCGCAAGGAACAATATTTCTTTGCTCCTTTCAAATTCTCTTGAAAGGAGTGGTGCCTATGATCTCTTGTCATTCGCACCTTTGTTACCGCAATGGTTACATACGAAGCGCTTTTCTCGTTTACGATGCTGATCGTTACGATTGTGGCGTTGTTTATCAACCGCCGCAAATAATACAAAAAAAGAAATAACCGCCTGCTTCGAACCAGCGGTTATTTCTTAACCCTAGAGAGGAGCAACCGTCATCGGTGTTCCTTCGTTATTATGATACTCGGCTTGACTGCCTTTGTCAAGCCTTTTTCTTTTGCCCACGGGTGGTCAGGCACCGCCCGGGCGGGGCAGAGACGCGCTGCCTGTGCGTGCCTTTTCTCAAAATGCGCCGCCCGCATCCTGCCCTCCGCTTTCAGAGCGGCAGGGTAATCACGCGGTATTCCTGTTCGTACGGCAGGTGGTCGTCGCCTCCCTCGGCGGGGAGAACCTCCTCCGCGAGCTCCGGGATGTCCCCGATCTCGCCCCGGGCAAACGCCGCGAGACGCGCGGCGCAGGTGCGGAGGCGCGCCGCCAGCCCGCCGAGGCGGGTATCGTGCCGTTCGTAGCCGTTCGGCTTGTTTTCCGAGAACCACTGCACCTCATACAGACGGTGGAACGTGTCCACCGCCTCGGCGGCGGCGGGGAAATCCACGGTCGCGAGGGTGAGGAGCGCCGCCCGGTCCTCTGCGAGGTATGCGGTACGGGCACGGACGCCGAGGCGGCATTTCAGACCGATGGCGCGGGCATACGCCGCCTCGGTACGGAGCAACGTGCCGAGCGATGCCGAGCGCTCCGCCGCCGCATCGATCTTGTCGGCGAGGGCGGCATAGTAGGCAGGGGCGCCCTCCGGTACGGTGCGGTCGTAATATCCGAGCAACGGATCCTGGTAGAACCACGTCTTGGCGGTGCCGAAGAACCAGTCCTCCGGGTTGCCGCTGTAATTGCCGATTTTGCCGAGCAGCATGAGGTCGTCGTAGTCCTCCCCGGTCGCCTCCCGGAATGCACGGCGCAGTGCCCCGGGGTCGGGCACACCCCCGACCGCCTGTGCGGCATAGAACAGGGTCGGGAGCGCGGCGAAATAGGAGCACTCCCCGCCGTCGTCTCCCCACAGGGTGAAGAAGACGTCCCGGCACCCCGTCTCACGGCAGGCAGCCATGGCAGCGTCCGTCGCTGCCAGCGCCTGCTCGGACAGGGGGGAGAAGCCGCGCCAGGTCCAGAGCCCGCCGGCGAAGATGATGGGGTTCCTGAACTTCTGATGCACACGGAGCACGCCCGTGTAGAAATCCTTGTCGAAATGGTAGTAGTCCCAATAGACGAGATCCAGGTCCCGCGGCACCTTGGCGATGACGTCCTCGGAGAACGCGGCGTCCGGGCGGTAGCCGCCGCCCGTCGCGAGGAGGAAGAACATATCGCTCCACATCATGGGGCGGAAGCCGTGACGGGCGGCGATCTCCGTCACGCGCGAAAGATGGCGCAGGAGGATGTCCGTCCGTTTCTCAAAGCCGTGTTGCTCGAGAAATTTGCCGAGCCCCACGCGCCACGCCTCGTCCATACCGATGTGCACCCGGCGGGAGGTGAACGCCTTTTCGAGGGAGGTGAACATCCGCTCAATGAGTGCATAGGTGCGGTCGTCGTCAACGAGCAGAATGTTGTCCGTGTCGAGGAACTTCCGGTAGCAGCTCCACCGCATGAGCCCGTCCAGGTGGGCGAGCGTCTGGATGCAGGGGACGAGCGAGATGCCGCGCTCCGCGGCGTACGCATCGATCTCGCGGAGCTCCGCGATCGAATATCTGCCGCGGCGGTAGCCGAAATACGGCTCCCCCTCGACCTCGTAGGTATCCTCTGTATAGAGCATGAGCGTCTTGTAGCCCATTTTTGCGAGCAGGTCAATATAGCGTTTCAGCGCCGTTTTATGCATGACTGCCCCGCGGGAGCAGTCGAGCATCACGCCGAGACCGAGCGGTTGCGTTTCCATATTCGTTCTCTCTTTCCTGTTGCGGCCGTAAACCGGCTCTGATAACAAACAGCCCGGGCACGGTGCCCCGCCCGCGGGGCACCGTCCGATACCGCCGCGCCGGGGCACCGTCCGCCGGGCCCGTCCTGTTTTTATCCTATCACATCCTCCCCCGTTTTGCAAGAGGAGATTGCCGCGCACCGCCCGGCGGTACAAAAATCGGTCGCCGATAAAAATCCGGTCACCGGATGCCACCGCGCTCCGACTTGACAGGAAACCGGGTTTTCCCTACAATGAGAGCAGGTATGTACCGGAAAGGTCGCACGGTTCCGTGTATGATAATAACGGACGGGGACCGGCAACCGGGGGACACCGGACAAGGAGAGAGGCATGGAGAGAAACGATCTTCTGTTACCGTATCGGGAGCTCGCCGGGCTCCGTGACCGCTTTCAGGCGGGAGGGGACAAGATCACCCTCGGGTCCTACCTCGCCGGGGAGCAATACGGCGCGGCGCGGGCACCGCGACTGCTCGTGGTCGGCAGGGCGCTGAACGGCTGGCTGGACACCTTTTCTGATCAGGATGCGGAGACGACGCTTTCACTGTGGGAGACACAGGAAAAAACAGGCGTCCCGATGTCGTACCGCACCGTGTGGGACGCCGGCGCGAAAGCGTACGTCCCGGCGCCGGTCAGCCGCTGCCGCGGGCTCGGGTGGGTGGACACCTACCTCGCGTCGGGCAACGGAGACCGGAAGCGGAAGACCGCTGACACCCCCTTCTGGCGCGCCGCCCGCGTGGCGGCAGAGCGGTTGCTCTCCTTATCCCCGGATGAGGGCGACGCATTTTACCGCCACATCGCGTGGACCAATCTGTTCAAAGCGTGCCCCGCGGGCGGCGGCAATCCGCAGGGAGAGCTGTGGCACCGGCAGATCAGGGTCTGCCGCGAGATCCTGAAGCGGGAGGCGGAGATCCTTATGCCCACGCATATCCTGGTCATCGCCCGAGCGAACACAAACGATACGACCCGTGAGAACGAGTGGATCGCCCCGTTTGAGCCGACCCTGCGCACGCTTGCCGCGCAGGGCATCCGGGTGGTATCGATGCACCGCCCGGAATTCCGCAGATGGACAGAAGTCGAAAAGGAACTCGACACATCATTGACCCCTGTACAAGCCGGGACGTAACCAAAGAGAAAGCGCAGGATCCACGCGTGGATCCTGCGCTTTCGGTCTGCCGCCCGGGACACTTTCCGCCCGTGCAACCGGCGGCAGTCGGCGCCTTTTGCGCCATTTTCGTTCTCCGGTTTTCGGCTTTTTGTCTTGCGTCGGCGTCTGCCGGCGGGGGCTGTTTTATTTTTTCTTCCCCACACGGCGCACGGCGCCGCGCGCGGCGAGATAGACAAAGCGGCAGGGATTCTTCACCCAAAAGAGCTGATAGGCGCGGTAGCGTGCCGAAGTGACCGGGACATAATCGGTGCCGCGGTAGTAGCCCTCCAGGCGGGCGAGCACCTGCGCCTCGGGCACCGGCGGGTCGCTGTGAAAGCGGTTGTCGCCGCGGGTGAGGTACCCGCCCCCGGGCAGCACGCGCACGACGCGGTGAAGAACATAATGCCCGTCCTCCCGCTTGACGAGGATGACGTCCCCGCGCGCGGCGCGCTCACCGCCGGCGAGCGGCTTTAATACGATGGTCTGCCGGCGGTCGTGGAGCAGGGGCTCCATGCTGTCGCCGGAGGTGGTGCCGTAATAGACGCCCTGCTCGGCGAGCTCCTCCTCGATGGTGCGCGGCTTCAGCGGCAGTGCGCCGCCGTTCTCCCCCGTCCCGGTCCCCCCGCGGTCGTCCGCGGCGCCGGAGAGATTGCCCCCGGGCGTATAGACAGCGTCCGTCATTCCTCGAGCAGGCGGGCGGCGCGCAGCTTGTCGAGCATCTCCCCGACATCCTGCCGCGCGGTCGGTTCATCGACGCCGTCGTAGTGCGCGAGCACCGACGCGATGAGCGCCTCCTCGGTCGTCCCCGCCGCGAGCTCGCGGAACAGAAACGCCGCAACGGGCGAAAGGCGGATCATCCCGTTGAGCACAGACGCCGCCTTACCGGTAGCGACGGCAATCGTGCCGTCCGGCGTATCATGGATCAGAAGACCCGGGATCAGCTTCATGGCAAACCTCATTTCCGGCGCGGCTCTGCCGCGCTCCGTATATTTCCCGCCCCGGGGCACACCGCCCGGGGCACTCTGCTTTTTCGTTCCGGTCGGCGCTTCAGCGCGCGTCCCGCGCGGCATCGTCGCCGAAGATCCCGCGGCAGGCGACGCGGGCGGCGTCCGGCGAGAGCGTGGCGCTCATCCGGTAAAAGGAAAGGTGCGGGATCGCCCGGTCCATGAGGGCGAGCGTCGCCGCGAGGCGGTCGGGGTCGCTCGGGCGGTAGGTCTGCGCGAGGAGGAGGGGGTAGGCGGCGGTGGCGGTCAGACGCGTGATCTTATCGGTCTCGCCCCGCCCAAGCAGGACGATTGCGCGGAGCGGCACGGTGATGTTCGCGGACAGGTGGTGCTTACCGTCCCACGGCGTGCCCGAAACGAGCACCTCGCGCCGGGTGACGGTCAGGAGGGGCTTATCGTCGTTGACGGGCTGCACCCGTCCGCCGTACACCTCGCGCCAGTAGGCGGCGTGCGTGGACTTACCGGTGCCGGACGGCGCCGTGAAAAGCACCCCCTGACCGTCAAAGGCGAACGCCGAGCCGTGCATGAGCACCCGCCCGAAATCGAGCGCCCGCTCACAGAGCTTACGATAGACGGCGAGCGTCTCGAGGTAACCCGCCGGATAGCCGCCTCCGGCGCCCTCGGCGGCGATTTCCTCCTCCGTCACGGAGACGGAAAAATCCGGCTTCGCCCGGGGAGGAGCCTGGTAATCCCGGCACAGCTCCGCGAGCTCCGGATATCTGGGCGAAACCCCGACGGTCAGCCCTGCAAGAGAGATTAGCATCCTGTACTTCCTTTGCTTAACCGCCGCGCGGCTCTTATTGTCACCAGTTTATCACAATTTCCACGCGGGCGCAAGAGGCAAACCGGCGGCGGTGGTCCGGCGCCCCTCTCCCGTACAACATCCGTCTGCCCCGCGATACACGCTTCGCTCCCCGCCCGGTCCCCGGCGCGGCGCACCGAAAAGGCAAAGCGGAGCCCGAAAAATCGGGCTCCGCGCGGTTTAAAAACAGGTTCCGTCAGAAACGGGATTACAGCAGCGAACGGTAGAGTTCGGCGATCTCCTCGACGCTCGTGTCGCGCGGGTTGCCGGGGCGGCAGGCATCGGCGTATGCGCTCTCGGCGAGGAACTGCACGTCCTCCTCCTTCAGAATCCCCTTGAGGTTCGCAGGGATGCCGACGTCGGACGCGAGCTTGCGCACGGCCTCGATGGCGGCGGTGCGTGCTTCCTCGATCGTCATCGTCTCGGTACCGTCAACGCCCATCGCCTTCGCGATGTCGCGGTACTTGTCACCGGTCGCGGGCGCGTTGTACGCCATGACGGTCGGCAGGATGATGGCGTTTGCCACACCGTGCGGCGTATCGTAGAGAGCCCCGAGCCCGTGTGCCATGCTGTGCACGATCCCGAGCCCGACGTTCGAGAAGCCCTGACCGGCGATATACTGCGCGAGCGCCATGCCCTCTCTGCCCTCGGGTTCACCGGCGACAGAGGCGCGCAGGTACTTCGAGATGAGCTCAATCGCCTTGAGGTGGAACATATCGGTCATGGTCCACGCCGCCTTGGTGATGTAGCCCTCGATCGCGTGGGTCAGCGCGTCCATACCGGTGGCGGCGGTCAGCCCCTTCGGCATAGATGCCATCATATCCGGGTCAACGACGGCGACCTCGGGGATGTCGTTCGTATCCACGCAGACGAACTTGCGCTTCTTGTCCACATCGGTGATGACGTAGTTGATCGTCACTTCCGCCGCGGTGCCCGCGGTCGTCGGGACAGCGATGGTGAAGACGGCGTGCTTCTTCGTCGGCGCCACGCCCTCGAGCGAGCGCACGTCCGCGAATTCAGGGTTGTTCGCGATGATGCCGATTGCCTTCGCGGTATCCATGGAGGAGCCGCCGCCGATGGCGATGATGCAGTCCGCGCCGGAGGCACTGAATGCCTTGACACCGTGCTGCACGTTCTCAATGGTCGGGTTGGGCTTGATATCGCTGTAGAGCGTGTACGGGAGCTTCGCCCCGTCGAGCAGGTCGGTCACCTTTGCGGTCACGCCGAACTTCACGAGATCGGGGTCGGAGCAGACGAACGCGTGCTTGTAGCCGCGCGCCTTGAGCTCGTTCGGGATCTCACCGATCGCGCCCTTGCCGTGATAGGAAATTGTGTTGAGTACAATGCGGTTTGCCATAGTCAGTCTCCTTTGTTCCTTGTATTTTGTTATTACCAGTATAACAGATTTTTTTCGTTTCCACAACGGGCTGCGCAGGAAAAACCTTTGTATTTTCTGTGAATATCTTATGAAAAAACGGATTTTGTGAATTGCCCGGTCGGCGCATGACCGCAGCGGAGGCGAAACGCCGCGGAAAAGTTCGCCCCGGGGTGAAAGCCGGATGCCTCCGCCGCCTCCGCGACCGAGACGAGCCCGGATGCGAGGAGCGACGCCGCCCGCGCGAAGCGCAGATCGGAGAGATACTGCTTCGGCGGCAGACCGACCTCGCGGGCAAACACGCGGCGCAGATACGCCCCGCTGACACCGAGCGCCCCGGCGAGCCCCGCGACCGTGCAGGCAGGGTCGGTGTAGTGCGCCGCCAGGTACGCGAGCGCCGCCTCGACCACGGGAGAATACTGCGGGGCGGGCGCGGGGAAATCGGCGAGCACACCCGCGAGCAGGGATAGCGCGCGGTAGCGGTACCCGGCACCCCTCTCCCGCCAGACGCGCCGCACCTCCGCCACCCCGGACAGGAGCGGCAGGCTCTCCGCAGCCGTCAGCACACGCACCTCCTCCGGGAGTCCCGGCGCCGCGAACTGCAGGATGACGGCGGCGTCGCGCACGGCGCGGCGCCGCACCGGCACCCCGGGCGGGAGCAGGACGATCTGCCCCGCCCCGACCTCATAGTCGGTGTCCCCCACTGTGAGGTGCAGCCCCTCCGCCAGGGTAAAGGACAGCAGCGTGAAAAACGCGCGCCCCGTGCGGTCGTGTTCATCCGCCCCCTCCTCCTCGAGGGTGTATGCGCCGAGCAGCTCCAGCGCCGCGCGGCAGGTCGTCTCGTCCATCGTGCCTCCCAAGATATGTCCTCTCTTATTTACATTCCCGGCGCCGTTTTGTGCACCGGAGCTTCTGTTATGATCTTACCATAATCGGTTGCGAAAATCAATACTATCATTCTGTTCCGGCACTTCTTTTTCTCGTCACGCCCCTCTTGCGGCACGAAAAATTGACGGCGTAGTTCCGTGCATCGCGGCGTCTCCTCACCGTAAATGTATAACAGAAAGAGCCCCGCGTATTCTTGCGCGGGGCTCCTGTTCGGTTGTGAAAATCAATGTTTCGCGTCAGAGCGTCTCGGGATAGGTACCGTCGGCATACATGGCGGCGATCGCCGCGCGCAGCTCCTCGGTGTCCTCGCGGTAGGTGACGCCGTGCCACTTTGCGCCCGAGCGCAGGACGGTCACGTTCGTCTTCCCCTCCTTGATCATCTTATCAATGAAGGTCGGGAGATAATGTTCGTCCTTCAGCGGGTTCTGCATATTCGCCATGAAGTCGGTGAAATCCGCTTCCAGGAGCGGCAGCAGATCGGGCATGAGCCCCCACATATTCATCGAGACGACGGTGTCGTCCGGGTACCCGCTCGCGCGGGTAATGTTCATGGTCTCGACGATTTCGCGGAGCGACCCGTCCTCGCCGACGCGGCAGATCCCGCGGTTGACGCCGCCGGTCTCGGACAGCGTGTTGCCCAGTAAATAGCCTGCCATGCAGTTTTTCCCCTCCCCCGTGAGGTAGTCATGGATGAGGAAGAAAGACTCTCTGCCGTAGAAGTCATCCGAGTTGATGACGCAGAAAGGATTTCGGATGAGATCCCGCGCGCACAGGATGGCGTGACCCGTGCCGAGCGGCTTCACGCGGTCGGGCGCGACGCGGTAGGGTGCCGGCACCTTGTCAAATTCCTGGAACGCGTACGAAACGTCCATGATTTTTTCGATCCGCTTGCCCACCGCCTCGCGGAAATCGTGCTCGATGGCGTGCTTGATGATGATGACCGCCCGGTCAAAGCCCGCCAGACGCGCGTCATACAGCGCGTAATCGATGATGGTCTCTCCCCGGGGGCCGAAGGACGCCATCTGCTTGCATCCGCCGAAGCGGCTGCCCATACCCGCCGCCAGGACGACGAGGTCGCTCTTTTGTCTGTTCATAGTCAAATCACTCCTTATCCGGATGGCGCTCGGCGGCTTCCGCCGCTCTCACGCAGATACCATTATAGCGCCGCGGGGCAGGTAAGTCAAGAGTGCCGCCGTCGGGCGGGCGCCCCGGCAAACTGCCGCGGCGAGGGGCGTTCTCTCCCTTATATATTGTGCAGGTTGCCAAGGGGAGCGATGCGCATTTGTGCAAAGCGCGGAAATATTCCCGCAATACGGAATTCTTCCCGCAATTCGCCTTGACTTGCCGATTTTTCATGTGCTAGAATTGGCTCACGCAAGGGTGGGGGAGGCTCTCGCTTCCCGGACACCAACGAAAATTTAATTAAGGAGTATGTCTCATGAAATCAAGACTGACCAAGGCGCTTTGCCTGATGCTCGTCCTGGTGATGGTCTTTGCGATGGCGATCAGCTGTGGCAAGAAAGACGACAAGCCGACGGGCGGAAACACCACCGGTGGCAACACGGGCGGAAACACCACTGGTGGCAACACGGGTGGAAACACCACCGGTGGCAACACGGGCGGGAATACCGAGCCGTCCGAGAGCAAGTGGTATGAATCCCTCAATTTCGACGGTACCAAGCTGACCATTCAGATCTCCAACAACGACACCGACCCCGAGCTCCCCGCTGTCAAGGAATACATCGAGGGCCCGGACCAGCGCTCCACCGACCCTGTCGGCGTGGACAACGTCAAGAACGCTGTCTATGAGCGCAACAACGACGTCAAGAGCAAGAGAAAGGGTATCAACGTCACGCTCAAGTACGTCTACACCAAGGTCGAGGGTTACACCGACTACTGGAGCCATGTGGCACCGGTCCTCGCCTCCTCCGAGGAGAACTACACCGCCGCTGTCGATAAGCCCGACCTCTACGTCGAGCTGATGTACGACATGATGAGCGTTGCCTGCGAAAAGGCAGTGTTCGACAATCTCCTGAAGTACACGAGAACCAACGACGCCGGTATCAGCAACTACGTCGGCGGTTACTTCGATTTCTCCCGTGTGAACGGCTACAACACCGCTCTCATGGATGATATGACCCTGACGGGCTCCCGCCAGGTGCTCCTCGCGAGCGACTACTTCCTGGATGTCATCCGCGCGATGCTCGTCCTGCCCTTCAACCTCAACATCTACAAGGGCTACGCTGCCGACGATGCGGACGCAGCGAAGCTGTACCAGTCCGTGCTGGACGGTGAGTGGACCTGGGATAAGCTGATGTCCTACAAGGGCGTTGCTTCCAACCCCGGTCAGGCGACCCTCGACGACACCACGCTGCTCATGGCTGCGGCGAACGGCGGTATGATGGCGTCCGGTATGCTCTACTCCACCGACTACACGATCTATCGTCAGAACGGCGATAAGTACACGCTGAAAGAGAACTGCTCCGAGCTGCAGAGCCTGTTCCAGAAGGCTGCGAACTTCGCACGCACCAGCGGCGTTGTCGTCGTCAAGGGCGAGAGCGCGGCGGTCACCCAGGTGAATGCCAAGTTCACCTCCGGCGGTGCCCTCTTTGCAACCGTGAATATGCTCGGTATCCTCGAGACGGACGACTTCCAGAAGATGGACGGTCTCTCTGTCCTCCCCGTGCCGAAGCTCAAGGAAGCCAACAACTACAGTACGCTGACCAACTCCCGTGCCCGCGTCGGTGCGCTCTCGTACCACAGCGCGAACCAGGTAGCAATGTCCGCTTACATCCAGCTCTCCACCGAGCAGTCCGAGAGCGTCAGAAATACTTACTTCCAGGATGCAGTCCGCGGTAAGTACCTGGCAGGCTCCGGCGCCGGCTCCGTCCTGAACATGATCTACGACAACCTCGGTAACGCGAAGAACGCGATCCTCGAGAACCTGATCCTCGCGAAGGACTGGAACATCGGTAAGGACAACTGCTGGGCACAGCTCATCAAGGCTGACAACCTGACCGGTAACGAGAACATTCAGTCCAAGATGGCAAGCTGCGTGCAGGCAAAGCAGACGATCCTGAACAACGCCGTTGCCTCCTGGGCAGCAGCCGACCTGGCAGAGTAATTTAAAATTCCCTGCTGGTCCCAAACGCCGCCCCGGCGGCGAGACAAAAACACCTCCCTCCGGGGAGGTGTTTTTGCTATGTACGCGTGAGGTGTTTTTGTTGTGTATGCGTGAGGCGCTTTTGCTATATCCGCCGGGCTCCCCCCGGCGGCGCGCTCGCGGGCGCGGATACGGGCATGGGCGTGCGGGCGCAGGCGCGGGCGGTACGGGCGCGGGCGCGCCCCTGTAAAACAAGGTAGAAAACCGTCGCCATGCGTATTGACATCGCCCCCGCGATTTGCTATCATAACCGTATGAAATCCCTGTGTTCGCAGGAGGAGATTTTCGCTATGGAAAAGGTCAATCGTTCGGTACGGCGCCTGCTGCTTGCGGCGCTCCTCTCGACCGCCCTGTTTGTGATCGGTATCCCTGCCCTGATCATCGGTGCGACGCACACCGACAGCTGGGGCGCGGGCGGCACCGCGCTCATGGTCGCGGGCATCGTCGCGACCGCCGCCGACTTCTACGCCGCCCCCATCCTCTGGGTCACTTACGGCAACCGCCGCACCCTCGCCCGCGTGGTGCTCGGGGTAGAAAAGCAGGGGCTCACCACCGTCTCCCGCCTCGCCTCCCACCTGCGCGTCAAGGAGAACGACGCCCGCAGCTACCTGGACGCCTGCTTTGAAAAGGGCTATCTCGACGACTATGTGCGCGACGGCGACACGGTAAAGAAGTTCGTCCCCGAGCGTGACCCGGACGAGGTGGAGCACGACGTCGAGTGCCCCTCCTGCGCGGCAAAATTCACCTACCGCGGCGCGTCCGGCAAGTGCCCCTACTGCGGCACCGTCTATCGGACGGAGGAACACTGAAGTAACGGAAATACATTGCAGGGGAGCCTTTTTGAGGAAAGGCTCCCCCGCTCTTTCCAAACCTTTTCCGGCATTTTGGCGGCGGTCTCCCGGGCAACGCGACCCGTAAGCAAAAGCGGCGGCGCCGTGCCCCGCCGCCGGGGGAGACCGGACAGCCGCGACAAGGCACGGGGACGGCGCGGCGGTGCGCCAAACAGGAAAAAACGCAAAAAACCTTGACAAGGCTTTCTGTATATGATACAATGACGCAAAATTGAACAGTCGATTCAAAGTTAGAGGCGCGACTGTCATGAGTAGCACGGCGGAGGGGACCCACCCCGGGGATGCCGCGCGAAAGGGGCTGTCGCCGAAACGGACTTTTGCCGGGGGGCGGGTCTGTTGGGCGCCGCGGAAACACCGCGGCGACTGTCACAGAGATCTGTGGAGTGCTACTTCGAGGCGATACTGCACCCGTCTTTCCCCATGGGCGCGCGTAACGGTCGGAGCACTTGCTTCGGCTTTTCTTTTTTGAAAAAACGCCAAAAAGGAGACGCAACCCATGAAAAAATTACTCTCTCTTGCTCTCGCGCTCGCCACGATCGCGGCAGCCGTCACCCTCGCCGCCTGCGGCAGGGGCGCCGTCGATCTCTCCGGCATGAACAGCCTCGCCGACCTCTCGGGCAGCGGCGCCGTCATCGGCGCGCAGAGCGGCACCTTCCACCTCACGGCGCTGAACGAACAGCTCACCGGCGTGACCAAAAAGGACTATGACGACTTTACGACCCTCCTCGTCGCGCTGAAAAGCGGTGCCATCGACGGCTACATCGCCGAGGAGCCGACCGCCTTCGCCGAATGCGGCAAGGATGCGTCGCTCGGGTATATCCGGCTGGTCAACAATGAGAACGGCTTCCGCGTCACGGGGGACGAGACGGGCATCGCCGTCGCGTTCAAAAAGGGCTCTCCCCTCCTCGCACAGGTGAACGGCATCCTCGCCGGCATCACCGAGGCGCAGAAGACCGCCCTCATGGAGCAGATGTTCACCGTCAACCGGGATATGGATCGGGAGCAGAACCTCACCTACGCCATCGCGAGCGATAAGACGGACACCTCCCGGGGGACGCTGCGCATTTCGATGGAGTGTGCCTACGCGCCCTTCAACTGGACGCAGACCACGGCGACCAACGGCGCCGTCCCGCTCGGGAACGGCACCTACGCCAACGGCTACGACGTGCAGATCGCGAAATACATCGCCGCCGAGCTTGGCATGACGCTCGAGATCGTGCCGAACGAATGGGAATCCCTCATCCCCGCCGTGCAGTCCGGCAGTGTGGACGGCATCATCGCCGGCATGAGCCCCACCGACGAGCGCCGGGAGCAGGTGGACTTCTCCGACTGCTACTACCGCAGCAATCTCGTCGTCATCTACAAAAAGTAAGGAACGGACAAAGATCCGGTTTTGATCATGACTTTTCTGAAACAGGTTTTCGATATCGCCGTCCGGTACCGGGGGCAGCTCCTCTCCGGCGTGGGTATCACCATGCTGATTGCGCTCACCGGTACGGTCGCGGGTCTGCTCATCGGGCTCCTGACCGGCGTCATCCGGACGGCGCCCCTCTCCTCCCGTAAGCCCCTCCGCGTCCTGCACAGGACCCTGAACGGCATCCTCACCGCCTATATCGAGGTGTTCCGCGGGACGCCGATGATGGTGCAGGCGATGGTTATTTTCTGGGGCTTCGCGTTCGCCAACGGGGGGCAGACGCTCCCCCTCATCCCCGCCGGGATCGTCATTGTGTCCATCAACACGGGCGCCTATATGGCGGAGATCGTGCGCGGCGGGATCATCTCCGTTGACCGCGGGCAGATGGAGGGCGCGCTCTCCGTCGGCATGACGCACCGGCAGGCGATGCTCCACGTCGTGCTGCCGCAGGTGCTCCGCAACATTCTGCCGTCCGTGAGCAACGAGTTCGTCATCAATATCAAGGACACCTCCGTCCTGAACGTCATCGGCGTCACCGAGCTCTACTACATGGCGGGCGTCATCTACAAGATGAACTACCAGATCTTCCAGACCTATGCGGTGATCTGCGTGCTGTACTTCCTCCTGACCTTTACCGTCACGCGGCTGCTCCGCCTCGCGGAGAAGAAGCTCGACGGCGGGCGCTCCTATACCATCTGCGGCTCGCAGTCCGACCCTGATGCGGAGATCCATATCCAACGTGAAACGAACGAGGAGGTGGGCAGATGATGGAAATGCAAACATATATTGACGCATCTCCCATCCTGGAGATCTCCCATCTCGGCAAGACTTTCGGGGACCACCTTGTCCTGCGCGACATCAGCCTGACCGTGGCGCCGGGCGAGGTCATCTCGGTGATCGGCTCCTCCGGGTCGGGTAAGAGCACCATGCTCCGCTGTGTCAACCTGCTCGAAGTGCCGACCTCGGGCGAGATCCGCTACCGCGGGCGGGATATCCTCTCCGGCGAGATGCCGCTGACCGCGTACCGCGCGCGGGTGGGGATGGTGTTCCAGCAGTTCAATCTGTTCGGGAACATGAACGTGCTCGCGAACTGCGTGCGCCCCCAGCAAATTGTGCTGCATCGCTCCCGCGAGGAGGCAACCGAGAACGCGATGAAATACCTCGAAAAGGTGGGTATGGCAGCGTATGTCAACGCGCGCCCGAGCCAGCTCTCCGGCGGGCAGAAGCAGCGCGTCGCCATCGCGCGTACGCTGGCGATGGACCCGGATGTCATCCTCTTTGACGAGCCGACCTCCGCGCTCGACCCCGAGATGGTGGACGGCGTGCTGGACGTCATGCGCGACCTCGCCCGCGGCGGCATGACGATGCTCATCGTCACGCACGAGATGGCGTTTGCGCGCGACGTGTCGAGCCGCGTCATCTTCATGGACGAGGGCGTGATCGCCGAGGAGGGGACGGCGGAGGAGCTTTTCCGTCACCCGCGTTCGGAGAGGTTGCGGGCGTTCCTATCCCGTTACCTTGGCGAGACAAGCGGGAGAAGCGCAGACCAAGCGCCCTGAATAGGGCTTATTAGGCAACCGATTTTGTTGTACAAATAAAATGTACGGCATTGTCGGTTGCCTTTACTTTAAGAAACGATGGGCGCTTTACCCCCGAAAACGGTCTCTGTCGTACAAACTAAAGTTTCTTTTTATCCAAGGTAAATGCATTCCCGCGCCTACGGGAATGCATCAGGCATACCAACGGCTTCTCCGACCAATCACAAAGTTCGCCGGGACGGACGACGAGCACCGTTTTCGGGGGTTCTGCATCTCCTCCCACTTGTCTCGGCAACACAAGTTAGGCAATAGCTGGCGCAACGTTTGCCGGGGCTTCTCCATCGCTCCGCGCTTGTCTCGGGTACAAAAGTTTTACAGTAGCTGGCGCAACCTTTGCCTGAACATTAGCTAGCGCAAAATACGGAAAAAGAAAGGGTATTTTCGCACCTGCGAAAATACATCAGGCAAACCAACGGCTTCTCCGACCAATCACAAAGTTTGCCGGGACGGACGACGAGCCCCGTTTTCGGGGGTTCTGCATCTCCTCCCACTTGTCTCGGCAACACAAGTTAGGCAATAGCTGGCGCACAATATGTTTTATCGTTTTTGCGGTTTTTATTGTAGGGGCGACCATTGGTCGCCCGCGTTTTGCCGGAGGAATTTTGGTTTTTGTTTGCTGTCCTTTTGGCAAGGAGAGACGGGCGACCGATGGTCGCCCCTACAGGGACAGAGGGCTCGGGGGCAAGCGGAGCAGAGTCTGGAACA
>CAKRNO010000023.1 GCA_934371135.1 uncultured Eubacteriales bacterium
CGGAGAAACCGTTTGTTTGCCTTATGTATTTTCGCGACGCGAAAATACTTTTTCTTCATCTAACCGGGGAGCAATCGGCGCCCTTATCTCTGCGCCAGCTATTGCTAAACTTGTGTTGCCGAGACAAGCGTGAGGAGAGGCAGAACCCCCGAAAACGGGGCAGCTTTTGTCCCGCGCCGTGAGCCTTGCCCTCGTTTCGTCGCCTTACGCCGCCGCTCCGAGGACAAGGTTTTCCGGCTTGTCGCACGCCGAAATTCGTTCACCGAAAGAATTTCGGCGGCTCTCCCGTCGTTTCTTAAAGAAAAGGCAACCGACGATGCTGTACATTGTATTTTGTACAAAAAAATCGGTTGCCTTATAAGCCCTAATCAGGGCGCGTTGGTCCGGCAAACTTCTTAATTGATCGGAGAAGCCGTTGGTTTGCCTGATGTATTTTCGCAGATGCGAAAATACCTTTGCTTTCTGCTTGTGCGCCAGCTAATGTAAAACTTTTGTACCCGAGACAAGCGTGAGGAGAGGCAGAACCCCCGAAAACGGGGCAGCTTTTGTCCCGCGCCGTGAGCCTTGCCCTCGTTTCGTCGCCTTACGTCGCCGCTCCGAGGACAAGGTTTTCCGGCTTGTCGCACGCCGAAATTCGTTCACCGAAAGAATTTCGGCGGCTTCCCCATCGTTTCTTAAAGAAAAGGCAACCGACGATGCTGTACACTTTATTTGTACAACAAAATCGGTTGCCTTATAAGCCCTATTCAGGGCGCGTTGGTCCGGCAAACCTCTCTATTCATCGGAGAAACCGTTTGTTTGCCTTATGTATTTTCGCGGAGCGAAAATACTTTTTCTTCATCCAATTTAAAGGCAATTGTCCGCCCTTATCTCTTATCTCGTCAGATGGAACGGAAACCTCTGCCGATGATCTCCGACGTCGATTGCACCGTGACAAACGCGTTCGGGTCGATCTCATAGATCTTTTTCTTCAGCTTCACCGCCTCGGCGCGCTTGCAGGAGGTGAAAATCAGCGTCTTCGGCTCCCCGGTGTAGGCGCCGCGCGCCTCCGCCTCGGTCGCCGAGTGTTTCATATCTTCAATAATGTACTTCACGATCTCGTCGGCGTGGGTGGTCACGATGGTGAACGATTTGCACACGTCCATGCTCTCGATCACCGTATCGACCAGGAACGCCTTGAGGAACAGACCCAGGATGGAGAACAGACCCGCCGTCAGCCCGAACACGAAGAACGAGGATGCGGCGATGAGGGTATCAAAGCAGAGCAGCGCTTTCCCGACGTTGAGCGAGGTGTACTTCTTGAGGATCAGCGCCAGAATATCCGTCCCGCCCGAGCTGCCCTCAGCGTGGAAGATCAGCCCCGAGCCGATGCCGTTCAGCATAATGCCGTAGATGAGCTCCATAAAGGGCTGCTTTGTCAGCGGCGCGGCGAGCGGGAGCACCCGCTCAAGGATCCATATAATTGCCGAGTACACAAGGCTGCAATAGACCGTCTTGATCCCGAAGCTGCGCCCGAGAAAGAGATAGCCGAGGATGAGGAGAAGCACATTCAGAATAATGATGATGGTACCGGGGGTGAGAAAACCGAGCTGCTTTTGCGAAAAGACGTGACCGAGGACGGTCGCGATACCGGAGACGCCGCCCGTCGAAAAACCGTTCGGTATCTTGAAAAAATAAACACCGACCGCCATCATGATGATCCCGATGGTCATCTCGATGTACTGTCGTACACTTTTCTTTTTGATGATCTCCGCCATTGAAACCTCCGTGCCGCAGGGCGGCAACGTGATGATACTTCCGCCGGGTACAATATCTCGGCATTTTATTGTAACGCATTTCCCGCGATTTGTAAAGAGAAATTGAACGAAAAGACGCAATGCGCAAACGCGCAAAACCGATTGACTTTCCGGGCGGCTGTCTGTATAATGAAATTACCAAAAAAATGCCGCGGGACGCGGGCAAAATGAGGAGAAATCGCTATGCCAATCGGAGCTCCGGACTACCACAAAACGCTCGAAACTCTCCACGACGGGTGCGAGAGACCGCACGCCTATTTTATCCCCTATGCCGACCGCGACACCGCCGACCGCGGTAACCGCGGCGCCTCGCCCTATGTCAAAACGCTGTGCGGGACCTGGGACTTCCGCTACTACGAGAGCGTCGGGGAGGTTGAGGATTTCCTCGCCCCCACCTTTGACCGCGCCGCGATGGAGACCATGCCCGTCCCGCGCTCCTGGCAGACCATGCTCGACCGCGGGTACGACGTACCGCAATACACCAATGTGCGCTACCCGTATCCGGTAGACCCGCCGAAGGTGCCGGAGCGCAACCCCGCGGGGCTCTATATCCGCGACTTCCGCGTGGATGCCGCCATGCTCGACGGCAAGCGCGTCTACATGACCTTCGAGGGGGTGGACGCCTGCTTCTACCTCTATGTCAACGGCACCTACTGCGCGTACAGCCAGGTCTCGCACTGCACGTCCGAGATCGACGTGACGAAATACCTGCACGCAGGGAACAACACGGTGGCGGTCCTCGTGCTCAAATGGTGCGACGGCTCCTACCTTGAGGACCAGGATATGTGGCGGATGTCCGGCATCTTCCGCGAGGTCCTGCTCGTCGCACGCGACGAGTGCCACGTCCGCGACCTGTTCGTAAAGACCGCGCTCTCGGACGACTTCTCCTCTGCCGCCGTCACCTGTGAGACCGAGACGACCGGCGCACTGGATGTAAACTATACATTACTCTCCCCCGGTGGTGACGTGCTGTCCGGTGGGGTAAAGCGCATCGAGGGGCGCGGGACGCTGGAGATCGCGACGCTCGCCGACCCCGTGCTCTGGAGCGATGAGAACCCCGCGCTCTACACGCTGTATATCGAGGCGGGGCGGGAGGTCATCCGCATCCCCGTCGGCGTGCGGCGGGTGGAGGTCCGGGCAGGGGTCGTGCTCCTCAACGGCAAAGCCGTCAAGGCGCGCGGCGTCAACCGCCACGACAGCCATCCTATCCTCGGGCACGCGACGCCCTTCGCGCACTTCCGCGAGGATCTCATGATCATGAAGCGGAACAACATCAACATGGTGCGCACCTCGCACTATCCGAACGACCCGCGCTTCTACGAGCTGTGCGACGAATACGGGATCCTGGTCTGCGACGAGACGGACCTCGAGACGCACGGCTTCCAGTGCGTGGGGCAGTGGAACCAGCTCACCGACGACCCCGCATGGGAGGCGGCGTACCTCGACCGCAGCGAGCGGATGTTCGAGCGCGACAAGAACCACCCCTCCGTCATCATGTGGAGCGTGGGGAACGAATCCGGCTGCGGGCGCAATCACCGCGTGCAGGCAGACTATTTCCACCGGGTCGATCCCTCCCGCCTCGTGCACTCGGAGGATGAATCTGCCTATATCAACTGGAAGCAGATGATCAGCGATGACCCTGCCGTGGCGGAAGCCGCCAAGGCAGACGACTACATCGACGTGGACTCCCGGATGTACCCGACCCTCGACCGGATGCGCGAGATCGTGGAGACGAGCCGCCGCCCGCTGTTCCTGTGCGAATACTGCCATGCGATGGGCAACGGGCCCGGGGACCTCGCCGACTACTGGGCGCTCATGCGCTCGAGCGACCGCTATTTCGGCGGCTGCGTCTGGGAATACTGTGACCACTCGGTCGCGACCGGGGAGAATATTTACGCCGACCCGCACTACACCTACGGCGGCGACTTCGGCGAGGAGACCCACGACGGCAACTTCTGCGTGGACGGGCTGGTCTATCCCGACCGGGGGATCGGTACGGGGATGCTCGAGCTCAAGGAGGCGCTGAAGCCCTTTGCCGTGACGGCGGGCGGCACACCCGGCGAGATCGTCGTGGAGAGCTACCGCTATTTTGAGAGCCTCGCCGACCTCGACCTCGTGTGGCAGGTGCGGGAGGACGGGGAGCTCCTGTTCTCCGGCTCCGTCCCGCTCGACAACGACCCGAGAGAGGTCAGGACCTATCGCCTGTTCTCCGGCTTCACGCCGACCGGCGTCACGACCCTGGACATCTCCGTCCGCTACTGCGAGCCCACCGATTTCTCGGAGGCGGGGTACGAGGTCGGTACGGCACAGCTGCTCCTCTCGGACGACCGCGCGGCGGTGTATGCACCGAAGACCTCGCCCGTGTCGCTCGCGGACACGCCGGATGCCTATATCCTCTCCGTCGGGGAGACCATCTACACCTTCGGGCGGGCGACGGGTCTGCTCACCTCCCTCGTCGATAACGGGATGGAGATGCTGCTCGCGCCGATGGTGCCGACCATCTGGCGGGCGCCGACGGACAACGACCGCAATGTGAAGAACAAGTGGTACTCCATGATGCTCGACCGTGCGAAGCCGGAATTCTACGGCTGGGGGACGCCCGACGTGGCGCCCGACCGCGTGACGCTCCGCGCGGAGATCGCGCTCGTGGTCCCGGGGCTGCGCCCGCGCCTCAAAGCCGATGTGGCTTACACCGTGAGCGCCGAGGGGCTGACCGTCGCCTGTGACGCACATATTTACAAACCCATCCTGGAGCAGGCACCGCTGCCCCGCTTCGGCTTCCGCCTGACGATGCCGGAGGGGTGCGAGGACGTCCGCTACTTCGGCTACGGTCCCTGTGAGTCCTACGCCGACAAGCGCCTCGCCGCGCGGCTCGGCGACTTCCGCACCACGGTGACCGGGACCTACGTCCCGTACATCCGCCCGCAGGAAAACGGCGCGCATGACGGCTGCCGCTTCGCAGCGGTGTCCGACATCGGTGGGCAGGGGCTGTACTTCACCGCCGACACCTTCTCGCTGACGGCGACGCATTTCTCGCCCGAGCAGCTGACCGAAAAGGCGCATCATTACGAGCTCGTGCCGGAGCGGGAGACCACCGTCATCATCGACTACCGGCAGACGGGCATCGGCTCCAACTCCTGCGGCCCCGACCTGTTGCCCGAGTACCGTCTGAACCGGGAGAACATCTCCTTCACCTTCCGTATCAAGCCGGTCTTTGCCGGCGACCTTGACCCGTGGCATGAGCTGCGGACGAAAGCGTGAGCCTGTGGCTACACAGAACTTCATGTCCCCCGAGGGGGAGGCGCCGCTCGCACGCGTGACCTTTGAGGGCGCTGCCTACGGGGAGGCGTATGCCCTCGCGCTCTGCCGGGAGATGACGCTACTCTCCTGCCGCTTCACGGGGGAGGGCGCGCTCTCGCGACTGACCGACTCGCTCCTCTCGGACTGCGTTTTTGACGCGTCTGCCGTCGGGGCGCTCCGCTTCGGCGTGTGTCTCAACCTGCAGGGCGGGGAGATCGCCGCCCCGGACGCGCTGTTCGGCGGTGAGACGGTGACGGTCGAGCGGATGGCGGTCCGTGCCGGGGGTTTTGCCACCGGATGCCGCGAGATGGTGCTCCGCGACGCCCGCTTTGAGGGCGGGCGGCTGTTCTCCCTGTGCGCGTCTCTGCGCGCGGAGAACATCGAGGCGGTGGGGGACGGCGCGTTCGCGTCGCTCTCCGACTCGTCCATCGATTTTTCTACGCTCACGGGGCGTGACCTCCTCCTCGGCGCGCGGGACGTCACCGTGACCGACACCGTCATCGACGGCGACCGCTTCGGCTACTTTACCGAAAACCTCACGCTGCGCGGCTGTCTCATCACCGGCAGGGCTCCCTTGCGCTTTACCCGCGGGCTGACCCTCGACGGCTGCAAGGTCGTGGACACCGCCGCGGAGTGACGGAACGGAATCGTTTTTCATCCGCCGGGAGGAGCTCGCTGCCCCCCAAAAGCCATCCGGGGCATTTGACAGCCGTCGCACGGTGACGGAATGTACGATGCCCGGCGGGGTCTGCGCCGGGCGGCAGGAAAAGAAAGGGCAAATCAGAAAATCCACCCGTCCGGCGGGTGGATTTTTATGATAACAGGGGCGCCGCGGTTTTTCGGCAGGAGCAGCCCCGGCACGGGCGTTCGTGCCTGCGGATCAGCTTTGGGCGGCGTCCTCAAAGCGGAGGAGGTTCAGCCCTGTCGCGGGGTCGCGGCGGCGGTCCACCGCGCCGTCAACCAGGCGGATGACGACCTCACAGGTGGCGCTGACGACCGCGCGGTTCAGATGCCCGCCGAAGACCTCACCGCGGGCATTGCCGGCGCTCATGTGCAGGTGGGTATAGACGTCGCCCTCCATGCGGTCGATCGTCCCGGAGAGGGAAACGATCTCATAGGCGCCGTGAAAAGTGTTCGGGGTATAGGACTGTTTTTCGACGTCGTAGACGCCGACCGTGAAATCATCGGTGGCGCCGATGGCACTGACGGAGGCGAGGGAAATCTCCTCTGCCCCGGCAACGGCACGGATGGCGGCGACGATCTCCTCGCCGCGGTCGATGCGCAGGAGGACGGTATCACCGAATTTTCTGTATTCCATGGCGGTTTCCTTTCTTTGTTCGTGTGCTTGCCGGTTTGCATCGGTTTTTACGCGTGCCGGTGCGGAAATGACGGGGGAGGGGCTTTTGCCAAAGCGCCCTCCCCCTTGCGGATAGAGATTTTTACTTGTCCGTCGGCTTCATTGTCGGGAAGAGGAGGACATCGCGGATGGAGGGGCTGTCGGTCAGGAGCATGACGAGACGATCGACGCCGAAGCCGAGGCCGCCCGTCGGGGCGAGGCCGTATTCCAGGGCGGTGACGTAATCCTCATCGACCTGCGCCGTGGTATTCGGGTCCTCGCGACGCTTCGCCTCGACCTGGCGCACGAAGCGCGCCTTCTGGTCGATCGGGTCATTCAGCTCGGAGAAGGCGTTACCCATCTCGCGGCAGCAGATGAAGTACTCAAACCGTTCGGTGAATGCCGGATCGTCGGGCTTACGCTTGGCGAGCGGGCTGTTCTCCACCGGGTAATCGTAGATGATGGTCGGCTGGACGAGGTTGTCCTCCACATACGCGTCGAAGAACTCGACGAGGCAGGTGCCACGGGTCGCGTCCTTCGGCACTTCGACCCCCCGCGCGGCGGCGGCGGCACGGGCGTCTTCATCCGTCTTCCAGTCGTGATAATCGACGCCGGCATACTTCTTCACCGCTTCGACCATCGTGAGCTTTTCCCAGTGCCCCATGTCGATCTCTACCCCCTGGTAGGTGATCTTCGTCGTCCCGCAGATGCGCTCGGCGAGGCGGGTGTTGAGGTCGATGACCAGCTGCATCATGCCCTTATAGTCGGTGTATGCCTGGTAGAGCTCAATGGTGGTGAACTCCGGATTGTGCGACGGGTCCATACCCTCGTTACGGAAGATGCGCCCCACCTCGTAGACGCGGTCAAAGCCGCCGACGATCAGGCGCTTGAGGTACAGCTCCGTCTCGATGCGCAGGAACATATCCATGTCCAGCGTGTTGTGGTGCGTCTTGAACGGGCGCGCGGCGGCGCCGATTTCGAACGGGGTGAGGATCGGGGTATCGACCTCGAGGAACCCGAGGTCATCGAGGTAACGGCGGAGCTCCCGCAGGATGAGCGAGCGCTTGACAAACGTGTCCTTGACCTCCGGATTGACGATCAGGTCCACATAGCGCTGGCGGTAGCGGGTGTCGGTATCGGTCAGCCCGTGGTACTTCTCCGGCAGGGGGAGGAGCGACTTTGCGAGCAGGGTCAGGCTCTCAGCGTGGACGGAGATCTCCCCCGTCTTGGTGCGGAACACAAAGCCCGAGACGCCGATGATATCACCGATGTCCAGCTTTTTGAACGCGGCATACGCCTCCTCGCCGATGTCGTCGCGCCGGACGTACAGCTGGATCTGCCCGCTGCCGTCCATGAGGTGCACGAACGAGGCTTTACCCATGACGCGGCGGCTCATCATACGGCCGGCGATGCGTACGGTCTTGCCCGTGATGCCCGCTTCGGGGTCGGTCTTGATCGCCTCGAAATTCTCGGCGATCTCCTTCGCCGTATCCGTGACGTCGTATTTGGTGATCTCAAACGGGTCCTGCCCCGCCGCCTGCAGGGCGGCGAGCTTCGCGCGGCGGACCTCCAGTTCGTTGGTCGATGCCGGTGTGTTCTGCTGTTCCATGTCTTCTTTCCTTACTGTTCTCTGGTCTTATGCCTTGGGGGCTTCGTGGCTGACGGAGAGGATCTTCAGCGCCATCTTGGTGCCGTTCGCCAGGAGCGCAGTGACCGTTTCACCCTCGCCGTGACCGAGCAGGGCGACGCCGATCGGAGACTCGTCCGAGATGGGGCGGTAGGTCTCGTCTGCGAGCGGGTTGGTCTCATAGGAGCCGACGATGCGGTACTTCTTGACCGTCCCCGCCTTGTCAACGGCGACATAGGCGCCGATGCTGACCTTGGAGTAGTCAACCGTCTCATCCGTCGTCAGTACGGCGTGGGTGATCTCCTCCTCGAGCTCTGCCACCTGGTTATTGAGCTTCTCCTGCTCCTTCTTCGCCTCGGTGTATTCGCTGTTCTCGGACAGGTCACCGTAGGCGCGGGCAGAGGAAATATCCTTCTTGTTCTTTTCGAGGTCGAGCTTGCGCTCGGCGAGCTCCTTCATCTTGGAGAGCAGCTGTGCCTCGGAGACACGCTTGACCTCCCCGTTATCACTGCCGGTGTAGGGCTCCACCTTGTGCTTCTTCATCTTTTCGCCGAGGGCGCGGATCTTCTCGCGGATGGCAGTCACGTCTTCTTCATGCGTTGCCGCCGCCGTGTCCTTCTCCGCGTCGGTGACGTCCGACGAGGCAATCAACGCACGGTAGGCGCGCTCTTTCTCCTCGAGCTGTACTTCCCAGTACGCGAGGTCTTCCATAAACTTTTTGTATTCGCTTTGGGTATAGACTTTTGTTTCGGACATGGGTTCTATCTCCTCAAAAATATATATTTCGGTAGGGGTTTTCGTTCATTCAGTGCCGGAAGGCTTCCAGCGCGCGGGCGAGCACGGTATCCGTCTCACCGTTCGGGAGAGTCAGGGACCCCTCCGACGCTTTCAGGTACAGATCCCCGATGCGGGTGTCGTTGGCCACCGTCCCGTAGCCCTCTGTCGGGGCGATGCCGGTGCCGTGGTAGTTGCCGCCGAAGGGCGGGTCATAGAGCGCGACGGTGAGCTTGAGATAGCTGCCGTCGGAGAGGCGGTAGGAATTCTGCATACAGCCCTTGCCGTAGG
The DNA here is from genome assembly GCA_934371135.1 of uncultured Eubacteriales bacterium. Lineage (GTDB taxonomy): Bacteria > Bacillota > Clostridia > Oscillospirales > CAG-272 > UBA1740. The sequence goes on from CAKRNO010000023.1 coordinate 9,125, forward strand.
TATTGCTGCCGACGATGGTGACGTCGGGGAAGTCGGGGTACTGCGCGTCGTTCGCGGCGTAGTCGCGGAGCGCCGAGGTAAAGAGCTCTGCCGCCGAGGCGGTCGAGCCGTTCACGAGCACGGCCATCGGGACCGAGACGACGTGGGCGACCTGCTCGTCGGTGAGCGTCTGCTTTCCGGCGTTCGTCACCTTTCCGTCCGATGCCGAAATGGTGTAATTGTTCTCCCGGAGCGTCTCCGTCCCGTAGCGGATGTGGGCGATGTCCCCGTCGGGGAGCAGGTAGGCGAGCATCTCGGAGACGGTCGAGAGGTACCCCCCGCCGTTGTAGCGCAGGTCAAAGATCATGCCCGAGACCCCGCTCGCCTCCGCCTCGTCTACGGCATCGACGAACTCGGAGAGGGTGACGGTATTGAAGTCGGTGATGCGGATATAGGCGACCTCGCCGCCCTCCGCGAGGGACAGGCGGGATGTATAAACGGTCTTTTTCCGGTAGAGCCCGCGCCGGACGGTATAGTCCGCGGGTGCGGCATCGCCGCGCTGCACGGTCAGGGTCACGGTCGTGCCCTCCTCACCCCGCACGCGTTCAAGCGCCGCGCTGGCGCCGCCGATCGCACGGATGCTCTCGCCGTTCACGGCGAGGATGAGGTCGCCGGGCAGGAGCCCTGCCTCCTCGGCACCCGAGCCGGAGAACACCGCGAGCAGGCGGACGGCAGGCTCGCCGCCGTTCGTCTGGTAGGAGTCCACGGAGGCACCGATGCCATAGACCTCACCGGCGAGGTCCGCCGAATAGGCGGCAAACTCCGCCGCCGTCATGTACGAGGCGTAAGGATCCTTCGTCGCGGCGACAATTGCGCGGGCAAAGAGCCCGGTGTAATCCGTCCCATCGGGGAGCCCGTAATAGGAATACTGCCGCAGCGCTTCACAGAGCTCGCGGTAGTTGTCCGGGACGCCGTCGATCGCCGGGTACTCAACCGGTACCTCGCGGATCTTGACGGGCGTATTCGCCCGGGTGATGAAGAAGGTGAGTGTGCAGGCAAGCGCGGCGACGAGGAGGAGCGAGCCGAGGAAGAGCCAGAACTGCTTTTTCGTGAGTTGCATGAGGATACCTCCCGACGGACAGTCTCATAAAACCGACAGCACCCCGGCCGCGGCGGTGCCGCGGTCGGGGAGTGGTCACGCCCCCCGTAGTATGGCACAGGACGGGCGCGAAAAACGTCGATTCAGAACTTGGTGGGCTTACTGGTCAGATATTTTTTGACCATGAGGGCGACCTTGAAGGTGACGGCGTGGTCAAACTCGCGCAGATCGAGCCCGGTCAGCTTACGGATCTTCTCAAGGCGGTACACCAGCGTGTTACGGTGCACGAACAGCTTACGCGAGGTTTCGGAAACGTTCAGGTTGTTTTCAAAGAAGGCGCGCACGGTGTCCAGCGTCTCGTCGTCGAGCGACTCGAGCGAGCCGCGGCGGAAGACCTCCTGGAGGAACACCTCGCAGAGCGTGGTCGGGAGCTGGTAGATCAGGCGCCCGATGCCGAGGTTTTCATACGAAATCGGGTTCTTCGCCGTATCGAACACCTTACCGACCTCCAGCGCGATGCGCGCTTCCTTATAGGCGCGGGCAAGGTCCTTGATGTTGGAGACGACGGAGGAGATACCGACCGACACATTGACGAGGGACTCGGCGTTGAGGGTCTTGATGATGTTTTCCGCGATATCGGAGATGTCCGTCTGGGTCGTGCCCTCCGGCAGCTCCTTGACGAGGGCAACGTCCTGCTCCCCGATATTGATGACGTAGTCATGGGCGCGGTCGGGGTACATCCCGCTGATGATCTCATAGGGGAACTGATCCGAGGTGCCCTGGTATTTGATGATGTAAACGACGCGGCGCTCCTCGGAATTGAAGCGCAGCTCCTTGGACTTTGCGTATATGTCGCTCGGCAGGATGTTGTCGAGCATGATATTCTTGATAAAGGAAGCTTTATCGTACTTCTGGTCGTAGAGGTTCTTCATATTGCCGAGCGCAATCGCGAGGAGCGCCGCGGCCTGTTCTGCCGGCTTGTCTGCCCCCTCGACGAAGACGATGAGATCCGGCTTGCCGCTCGTGACAAGAGAACGGTAGGTGACGCCGCCGGTCACGACCCCCTCCGGGCGGAAGGTGAGATCCTCACGGATGCCCTGGCGCACCTCACCGATATGCTGCAGGTCGCTGCACGCCACGACGATATCGTTCTTATCGATGATCCCGATGACGCGGCCGATCGCGTCTTTCATCTGGTGGATCACGCTCTGAAACATTCTGTTAAACACAGTAGGGACCTCCCTTGCTTTCTTGCGGAATTGTTCATATCGGACTACATTTTAACCGATTTTTTGTGTTTTTTCAATAGAATTTTGAAAAAAGTTCTTGAAAAATGTAAAAATGACTGTGAAATATGGCAAAAAGCAACAAAGAGTTTACCCCTCGGGGAGCTCGTACGCGTAGGAAAGAGCGGAGAGCACATAGGCGGGCGCCGTCTCACAGCGCAGGATGCGCTCCCCGAGCCCGACGGCGATACAGCCGGCGTCCGTCGCCGCCTTCGCCTCCGCCGGGGAGAAGCCGCCCTCCGCCCCGATGATCACCGATACCGTGCGCGGTGCGGGGTGTGTCTCCAGCACGGCGCGCAGGGACTGCGTCCCCTGACCCTCATAGCAAAAGAGAGGGAGCTCGGCGTCCGCCGCCGCCCGCAGGGCATCGGCAAAGGAGAGCGGGGCATCGACCGCGGGGATGACGCTCCTGCCGCACTGCTTCGCCGCCGCCTCGGCAATCTTCGCGTGCCGCTCGGCGATGCGCGCCAGCTTTTCGGCGGGCGGGCGCTTGATGCACCGTTCGCTCTCGAACGGCGTGATGCGCGCGGCGCCCAGCTCGACCGCCTTCTGGAGGACCGTCTCCAGTTTGTCCCCCTTGGGGTATGCCATGAAAAGGCGGATCCGGACGGGGGACTCGCCCGTGCCCGCGCGGCGCGAGAGGATTTCACAGGTGGCTTCCTCGTCGCGGATACGGGTCAGGCGGCAGTCGTAGACCGTGCCGGCGTCGTCACACACGGTGACGGGGTCGCCGACGGCAAGGCGCAGGGCGCGCGCGATATGGTGGGCGTCTGCCCCGCGGATGACGAGGGTATCCGCCGCGGGGTCCAGGGCGTCACGGTTGATGAAAAAGCGGGGCATAGCGGCTCCTTTCCGCCGTTTCGGCGGGGGTTTTGGCGTTTTCGGGGGTTACAGGGGGTCTGATACCGGCTCGCACCGGCGTTCCGCGACGGTTCCCGCCGCTGCGGGCAACCGGGCGCCGCCGGTCAGTCGTTTTTGCGGTAGCAGAGGGCGACCCAGTCGCGCTCCGTCATCTCGTCGATGCGGGTGAAGCCCGCCGCCGTCATGGCGCTCTCGACGAGCGGCGCCTTGTCCGCGACGATGCCGGAGACGATCACTTTTGCGTGCGGCGTGAGATACCCGCCGAGGTCGGGTGCCATGCGGCAGAGGATCTCTGCCACGATGTTGGCGAGACACAGGTCGAATTTCCCGCCCGCGAGCGAGACGCCGCGGAGCAGGTCGGAGACGCCGACCTCAATATCGGGGCAGCCGTTGTCGCGGCAGTTCTCCCGCGCGACCTTGACGGCGACGGGGTCGATGTCATAGGCGGCGCACGAGGCGGCGCCCAGTTTCGCGGCGCAGATGGAGAGGATGCCCGAGCCCGTGCCGACGTCGAGCACGCGCTCGCCGCCGCGGAGATGCTTTTCCAGAAGGGAGATCACGAGGCGGGTCGTCTCGTGCGTCCCCGTACCGAACGCCATCCCGGGGTCCATGCGGACGATGACCTCGCCCGCCGCCGGGGCGTAGGACTGCCACGCGGGCACGATCGTCACCCTACCGAGGGGGATGGGCTTATAATACTGCTTCCAGGACTCTGCCCAGTCCTCCTCGTCCAGCCCCTCCACCTCAAAGGTGACGGGGATACCGAGTGCGGTGAAGCGGTCACGCAGGAAGGCGAGACTGTCCTTCGGGTGTTTTTCCTCCGGGAGAAAACAGGAGACGGCGACCCGGGTGCGGTCGGCACCGAGCAGCTTTTCGTCGATGAGCTCGCCGTACATACCGTTTGTCGAGAGATCGCTGTAATCCTCTATCATGAGCCCGTTGTCGACCATGCTCATCACGGCGGTGATGCGGTCGAGGTCCTCTGTCCTGCCTTTCGCCGTCAGGCGCGTCCATGTTCCAGCCATATTCTTTTTGCTTCCTCTATATTTCGTGTGATTTCGTTTTTCAGGTTGTCGAGCGAGTCGAACCGGCGCTCCCCGCGCAGGTAGGCAAAGAGCCGCACGGTCGGCGCCGTGCCGTACAGGTCGCCCGAGAAGCCGATGATGTGCGTCTCGACCGTCACCCCCTCGCCCGAGACGGTGGGGCGGGTACCGACGTTGGTCACGGCGGGATAGGTGTGCCCGAAGACGATCGCCTCCCCGGCATAGACGCCGCGCTTCGGCAGGAGCAGCCCCGGGGGGATCTCCCCGTTCACGGTCGGCAGACCGACGGTGCGCCCGAGGGCTCTCCCGTGGACGGTCGGCAGGGTCAGGGAATAGGGCCTGCCGAGCAGCTCTGCGGCGAGGGGCATATCGCCGGCAGCAATCGCCTCGCGGATGCGGGAGGAGGAGACGGGCGATCCGTCCGAGAGGGTCACGCCGGGGAGGCACATTGCTTCCCCGCCCGCGCGGCGCATGAGTGCCGCGAGAGTATCGGCGTCTCCCGCCGCCCCCCGACCGAACCGGAAGTTGTAGCCGACGAGGGCAAGGCGCGCGGCGAGCGCGCCCGTGAGCACTTCATCCGTAAACGCCTCGGGGGTCATATCGCGCACGGCGGGAAAGGGGAGCACCACCGCCGCATCCATGCCGGCATCGCGCAGGAGGGAGAGCCGTGCCCCGAGGGGGCAGATGCGGGCGGCGCCCGGCTTGAGCCCCGGGTCGTCACCGAAGGTCAGGACGGCGGCGGTGAGCCCCCGCCGGGTCGCCTCGCGGCGCGTCAGGTCCAGAAGCGCCCGGTGCCCGCGGTGCACGCCGTCAAACAGCCCGACGGCGACAGCCGAGGGCGGGAGACACGGGGCGCCGCCCTGGGTGAGTGCGGAAAGATCGGACAGAATCTGCAAAACGGCTCATCTCCTCTCATGCGGTGACCCCGCGGGGGGGCGCCGGGGCGCCCCTCTCATAACTTCCTTTAGTATAATGGTTCCGGGCGGGATTGTCAATTCATTATGGGGTGCCGTCAGGCGGGAAAAATGTCGGTTCCGGGGCGATTGACAGGCGACGGACAATCTGCTACAATGGAGCGGTAAAAAATAAGGGAGGCGGCATGATGAAGATCCGCTACACCGCGACCTGCCTTTTCGGACTGGAGCATCTGCTCGGGGAGGAGATCGACGCGCTCGGGTACGACCGCGAGGAGACGATGGACGGGCGCGTGACCTTCCTCGGCGACGAGGAGACCGTGGCACTCGCCAACATTTTTCTGCGCTATGCGGAGCGCGTCTATATCACGCTCGGCTCCTTTCCCGCCGCGACCTTTGACGAGGTGTTCGAGGGGGTGCGGACGCTCCCGCTCGAGACGTGGATCGGGCGCAACGACGCATTCCCCGTCAAGGGGCACAGCATCCGCTCGACCCTGACCTCGCTCCCCGCGCTCCAGAGCGTCATCAAGAAGGCGGCGGTGGAGCGGCTCTCCGCCTGCTACGGGCTCACGCAATTCCCCGAGGAGGGCGTTAAGTACCAGCTGGAATTCTTCCTGTTCAAGGACAGGCTCACGCTCATGATCGACACGAGCGGCGTCCCGCTCCACAAGCGCGGCTATCGCCCGGAGGCGAACGCCGCTCCGCTCCGCGAGACACTCGCCGCCGCTCTCGCGGCGTACAGCCGCCCGCGGGAGGAGGTATTGCTCTGGGACCCGATGTGCGGCTCCGGCACCATCGCCATCGAGGCGGCGATGCTCGCCAATCACATCGCCCCAGGGGCAAAGCGGCATTTCGCCGCCGAGCGTTTCCCCCAGTTTTCGCCCGCGGTCTGGCAGGCGGCGCGCGAGGAGGCAGAGGAGGGGCAGCTCGAAACCGGTATTGAGATCTACGCGTCGGATATCGACCCCGCCTGCGTGGAGCTCACCCGCTCGAACGTCGCGCGCGCCGGGGTCAGGCAATGGGTGAAGGCTTTCCGCGCCGACGCACGCAGCATCTCTGCCCCCGGCAGGCGCGGCACCATCGTCACCAATCCCCCCTACGGCGAGCGCCTCATGACGCCCGAGGTGGTGGAGACGCTCTACCGGGAGCTCGGCGTCTGCTTCCGCTCCCTCGCCCCCTGGCAGGTGTATGTGCTGACCTCGCACCCCGACTTCGGCAGGCTGTACGGCAAACGCGCCGACAAGGTGCGCAAGCTCTATAACGGCATGATCCCCTGCTACCTCTACCAGTATTTCAAAAACGAGCGCTGACCGGCGCCGGGCGCCCCCCTCGTGGGGGGGCGCATTCCGGCAGGCGGTGCGCCTATCAAAACAGCGTTGTGCCCGGTTTTCCGGCACAACGCTGTTCTGTTTTGACGGGGTTCTGCCCGGCAATCTGTCGGGCGGGCTCCACCCGGCAGTGATCCATCCCGGCGGGCTCACCGCCTACCGGCTTACCGGAACTCTCCGAGGGCGTCCGGCGGGCAGGTGTAGGTCAGCTTCTCGCCGTAGGTCTTCTCGTAGATCTCGCGCCAGACGCGGTAGTTCTCCATCATGAGGTAGTGCATATTCTCGCAGATGGTCTTGCCCGGGTCGGGGTAGATCGGCGGGGCGATGTGGACGGTGTAGATCTGGATGGGGAAGCCGTCCTCCCCGATCTTATCGCTGTCCCGCATGGTGATGAAGCAGGGCAGGACGGGGACATGGTTTTTCGCCGCGAAGCGGAAGGCGCCCGGCTTCAGAGGCTTCGGCTTACGGTAGTTCCACCACATACTCTGCTCGGGGTAAAAGAGCACGAAATCCCCGTCGCGCAAAAGCTCGCCCGTCGCCTGTACGAACTCGGTCATGACCTTGGTGTTCGAGGAGAGCGGGAGGGTGTTGCAGTTGCGCATGAGGCGCCCGTAGAAGCCGGGGAAGTTCGTGTAGTTGCCCTCGCGGATGACGCGGAAGAAACGGCGCTTTTTCTGCCCGGAGGCGTCGTAGGCGAGGTGCATCGCAAAGCTGTCGAACGCGTTGAAGTGGTTGCAGGTGATGATGGCGCCCGAGCGCAGCTTCTGGAAGTTTTCGATCCCGGGGAAGCCGTCAATCTGCAGCTTACCGTCCTTGATGAGCCCGTCCACAAACTTGCGCGCGGCGGCGAAAGCGAGGCGCGCCCCGAGCTTCGCCGGTCCGCTCTTGCGGAGGAAGTCCACCTCGCCCGGCTTCAGTGTTCGCGTGGGCGGGTCGTCCTCCACGTCCTCGTCAAAGCGCCCCTCCTTTTCGTACTGCGCAATCTTCTTGAGGATGCGCACACGGTCGAGATCCACCCCGGGGTTCATCATGCGGAAGTAGGTATCCTCCCGCTTGGCTTCCTCCGCGGCGAGCGCGGCGAGCCGATCGCCCGAGGCGAGGTCCTCCGCACGCTCAAGGTCGGTGTAGGCTTTGAGCTCCGCGCGGATCTTGCCGTAGACCGGCGTCATCTTCGCGTAGTGCCAGAAATAATCCTTCAGGCGGCAATCCGGGAAGTGCCACGGCTTCGACACCATGATATAGTGGATGATCCTGATCTCGCGCTCGGGTACGGGCAGGGTGCCGTACACCTCGGTGTTCCACGCCGGGGACAGCCACAGTACGCGCCCCTCGCAGAGCACGTTCAGGTAGTCCTCATCCTGCGTGACGCGGAAGGTGTAGGCGCCGAGGAGCTTCGTGAACTTCTCGAGGATCTTATCGCGGCGGAAAAGCGCACAGTTGATGAGCAGCACGCCGGCGTTGAAGTAATACATACGGTCGATGCCGAGCACCTTTTCGACGTAGGTGCCGAACACGTCCGTCTGCCGCATCGCCTGCTCGGGGGCGGCGGCGACATAGTTGTCACCGAGGTCGTGGTCATACATCTCGGCGATGTTGCCGAGGACGATGGTGTCGCTGTCGATATAGATCGCCTTGTTGTATTTGGGGTACATCTCGGCGATGAACAGGCGGTAGTAGGTCGTGCGCGAGTAGTAGTCGCGCACATGGAGGGCGTCGCCGTAGCGGTCGAGGTAGGCGGACACATCGACGAACTCGATGCGGAAGTTGCGCCCCTCGAGCGACTCAAACGCCTCGCGGTACTGCTCGGACACATGGGTCTGCAGAATGTAGATCTGGTAGCGGCGGTTCGGGTCGGCATTCGCTTTCAGGGAGGTGAGGGCGACGAGCGTGTATTTCACAAAGGCGTCGTCGGCGGCAAAGAAGATCGGAATGAGTTCGTTCATGCGTTTGTACGCTCCTGTTCTTTCAAAAGAGTTTCTTTCAGAGTTAAAAACTCGTCGAATATATCATCTAAAGCGTGGTAGCCGAAGACGCGGCGGACGCGCTCGACCTGCCACTGCTTGATGTTATCGGTGTGCGGGTAGGGCAGCCAGTAAAGTCGCTTTGCAAAGTGGCGGATGACGGTGGATCCGTGCAGGAATTTCTGGTCGTTGTATTTCTGCGGCAGCATCTTTTTGCGCGTGGTGGAGCGGATGAGCGCGCTCTGGTCGGCAAAGACCAGTTTTTTGCGCCGCAGCCACTCCCGCGCCTTGGCAAAGAGCCCGGTGCGGAGCGCCTCCGGCATGGAAAAGAGCAGCACACCGGCGTTGATATAGTTCGGCTGGATGAGAAACTTGCCGTAGTGGTCGCGTGCGGCGGCGTACTCATAGCCCGTGAGATCCTGGTTCCACAACAGGTCGATGTCACGGTTGAAAAGCAGGTCGCAGTCGAGATAGAGCAGCTTGTCGAGGGCAGCGAGCTCGGGCACAAGGTCGGCGAGGAGCCGTAGCAGTGTGTAGGGGGAGCAGTAGGCGCCCTCGTTCGGGCAGCCGGAGAACTCCCGGCGGTAGAGGTCGGTGACGTCCAGTCTTGTGACGGTGTTTTCCGCGCCGAACGTTTTGACATAACGGTCGAGGAAGGCGATGTCCGCGTCGCTGATCGGGAGGTACGCCGGGTTCAGGTGCGTGGCGTCCATCGTCATCACATAGACCCGGACGGGCTCGTGCGACTGCGTGCGGCGGAAGACCGAGACAAGGCAGGAGAGCACGCCGTCAAAGACTTTGTCGTTGCCGGCGAAAAGCAGGTGCTTCATTCGTGTAACTCCTTTTTGACATAGCGGATGACTTCGATGTTGCTGTTACGGGCGCGCTCGCACATGGTGGCGTACACCCGGTCGCGCAGGTCCCGGCGCTGTGCGGCGCCGTGCAGGGCGGGGGCGGGGAGAAACGGTCCGTCCACATAGGTGACGATGCGCGGCTTTTTGCCGCGGCGGCGTTTCTCATAGGTGTTCGTGAAGCAGTAGACCGGCGCGCCGAGCCGGATGGGATAGGAAAAGGCGTCGTCCGGGAAAGGGCGGATGCCCGTATAGTACGGCCAGATGTGTGCCTCGGGGTAGATGACGATGCAGCGCCCCTCGTGCACGCGCGTTTCAATCGCCCGGGCAAAGTTCCGCGCCGCCGCGAGATCATCCGGCAGCGGCAGGGCGCCGAGGCTCGGCGTAATGCGCCCGAGGACGGGCATCGAGACGTTGTTCGGGTGGACGACGGTATAGGCGTCTTTCGGGCAGGTGAGCATGGAGGGGAGTACGGCGTCACCCGTCGGCTGGGTGTGGTTCCCGAAAAGGAAATACCCCGTGTGTCTGTCGCGCGGGAGCTTTTTGCGCCCGATTACCTTATGATGAAACTTGCATTTGAGGTAAAAAAACGCGAGCGGGGTCGCGACCATGCGATACCAGAACAGGTGGGTAAAGCGTTTCCAGAGGGAGGTGTGGATGTACAACCAGTTCCCGTCGATGCGCTTCGGGGTGATGACGGCGGTGGAAAACTCGTCGTTGCGTTCGTCGTCGTAATAGATGACGGCAGGCAGCTTACTCACGGCGCGGCACCTCCTTTTCCGTTGCGGCGGCGAGGTCCCGCATAGCGGCGCGCAGCCGCTCTCCGAGCTCATGCGCACGCAGGCGGTGCGGGAGCGTCATGTCCGGGTAGAAGGGACCCGCGACGCGGGTCACGGCGCGGCGGGAGCCGTTCGCCCCCCTGCCGACAGCGGTATGGAATACAAAGGAGGGTTCGTCAAAGCGGACGGGATAGAGATAGGGGGCATCGGCGGTGCTTTCGTCCGTGTAGATGGCGACGGCGCCGCGCGTGACGGTGTGCTTTTCGAGCTTTTCGAGAAAGGGACGCAGCTCCCGGTGGCTTTCGGGGGTCGGGATGCCGACGCAGTGCCGCGTGAGCGGTGCGTATGCCGCGAGAGTCTCCCGCGGGGCGGGGATCAGGATGGGCTTATCGGTCAGGCAGGCGGGGACGAGGGCATCGAGCGGGGTGCCCGTCCGGTTACCGTATAAAAACATCCCGCTGCGGCGGAAGCCGCGCAGAGCGCGCTTTCCGTGCACACGCCAGCGATAGCTCCACGAGAGCATAAGCCGCGCGCGCGGCTGCAAAAGGAGACGGTAGCCGAGGAGGCGCAGCCCTACGGGCGGGCGGCGGAAAAGCTCCGCGTTGTCTGCACCGCCGGCGTCGGTGGCGGCTGGCTTCTGCACAGGGTGCTGCGGGCGGGTCTGCTCCATGGCGTGGCGTCTCCTTTCGGTCGGGTTTCGGAAATCACAGTGCCCGGTGATGCCTCCCGGGGCGATGAGGTACCGCCCGCGGGGCATACGCCGGTCGTTTTCGTTATGATTGTACCCGCACCCCGCGGAAAAGACAACCTACTCGCCGCGCGCCGACTCCCCTCCTCACCGGAGGTATTCTCCCCGGGGTAGAACGGGGCTCTACGAATGGTAGAATCTGATGATTTGAGGGCGAAAATGTAATATACAATTTACATTTTAGAGTGAGGAGACCATCCGAACGCCGTCGGGACCTATCGAAAGGCGGCTATTGCTTTTTCGGGGAAAAGTGGTATAATAAATGTGTTATGGATGAACTTGAAGCGATTGTATCGAACAATCTGACCGTTTTGCGGAAACGCCGCGGTTGGACGCAGGCGGAGCTTGCGGAAAAGATCCACTATTCGGACAAGTCTGTCTCCAAGTGGGAGCGCGGAGAGGCACTCCCCGACTTAAAGGTGCTCAAAGCCTTGTCGGAGCTGTACGGAGTCACTGTGGATTGTTTCCTCACCGAGGGTGCCGCCGAGGATCCGGAGCCGTACATGGCGCCCACCTCCAAGCTGCGCTATCAGATATGGGTCACCCTGCTCGCCGTATGTATCGTATGGCTGGCGGCGACCATGGTTTTTGTGTATTCCGTGCTGTACGGAGAGCGCGGGTATTGGCAGGCATTTATCTGGGCAATCCCCGTGACGGCGCTAGTGGTCGCGGTGTTTGACCGGCGGTATTTCCGGGGGCGGCTGTCGTTCCCGGTTATGTCGGTGCTGCTTTGGGGCGTGATCCTGTCGATTTTCCTCCAGTGGCTGCAATACGGGATGTGGGCGCTGTTCATCATCGGGGCGCCGGCGCAGATCGGGGTGGTATTGATGCATCAGATCCGCCGCGTTTCGAGGCAGGAGATAAGGGCGGAGAGCAAGCCCCCAAAATGAATTAAATGGCAACCGATATTGACTTCTCATCTGTTTGGATGGCAAGCTGTATCGGTTGCCTTTACTTTAAGAGACGAGGGGGCT
>CAKRNO010000024.1 GCA_934371135.1 uncultured Eubacteriales bacterium
TATTACCAAGTTCAGTGATACGAATTTCTGTTGTTCAATTTTCAATGACCAAGGCGCCGCTTTCCTACTCGCGACTTGTCCATTATACCCGTCTCGGGGTCGCTTGTCAACCCCTTTTTCAATCTTTTTTTATTTTTTCCGCGATTTTCTCGGAAATACCGCAACGGGGCTCTGTTTCCTCCCGCTGTTGAAAGTCCTCTCTCTCGCCAAAAAGGAAAGATACCGCGCTCCCACTTGCAAAACGGCGTCTTTATACCCGCACACGGGCGCGCGTAGTATATAATATTGAAAAAAAGTTGACACTTTTCACACAAACCCCTGCGAAAGCATTGACAAACACCCGGAAATCATGTTACACTAGAAAATCTTAATTTGAAATGAACAAATAGGAGAAGAATATTATGAGAAACCGTATGATGAAAATACTGGCCGCCGCCATCGCCTGTGCCCTGCTCGTCACCGCGCTCCTCGCCTTTACCTCCTGCGGGGACGATGCGGACAAGAACACGATCCACATCGGTGCCTCCGGCCCCCTGACCGGCAACGCCGCCTCCTACGGTATCTCCGTACAGAAAGGTGCCGCCCTTGCCGTCGAAATGATCAATGCGGCGGGCGGGCTCAACGGGCTCACCTTCCGTCTCACCATGCTGGACGACCAGGCAACCAGCACGCAGGCATCCATCAACTATGACACGCTGCTCGACCAGGGCATCCACGTCTCGATCGGCGCCGTGACGACCGACTCCTGCATTGCATTCGGCGAAAAAGCCATGGCCGACAACCTTTTCTACATCACGCCCTCTGCCTCTGCGGCGTCGGTCATCGCAGGGCGCCCGAACGGCTACCGCGTCTGCTTCAGCGACCCGCAGCAGGGAGAAATCGCCGCCTCCTATATCACGGACAACGGCTACACCACCGTCGGCGCCATCTACAACATTGACGACGCCTACAGCAAAGGGATCTATGACGCCTTCGCCGCCAGGATGAACGCGCTCGGCAAGTCCTTCACCGCCCGCCAGTTCGACAACAATAACAAGGCCGATTTCTCGACACAGATTGAAGCACTCACGGGCTGCGACATCATCTTTCTGCCCATGTATTATACGGAAGCTTCCCTCATCGCGAGCAAGGCGACCGAGAAGGGCTGCAATGCCGTACTGTTCGGCAGCGACGGCTTTGACGGGATCGCAGGGATGCTCGCCCCGAACGTGACCAACACCATCAAGTACATCACCCCGTTTGACGCCGACAGCACCGACCCGGTGGTCAAAGCGTTCGTGGAAGCCTACAAGGCAAAATATGACGGTGCCCTCCCCGACCAGTTCGCCGCCGACGGCTACGACGCCGTGATGGCGATCTACGAGGCACTGAAAAAAGCCGACGTCCGCGACACGGACCGCACGGTGAGCGAATTCTGCGACCTCTTGCGCGGGGTGCTCTCCTCCTCCGACTTTTCGCTGAACGGCGTCACCGGAAAAATGACATGGAACGCCGACGGCGTCCCCACCAAGGCACCGCAGATCAAGGAAATCAAACGATAACCTCTTGCGCCTCCATAACCGCATGCGGGCGACCGTGTGCGGTTATTGCTATATTTTTCGGGGGAAAGCACACTGACCCCAACATAAGGAGAACTCTATGAGCATCATCATCGACGGGCTCAGTCTGGGCGCCATCTACGCCCTCATCGCGCTCGGCTACACGATGGTCTACGGCATTGCGAAAATGCTGAACTTCGCCCACGGCGATATCATCATGGTCGGCGCCTATGCCGCCTTTGCGACGCTCTCCCTCACGGGTTTGCCCGTTATCGCCGCACTCGTCGCCCTCATCGTATGTGTGGCACTCGGAATCGGAATCGAGCGCGTGGCGTACCGCCCGCTCCGCGGTGCATCGCCCCTCGCGGTGCTTATCACCGCCATCGGTGTCAGCTACTCCCTTCAGAGCATTGCGCAGCTCGTCTTCGGGGCGCAGTCCCGCACCGTCGTCCTCGTCTCCCTCCCTCCGCTCCGCATCGGCGGTACGACCATCACCGGCGCTTCGCTCCTGACGCTTGGCGTCTCGGTGCTCCTTATGGTGGGACTGACGCTGTTCGTCAATAAGACACGCACCGGGCACGCCATGCTCGCCGTCTCGGAGGACCGCGGCGCCGCCGGGCTCATGGGTATCAACGTCAACCGCATCATTATGCTCACCTTTGCCATCGGTGCCGCCCTCGCGGCGTGCGCCAGCATCTTCTACCTTATGTATGTACCGCAGGTCAACAATACCCTCGGCGCGATGCCCGGCATTAAAGCATTCACCGCCGCCGTCATCGGCGGCATCGGCAGCATCCCGGGCGCCATGATCGGCGGTGTGCTCCTCGGACTCATCGAAAAAATCTGCCTGCATTTCCCTGCCCTTTCTCCGTTCACCAACATCATTGAGTTCGGGCTCCTCATCGTCATCCTGCTGTTCAAACCCACGGGACTGCTCGGCAAACGCCGGAGAGAGAAGGTGTAAAGATGTCTTATATCCGTAAAGTCGCTCAGAATTTCAAGTGGAAGCACTACCTGAACTACGCCGTCATCGCCGCTTTCCTCATCCTCACCGCTATCCTGTGGTCGACCGGCGCCATGAAACGCTCGACCGCCACACTGCTCACGCAGATTGCGTACAGCATCATCCTCGCCGTCTCGCTCAACATTGTCGTCGGCTTCCTCGGTGAGCTCAGTCTCGGACACGCAGGCTTCATGTGTGCCGGCGCCTACATCGGCACCTTCTTCTATAATGCGCTCATCGCGGTCATCCCCGTAAAGCTCCTGTGTCTGCTGTTCTCCATCGTCGTCGGCGGCCTCGTCGCCGCAGTGCTGGGGCTGCTCATCGGGCTCCCCGCCCTGCGCCTCAAGGGGGACTATCTCGCCATTGTTACGCTCGCCTTCAACGTCATCGTCTGCGACCTGTTCCGCAATATCCCGCTCTTTGGCGGAGGGATGGGGCTGACAAACAAAAAGCCGTACGGCTACAGCCTCTTTATCGTGGCGTTCGTCATGGTGATCCTCACGCTCATCGTGCTCCAGAACTTCATCCGCTCCAAGCACGGGCGCGCCCTGACTGCCATCCGCGACAACGAGATTGCCGCACGCGCCATGGGCATCAACGTCACCTACTACAAGCTGTTCGCCTTTACCATCGCGGCATTTTTCGCGGGTGTCGCCGGGGTCCTCTACGGCGCTGTCGTCTCCCCTGTCAAATACAGCAACTTCACCTATAACTACTCCATCGAGATCCTCGTCATGGTCGTCCTCGGCAGCATCGGGAGCATCAACGGCTCCATCCTCGCCGCGGCATTCATCACGTTCCTCAACCAGATGCTGACCAAGCATCTCCCCGGGGATCTCGCCGCGCTCAAATACCTCGTCTATGCGCTGATCCTCATCCTCACCATCATCTTCAACAATGCCCCTGCCATGCGGGGGGTGCGCGAGCGCATCAGCCCGAAGCGCCTGCTCGCCAGATTCCGCCGCCGCAAAGAGAGCGACGCCGTAGACGACTCGGCGTCCTGGGACAGGATCCCGACCAAGATCCCGATGGACGAACTGCTGTCCGTCGATCTGAAAGCGCCGGATGAAACGCCGGACATCACGATGCCGGAGGACGAAAACAAATGACAAGCACACAGGAAATCGTACTCCGCACGGAGAATTTAGGCATCGCCTTCGGCGGTCTGAAGGCGGCGCAAAACGTCAACCTGGAAATCCGGAAGAATGAAATCTACGGGCTCATCGGTCCGAACGGCGCCGGGAAAACCACCGTCTTCAATATGCTGACGGGCGTCTATCAGCCGACGGAGGGCTCCTTTTACCTCATGGGGGAAAACCTCACGGGTATGCCCCAGGACGCCATCAACCGTCGCGGCATCGCACGCACGTTCCAGAACATCCGGCTGTTCAACAACATGAGCGTCATCCACAACGTCCTCGTCGGGCTGCATAACCGGCCGGAGTTCAAATGCAATCCCCTGACGAGCATCCTCCGGCTCGGGCACCACTTCGATAACGAGCGCGCCATGCGCGACAAGGCAAAGGAGCTGCTCGCCATCTTCGGGCTCCTCGAGGAACGCAACCAACTCGCCTGCAATCTGCCCTACGGCAAACAGCGCAAGCTGGAGATCGCGCGGGCGCTCGCGACCGATCCGAAGCTGCTCCTGCTCGACGAGCCGGCGGCAGGTATGAACCCGCAGGAGACGGCAGAGCTCATGGAGACCATCCGCCTCATCCGCGACGAGTTCGACATGACGATCCTGCTCATTGAGCACGATATGCACCTGGTCTCCGGCATCTGTGACCGGCTGACCGTCCTCAACTTCGGCACCGTCCTCGCCCAGGGCGAGGTCTCGGAGGTACTGCATCACCCCGACGTCGTGCGGGCGTACCTCGGCGAGTAACGCGGAAAGGAGCACACACTATGGCATTACTGGAAGTCTCGGGCCTGCAGGTCAATTACGGGCTCATCAAGGCGATCCGCGGCGTTGACTTTCACGTCGACGCGGGCGAGATCGTCGCACTCATCGGCGCGAACGGCGCCGGAAAGACCACCATCATGCACGCCCTCTCCGGGCTCATCCCGAAAGCGGCGGGGCGCGTGCTTTTCGACGGCGCGGACATCACCGCCACCCCGGCACACAAGCTGGTGCCGCTCGGCATGGCACAGGTCCCCGAGGGACGGCGCATTTTCCAGGAGCTGACCGTCGCGGAGAACCTGACGCTCGGCGCCTACACGCGGCGTGACCGCGCGGAAAACGCCGCGACGCTCGAAGACATCTTCACCCACTTCCCGATCCTGAAAGAGCGGCAGAAGCAGGTTGCGGGGACGCTCTCCGGCGGCGAGCAGCAGATGCTCGCCATCGGGCGCGCGCTCATGTCCCACCCAAAGCTCCTGCTCCTCGACGAGCCCAGCATGGGGCTCTCCCCTCTCTATGTGACGACCATCTTCCGGATGATCGAGGAGATCAACCGGAGGGGGACGACCGTCCTGCTCGTCGAGCAAAACGCGAAGCAGGCACTCTCCGTCGCAAACCGAGCCTACGTCCTCGAGATCGGCGAGATTACCCGGACCGGAACCGGCGAAGAACTCCTCGGAGACGACAGCATCCGCCGCGCTTATCTCGGCGGCTGACAATCGGCACCTTTCCCACATCCGCAGAAACGAAACGGCGGGAGCCCGATGGGCTCCCGCCTTATTTTATCCGTTGTGTCTGTCAGAGGATCGTCTGCTCCGGCTCCAGGCCACCGTCCGTGACCTTGAAGGTCATGAGCGTGTAGCCGCGATAGGCGAGCGAGATGATATTGTCCTCCATCGACCATTCATAGCTGATCGTCATGGTGCCCAACACCTCACCCGTCCCGGGCTTCAGTTCGGTCTGCGTAATGTAGGCAACTCCGTTGTCATTGAACAGAATTTCGATCCGGTTGTCTTCCTCCGACTCCGAATAGGTGTACTGCGTCTTGCCCTCAACAATGACCGACAGGGCATTTTCCTCACCGACCGCAAACCGCATACCATCCACCGTAACGGTGCCGTCTGCGTTGATCTCCACGAAGTAGGTGGTCTCAAGCTTCCATTCCTCGTAGTAATCGTCGTACCGGTACGCATCGGCATAGGAAATGCCGTCGTGTGTATAGACATACAGCTGCATATCGTTCAGCGTATATACCGTCGGGGTCAGCGAATATTTCTCGCCGAACAGGCTCGCCGTCCACCCCGCAAGCCGGACGCTGTTTTCATCCAGGAGGTACATATTGTCGTCGATACCGAGCCGGATCACGCCGTTGTGTGCGTCGACCGTCTTACACTGCCCGACGGAAGATCCGTATCTGCCATAGATGCGGTAATACCCGTTGTCATAGATCCTCACGACGACGGTCTCTCCCCAGTGCTCCGCAATATAGGCTTTGTAAGCGTACAGGTCGAGATTCGGGACAAGGTCAAAGCGGAGTGTGTATTCTGCCCCGTTATAGGAGAGCTTCAGTTCTGCCTCGCAGGGATCCGTGCTGTCAAGGACGGAAGTGTCTCCGAGCGTCAGACGGTCGAAGGAAATACTCTCCTCCGTCAGTGCGTAACTCCTCCTCCCGACCCGCACGACTTCTCTGTAGGTAAACTGGATTTCCCCGAGGCTCTCGAGAATCGCCTCGCGATTGCCGATGAACGCGTATGTGAAATCGTTATTGTAGGTCGAGATCTCACGGCGGATATCCTCTGTGCCGAAGACGCAAAGGTCATATATTCTCGCATCTGCCTCCCCGTACTTGACGGCGACGCGGTAGCGCCCCTTCTCCAGCCCGGCAAGATCACAGGGCGTATCGCCGACCACGGCAGAGCCGTCCTCATTGTCCGTCACGAGGTAGAGCATCGAGGGGGCAAGTGGGATATAAAAGTATGCATGATAGTTATCGTCGCACACCTGCAGCTGATAATTTCCGTACAGCGCGTTGTCACAGACAAAGATGCTATTTGCCCACTTGCCGCCACTCATCAGACTGTTGATTCTGTGCGGCAGCCGCAACGCCGGGATGACCCGTAGGTGCCGGTAGGTGTAACCACGGTATGTCACGGATACATAGAAAGAGGATGAGCCGCCCTGTGCCACCGCCTTTGCCACCTTGTCGGCATCAAAGGAAATCATATCCTCCGTGACCTGAATGGTCTGCTGCGAGCCGTCGTCAAACGTCACTGTAAAGTAGAGACCGGTCATATCGGGCAGCAGTTCATACGTATCATTTCTTCCGTTTCCTGTTGTCCTGTATTCCCAGGTGAGCGGCATGTTCCCGCAGGGCTCCATATCGACCACGCGCAGATTCTGCGGGTTATAAACGACAACCCCGGCATCGTAGACATGACCGTTCAATATATAAGTAATGCCATACTCGCCGGCAAGGTTCAGGTCGAGCGCCACACCGTCGCCGTCTTCATCGGCGTTCAGCACCATCCGGGACGTGATTACCTCATAGCCGGTCGTGCCGTCCAGATACTGAACGCGCACGCGCATGAACGGAGAGCCCGCCGGGAAGGTCAGATGATCCGGCACCCGGACGATCGTTTTGGGATCCATCACGCTGATTGTGACGGTACCGCGCAGGTAATTGCCGAGCGAAACGGTCAGGGTGTACTCCCCGAGCGTATTGACATCAAAGGTCCCCTCCTCGATGGTAAAGGCGAGCAGCGGCAACGATTTTATCGTCGGGCCCCAGCCGCCCGATGTGTAGTACACCGACAGCATCGGGATGCCCCCGCGGGCGACATCCACCGTGTCGTCCGCCAGTGCCAGCGGCATCTGCTCTTCGGCATAAGCGAAGGAACATTCATACGACTTGCCGTCATAAGTAAACTTCAGGGTATAGGTCTTATCGCCCGCTGTGAGGTCGGCGTCCACGTCAAAGCCGCCGTTGTCCACATCCTCGCAATCCGCGAGGCTGATGCTGCGGCATACGTCCCCGTTGTTGTTCACCAGAACGATTTCAATATCGTCGATCGAATCAATGTTTCCTTTGACGTAAACCGGGTATTCCGTGAACGCGCGGAGGCGCTCAATGTCAAAGGTGATTTCGATCTCCTGGCTGAAGCCGAGATATGAGAAGGTAAAAATCTTCTTAATCGGGAAGTCGGATGCCGGTTTCTCCTCCAGCTCATTCAAAAAGTCGTAGAAGCTGGGGGTAATCAGGTATTGGTTCAGAGAGAGGGCACCGTCATTCCCTGCCGCCGTGCGGCGATTGATCATGAAGGTCGCGGGGGTGTCAACACCGATGATGTACGTCCGATCCACAAAGAGACCCTTCAGCGCGGGTCCGCAGTCCACGGCGGCGGCATAGCCGCACCCCGCGCACTTGCAGTGCCAGTACACATGATCCCCGATGATCTCATAGACATTTTCATACGCGTCATCGTCCATAAGCGAGTGCGAGTAGGTGTACTCCACATCTCCGCACCTCGTGCAGACGCTCATGTGCGACTCATGATTATAGCGCGTCTCGTAGTGATGCCCGGCGGGGATGACGAGACAATCCTCGGTGGAGCCGATGTAATCGTAGTTGACGTCATAGTAGAAATCCGCGCAGGCGGGATCCAGCGTGCACCGGTAGTAGCCACGGCTCCCGGGCGTGGTGCAGGTGGCGGGAGTGCCCTCATGCCACTCGCCGAAAACGTGAGAGGTCGCATCCAGTTTGGTGATCTCACGATACCCCTCATCAAAATCGGAGCCGCACTTATCGCAGTGATAATGCTTGCGCTTGCCCGTTTCCTCGATGAGCGAGCCGTATTCATGCCCGGTGGCGGGGATGCGGAGTTCCTCCTCGGTTTTCTCCGCACCGTCGATCACATCCGCGCCGCAGGTCTCGCAGTGACCGTGCGCCAGCACGCCATCCTCCTCGCAGGTGGCGGCGACCTCCCGGATGTCCGTCAGGTCGTGCCCGGCAGGGATGCGCAGCTCCTCCTCGGTCACCTCCTGCTCCCCGATGAAGCAGGCGCCGCAGTCGTAGCAATAGGTATATGCCCGGCTGCCGGGGGCAGTGCAGGTCTTTTCGACAGCGGGGACGTCCATGGTCCTATGAGTCGCCGGGATGATGAGATCCTCATCGGAGATGACCTCGCCGCGCAGATAATTGGTTCCACAGTAATCGCAGCGCAGATGCGCCAAAACGCCGTCCTCATGGCAGGAAGCCGGAGCGGCATTTACCGGGAGCAGCTTATGCTCCGCCTTCGGGATCACGAGATCTGCGGCGGTTTTCTCCACCCCATCGATAAAGATCTTGTTGCACGCCGTGCACAGATCGTGCTCCAGCGTACCCTCCGCATTGCAGGACGCAGATACCCCGGCGACGACGGTCAGGGTATGCCCTGCCGGAATCGTCTCGGTCTCTGCGTGATCACACTTACGGCAGTAACGCGTCCGTACACCGTCGTGCTCACAGGTGGGCGCGGTCGTGACCGACCAGTCGGCGTACTCGTGCTTGCAGTCGCAGGCGACGAGCGAGACGGCGCATACGACCAGCGACAGCACAAGAAAAGCAGCGCATAGTTTCTTCACGGAATTATCTCCTTTCATTTTGCCCGATGTTCATTCTATTCCCGCCGCGGGCAAGGCGTGAATATTCCCACAGGTCTTACACCCTGCATCTTAACACATTTTTCACAATTTGTCAAAGAAATCAGCAAAATTGGCGGGGCGCCCCGGGCAAAAACGCATCATTCCGGTGCCGGCAGGCTGCCGTACCGTTTTGAGAGCAGATACAGACACAGTAACAAAAGACGGGGCGGAGCCGCATTTTTGCGGCTCCGCCCCGTTCACATCGGAATATACCGTTTTTGTCCAGCTGTCCTTACGGATCAGAAAAGATCACAGGCGAGGTAGATCAACTTTTCCATTGAGATTTATAGAGCCCCCACTCCAGCCCGTCTTCCCGTCGGAAATACTGCGCAATCGTCGAAGGATCGGATACATCCATTCCCCACCCCGCCGTGTCCTCAAAATATACATTCTGAAGGCTGTCGCAGTACTGAAAGGCGTTCCCTCCGATCTCGGTCACGCTTGCCGGGATGGTGATCCCGATAAGAGCTGCACAGCCCCTGAACGCACGCGCACCGATACTCTCGACGCCCGGCGGAAGGATTATTCCGCTAAGGCTTTTGCAGTTGGAAAATGCGTCTGTTCCGATACTGGTGATCCCGGAGGGGAGCGTAATGCCGGTAAGGCTTTGGCAGTCGTAAAACGTATCTCTCCCGATGCCGGTGATCCCGGCGGGGAGTGTAATGCTGACAAGACTTTTACATCCCTCAAATGCACGATCGCCAATGCTCGTTACGCTGTCCGGAATGGTGATCCCGGTAAGACTGGTGCAGTAAGAAAACGCATAGATGCCAATATCGGTCACACTCGCAGGGACCGTGACATCGACCAGATCAAAATAGCAAGCAAACGCGTTGTATGCAATCTTTGTAACGGCTTTCCCCTCATAGGAAGCAGGGATCACGATGGTATCAGACGTTCCGTACGGCACCCCCGACACCTCCCAGGTATTGTCCGATAAAAGCTTATAGACGAGGGGGTCCTTTTCTTCGGGATCTGCCGTCGGGTCTTCCGATGGCTGCCCGCCCGGTGTATCGTCCGCTGTCGGCTGTTTCCCTGTACTTACCGCGCCGTTGTCACTGTAGCCGCAGGCAGTGAGTGACAGGAGCAGGGACAGTACCAGCAAAAAAGTGACGAGTGCGGCGATCGCCGGATGCTTCCTCGCGGCTGGGGATCGGTTCATCATGTCATTCTCCTTTGGTCGTTTCATGCGGGTTCAGCCAGGCAGCAGAGCTGCCGTGCGGCGGGTACTCGTGCGACAATTTGACGATAAGTAGATTATAAGCGCAATCTGCGCCGGCGTCAATACTGACCTGCTATGGACGGGACTGTCGCCGCAGGATACGTCTTGCATTTCCGATAAACGGCACCCGGGAGGAGCGTTGTTATGTGGCGTCGTCTTGTTGGGGTCAGAAAAGGCACAGGGTGGAGCCGCTAAAATGCGGCTCCGCCCCGTGTATATGTGCTTTGCTGGTTTCTTATGTGTGCGGGTGTTCTACGGTGCCGTACCGGGGCTGTGCCCGCAGGTGTCGCTTACTTTTTGCGGGCGATGGCGCGGCGGGCAGCGGCGGCGATCTCCGGCGCGGTGAGCCCGAACTTTTCGAGCAGGGCCGGGACGGTGCCGCTCTTACCGAACGTATCACGCACGCCGACACGCTCCAGCGGGGTGGGGCAAGCGTCCGCGAGGCACTCCGCAACAGCGGAGCCGAGCCCGCCGATGATCGAATGTTCCTCCGCGGTGACGACGGCACCCGTCTCCTCGGCACACGAAGTGATGAGGGCGGTATCCAGGGGCTTGATGGTGTGGATATTGACGACGCGGGCAGAGACGCCCTCTGCCGCGAGGATCTCTCTCGCCTCCAGTGCGAGGTGCACCATATAGCCCGTTGCGACGAGCGTTACATCCCGACCGTCTGCGAGGGTATATCCCTTCCCAATCTCAAAGCGATAGTCGGGGCGGTCGTTCAGCGTCGGTACCGGGGCTCTGCCGAGGCGGATATACATGGGGCCGTCAAAATCGAGGGCGGCGGTCACAGCCGCCTCCGTCTCCACGGCGTCAGCCGGGTTGATGACCGTCATGCCGGGGATGGTGCGCATGAGCGAGATATCCTCGTTGCACTGGTGGGTGGCGCCGTC
Source organism: uncultured Eubacteriales bacterium (assembly GCA_934371135.1). GTDB lineage: Bacteria > Bacillota > Clostridia > Oscillospirales > CAG-272 > UBA1740. The sequence continues at coordinate 11,237 of CAKRNO010000024.1, forward strand.
CTCCCCGACGGTGATACCGGCGTGGGTGGCGCAGATCTTGACGTTCAGATGCGGGTACGCGATGGAGTTTCTCACCTGCTCAAACGCGCGCCCGGCGGCGAACATGGCGAAGGTGGAGACGAAAGGCGTGACGCCGGTCGCGGCAATCCCCGCCGCAACGCTCATCATATTCCCCTCGGCAATGCCGCAATCAAAGAAACGGTCGGGGAACGCTTTTTTGAACATACCGGTCTTGGTGGCGGCGGCGAGGTCCGCGTCGAGGACGACGAAATCCCGCGTAGCACCCAGCTTCACCAGCGTTGCGCCGTAAGCCTCACGGGTAGCGATCTTATCACTCATTATTTCTCCTCCCCGCCGAGCTCGGCGACAGCCTGATGATACTGTTCTTCTTTCGGCGCCTGACCGTGCCAGCCGCACTGGTTCTCCATATACGAAACGCCCTTGCCCTTCACCGAGCGGGCAATGATGGCGGTCGGCTTCCCTTTACAGGCGCGCGCGGCGGCAAAGGCAGCCTCAATCTCATCGAAATCGTGCGCGTTGCAGGTGACGACATTCCAGCCGAAGGCGCGGAACTTCTCGTCGTGCGGCGTGGGGTTCATGACCTCCGTCACGGCGCCGTCGATCTGCAGACCGTTCCAGTCCACAACGGCGACCAGATTGTCAAGCCCGTAGTGCGCGGCGAACATCGCCGCCTCCCAGACCTGCCCCTCCTCGCTCTCGCCGTCACCGATGACGGTATAGACGCGGAAGTCCTTTTTCAGATATTTGCCGGTCAGCGCCATGCCGCAGGCAGCGGAGATGCCGAGCCCGAGAGAGCCAGTGGACATATCGACGCCGGGCGTCCCCTTCATATCCGGGTGCCCCTGCAGACGGGAGCCGACCTGCCGCAGGGTGGACAGCTCCTCCCACGGGAAATAGCCGCGCGCCGCGAGCGTCGCATACAGCGCCGGGGCGGCGTGCCCTTTGGAGAGGACAAAACGGTCGCGCCCCTCCCACTTCGGCTCGTCCGGTCTGACGTGCATCTCCTCAAAATAGAGATACGTCAGGATATCCGCGACAGACAGCGAGCCGCCGGGATGTCCGCTCTTTGCGTGAAAAACGCCGTCGAGTATCCCGAGGCGCACCCGGCGGGCAATGTCCGCGAGGTAGTTTTTTCTCTCCTCAACCATAATGTTCCCCTTTAACACGGTACAAATAAAATATACTTTATTATTTTACATGAGTGCCGATGGAATGTCAACGCCATTCCGACATTCTGCGAGCCTTTTTTCACAAAAAGAGCCCCCGGCGGGTCTCCCCGCCGGGGGATGTCTTACGCATTGGACGGTCGCTCGGTCGACTGCCCGAGTGCCGCGAGGAGCGTCTCCTCGGAAATACGCATGAGCTCCCGCGCGGGGGTCGCGGCGACCTCCTCTGCGGAAATGACGCGCAGAACACGAAGGTGTACGGTATTGCGCCGCACGACCACGTGCCCGGCGATCTCCTCCGTCCCCTCCGTCGTCATGAGGACGATCGGCGCGCCCGCCTGCTTCGCCATGAGAAACGCCCCCTCTTTGAAAGGCTTGGGTCCTCCCTTATAGCTGCGCGTGCCCTCCGGGTAGATCCCGACGTCCAGCCCACGCTCACGCATGAGCGCGGCGGCGCCTTTCAGCGTAGCGAGTGCGGCGCGCGGATTTTCGCGGTCGATCGGCAGGAAGTGGCACCGACGCACAAACGCACCGGCAATCGGGATACGAAGATTACTCTCCTTGGAAATGTAGACGAGCGGTCGGCGCGGGAAAGCCACCATCGCCGCCATCGGGTCAAAGTCCGAGCGGTGATTGCTGACCAGCACCATCGGCTCCCGGGGGAGCAGCTCTTTCCCCTCCACCCTGACGCGGACGTTCAGCACGTCCAGTATCCACGCGACCGAGCGCACCGTCCAGCGGCGCCAGAAGCGGCTCTCGCGCTTCGGCTCCTCCTTCGGCAGAAAGAGCGAGATCACAAACAGGAGCAGGATGAACAGCACGTTAAGCGCGAGGAACACCCCGGCGCAAACGCCGGCGGAAAACAGCGCCGTCTGCCACCACGTCCACGCCGCCGTCGGCACAAGGAAGTCGAGCACCAGCGCCGCCGCGAGTGCCTCTGCGGCGAAGATCCACAGGATCATACGGTAGCGGGCTCTTGGGCCTGGACGCCCTCTGCTGCCTTCGCCGCCTTCAGCTCTTTCACACGGTTACGGGAAAGCACCTTGTACTCGCTCACGTTGAGGTACGTCTCGCCGTCGATCTGCAACGCGCAGGGGACGTCGAACTTCACGATGACTTCATTTCCCTCATGGATGTCAACAGCCTTCGTATATTTGAGGTGCTGCCCCTTACCGATCGAGGGGAAGATCATCAGGACGTGCAGGCGCCCGTAGTGATGCACCACGGCGTTCGAGACCATGCCGCTCTCGCCGAGGCGATCCTGCTTCGGCGTGATGAACAGCCCGCCGCCGTAGCATCTGCCGTTCATCGTCGGGGCGAGCCACGCCTTTTTATAGACGCGGGTCACGCCGTCCACCGTCACCGTCGCGCGGCGCGGCTTGAACTTACCGAGAATACCCTTGATGGCGATGGCAGAATAGTTGACTTTCTTATCCGAGTTGCGCTGGATCTCGTCGCCGACCTCGCAGCAGTAGCCGTCGAGCCCGTAGCCGATCCCGTTGACAAAAACGTGCTCCTCCCCGTTGACATAAACGCGGGGCAGATCCACGATGTACTGATTGATGAGGAGCGGATCCTCGTCCGACCTGACGTCCCGCAGGAAGTCGTTACCCGTCCCGGCGGGCGTGAAGTAGACCGGCACCTTGAGGTCAATGTCGCGGATCGCGTCCGCAAAGCGCATCAGCGTCCCGTCCCCGCCGCAGAGGATGATCTTATCGTCCTCGCCGAGCGGTGCGACAAATGCCGCAAGGTCAGGGATCTCCAGGACGCTTTTCATATCCGCGGCATCCAGACCGTGCGCCGCGACCCACGCGCGCACCGACGCCTCACCGCTGCCGTTGTTGGCTTTGGGGTTGTAAAGAATTGTTGTCATGCGGAAAAACCTCCGTTATCTGTTCATACGAGAGTATTTTAACAGAACGGTATTGCGCGAGACAATAGGTAATTCTGTGCATTTGTCGCATAAGTACCATTATTTTATTATTTTGTCCCTCAAATTCCGAAGTTTTTTGTCGAAAACGACCACTACCGCCCACATGATCAGCATCATTTACCAAAAAAGCGCACAAAAGAACGCCAAAGAGGGCGCACCGCTCGGTGCGCCCTCCGGATCGTCTGCCGCCGGGAGGCGGACAGGCAGCCGAATCGTTGCGTTTGGGATGATACGAAATGCCGCACAGATGTTATGCAAGAGACCGCGCGGGATGTCGTGCAGGTCAGCGCGCGGCAGGGCGCGCAAGGAGCAGGTTACGCAGGAGGTTGCTCGGAGTTACGCGGTGTTACGCAAGCGCGACGCGGTCGGCGGCGTCACCGTCGCCAAAGAGCAAGGCGGTGCCGTAAAACGCGGTAGCGGCTTGACGCAGGTAGGTCGCATCGAGCGCCCCCGCCGTCTCACAGGAGGCGTGCATCGCGAGCTGTGCCATGCCGATGTCCACAGCGTGGAGCGAGAGCTGCCCGTTCGAGATGCAGCCGAGCGTGGAGCCTCCTGGGATGTCGGGGTGGTTGCGGTAATCCTGCGTCGGTACGCCCGCGCGGCGGCAGATCTCGCGGAACACACCTTCCGAGAAAGCGTCCGTTACATAACGGTGGTTGGCGTTGTGCTTGATGACGACGCCGCCGTTCATGCGGGGGCCGTAGAGCGGGTCGGCTTTCTCGGGGTGGTTCGGGTGGACGGCGTGCGCATTATCCGCCGAGACGAGGAACGAGCGCGCGAGCAACGCGCGGCGCGCGTCTTCCTCCATGCCGAGGGCGGCAGTGAGGCGGTCAAAGGTGCCGCGGAGCAGGTCCGACCCCGCCCCCTGGTAGCTGGCGGAGCCGACCTCCTCGTTATCAAAGAGGGCGAACATCTGCACGGCAGAGGTCGCCGGTGCGTCGATGAGACCGGTCAGACCGCCCCATGCGCACATGAGGTCGTCGAGGCGGGGCGAGAGGATATACTCTCCGGCGGCGCCGATGCGCCGCGGCTTCTCCCGGAGGTAGAGCCACGTCTCCGTCGAGACGACATCGGCGGGGTCCACCCCTGCCGCCTCGGCAAGGAGGTGAAGAAGATCGGGCGCCGCCTCGTCACCGTAGAGCGGCTGCATCTCGGTCGAGGTACGGTAGGTCGCGCCGTCATTCGCCTGCCTGTCCATGTGGATGGCAAGGCTCGGGATGACAATGATGTCACGGTCGATCGTGACCGGGATCTGCCGCAGCGTCTTATCCTCGCACACCGTCAGGACACCCGTGACCGAGAGGGGTCTGTCCATCCACGTGGCGGCGAGCATACCGCCGTACTTCTCGACCGAGAGGCGGGTATAGCGCGCGTCTCGCCGCTCGGGCGACGTCGTACCGACGGCGTAGGAGGGAGAATCGCTGTGCGCCGCGACGATCATGGCGCCGGTCGGCGCGCAGTCGGGCATACGGAAAGCGATGAGCGAGGTCAGGTTCCGCGTCAGGTAATACTTCCCCCCGGGGGCAATCTGCCAGGGCGCCGTCTCATTCAGCGGCGCAAATCCCGCCTCCGTCAGGCGGCGGACCGCCTCCGCGACCGCGCCGGGGGCGGCGGGAGACGCCTCGATATAAGAAAATAAGCTGTCAAGATCCTGCATACAATATCCTTTCTGCCCTGCCGCTTGAGTCGGCGGGCTTCACCGTTCTTATTGTAACGCCCGGTGCCCGCCTTGTCAATTCCCCGACCGCCGCGCCGCTCAAAAAAACGGCAGGCAACAGCGTGCAAGCCGCCCGCCTGACAGAACAGGGGGCTCCCCTGCCGCACAAAGGAGGTTTTCTCTACGCAAAAAAGTCGCACGGGCGCGCGAAACGGAGTTGCGTTCGGGAAAAGAATGTGTTAAGATACTTTTTGTTAAGCAAAATAGATAGGAGTATGGCTGTGTATTTACTCAAGGATCTGGAGCCGAAAGAGGTCTTTCGTTTTTTTGAAAACATCTGCGACCTGCCGCACGGCTCGAAAAACACCAAACTACTCTCCGACTACTGCGCCGTCTTCGCGCGGATGCGCGGGCTCTGGTGCCAGCAGGACAAGGCGGGCAACATCGTCATCCGCAAGGAGGCGTCGCCCGGCTATGAGGAGCATCCGACCGTCGTCTTGCAGGGGCACCTCGACATGGTCTGCGAGAAGCTCCCCGAGGTCAAGATCGACTTCCAGAAGGACGGGCTGACGCTGAAATGCGAGGGTGACCGCCTGCACGCGGACGGGACCACGCTCGGGGGTGACGACGGCATCGCCGTCGCCATGGCGCTCGCCGTCCTCGACAACAAGAACCTGGTGCACCCGCCCCTCGAGGTCCTCTTTACGGTGGACGAGGAGATCGGTATGCTCGGTGCCACCGCCCTCGACGGGCGCGCCATCAAGGGGCGCACGCTCATCAACATCGACTCGGAAGACGAGGGCGTGCTCACCGCAGGCTGCGCCGGCGGGGTGCGCTCCACGCTGACGCTCCCCATCCGCCGCGAAAGCGCACGGGGCATCCCCTGCACCCTCGCGCTCGACGGGCTCACCGGCGGGCACTCCGGCACCGAGATCAACGCCGGGCACGAAAACGCCATCCTGTGGCTGGTGCACTTCTTCGCCTCGCAGGCAGAGGAAAACGGCTTCCGTCTCTCTGCCGTCTCCGGCGGCGGCAAGGACAATGCCATCCCGCGGGCGGCGACCCTGAAGTTCCTCGCCCCCGCCACCCCGGGCGACACATTCCGCGCCGCGATGGAAACGGCGCTCAACGCCCTGCACGAGACGGAGCCCGGCGCGGCCCTGACGCTCACCGAGGGCGCCGCCTGCGACATGGGCGTCTTCTCCCGTGAAACGGCGCAAAAAGCCTTCACGCTCTTTGACACCCTGCCGAACGGCGTCGTCGCCATGAGCGAGGAGGTCCCCGGTCTCGTCGAGACCTCGCTGAACCTCGGCATCCTCGCGACCGAACGGTCTCTCGTCTTTGATTACGCGGTACGCAGCTCGAAAGACGAAGCAAAGCGCAACCTCACCGCCACGCTGAAAAGCGCCATCCAGAAAGCCGGCGGGCAATACCAGGAGCGGGGCGCTTACCCCGCCTGGGAATACCGCAAGGATTCCCGCCTGCGCACCGTCATGGTGGACGTTTTCCGCGCGCAGTACGGCTATGAGCCGAAGATCGACATCATCCACGCCGGGCTCGAATGCGGTATCCTCTCCGCCAAGTTCCCGGGGCTCGACTGCATCTCGATGGGCCCCGACCTCTACGACATCCACACCCCGCGCGAGTCACTCTCCGTCTCCTCTGTGGAGCGGACCTGGAAGTACCTCTTGGAAGTGCTGAAAGCACTCTGATAAAATACGCGTCTCGGCGCGAAAGGAGTTTACCATGAAAAAAACCGTACTCAAAAAATACGCACACCTCATCGCCACCGTCGGCGTCAACGTCAAACGGGGGCAGGAGGTCTTCATCTACGCGGAGCTTGACCAGCCCGAATTCGTCCGCATGGTCGCCGAGGAGTGCTACAAAGCCGGTGCCTCCCGCGTGACGGTGGAATGGACCGACCAGGCGCTCTCTGCCATGCACACGCGCCGCCGCACGCAGAAGGTGCTCTCCACCCTGACCTCCTATGAGCTTGAAAAGTGGAAATACCAGGCGGAGGTGCTCCCCTGCAAGATCTACCTCATCAGCGAGGACCCTGATGGGATGGCGAAGGTCAACCAGAAGAAGGTCGCCATCGCACAGCAGGCGAAAATGAAGCTCATCAAGCCCATCCGCGACAAGATGGAAGACCGCTACCAGTGGTGCATCGCCGCGGTCCCGGGTGCCGCCTGGGCGAAAAAAGTCTTCCCGCACCTGCCGAAGGGCAAAGCCGTCGAGGCGCTGTGGGAGGCGATCCTCAAGACCTCCCGCGTCACGGACGACCCCGTCGCCGCATGGGAGGAGCACAACCGCGATCTGCACGACCGGTGCGAGTACCTGAACGGGCTCGGCATCCGCGAACTGCATTACACCGCCAAGAACGGCACCGATTTCCGCGTGAAGCTCATGGATGAGAGCGTCTTTGCCGCAGGCGGCGAATATACGCTCGGCGGCAACTATTTCAACCCGAACATCCCCTCCGAGGAGGTCTTCACCTCGCCGAAGCGCGGCGAAGCCGAGGGCATCGTCTATGCTTCCCTGCCGCTCTCCTATAACGGGCAGCTCATCGAAAACTTCTCCGTCCGCTTTGAGAACGGTAAAGCCGTCGAGGTACACGCCGAGCGCGGCGAGGACACCCTCCGCGAGATGATCGCGATGGACGACGGCGCCGCCTACCTGGGTGAATGTGCCCTGGTGCCCTACGCCTCCCCCATCCGTGAGAGCGGGATCCTTTTCTATAACACCCTGTTCGACGAGAACGCTGCCTGCCACCTCGCGCTCGGCCGTGGGTTCGGCGGCTGTGTACGCGGTCACGAGAATATGTCGCTTGAAGAAATCCGCGAAAAAGGGCTCAACGACTCGATCATCCACGTCGACTTCATGATCGGGACCGAAGACCTCGACATCGACGCAACGACGAAGGACGGGCGCGTGGTTCCCATCTTCCGGAAAGGTAACTGGGCATTCTGATGGTCGTCGATCGCTTTTTAAAGTATGTTTCGTTCGACACCATGTCGGATGAAGCCTCGGACACCTGCCCCTCGACCGAAAAGCAGAAAAAGCTCGGTGCCTGTCTCGTCGAGGAACTGAAGAACGCCGGGCTCACCGATGCGCACATGGACGAGAACGGCTATGTGTACGCGCACCTCGCGGCATCGGCGGGGCGGGAGGGTGACCCCACGCTCGCCCTCATCTCGCACATGGACACCTCCCCCGCGGCATCGGGCGCTTCTGTCAAGGTCGCACGCGTGCCCTACGCAGGCGGCGATATCACGCTGGGAAGCGGCGTGAAGATCACCCCCGCCGACACGCCGGAGCTCGCGCACCTCGTCGGGGAGACACTGCTCGTGACCGACGGTACTACCCTCCTCGGTGCGGACGACAAGGCGGGCGTCGCCGAGATCGTCGAGACCGTCGCGCGGCTCGCCGCAGACCCTGCGCTCCCGCACCCTGCCATCTCCGTCTGCTTTACGCCGGACGAGGAGATCGGGCGCGGCGCCGACCGCGTCAACCTCGACGAAGTGCACGCCACCTACGGCTACACCGTGGACGGCGGTATGCTCGGGGAGATCGAATACGAAAACTTTAACGCCGCAGGCGCCCGCATCGTCTTCCACGGTGTGAACATTCACCCCGGCTCCGCCAAAGGCGTGATGAAGAACGCCTGCCTCATGGCGCGCGACTACCTCTCCCGTCTGCCGGTGGAGGAGGACCCCGCGCACACCGCCGGGTACGAGGGCTTTTACCACGTCACGGAAATCTCCGGAGATGAGGTGACGGCAGAGGTGCGCATGATCCTGCGCGACCACGACCGCGCCCGCTTTGAAGAAAGAAAAGCCGTCACGGCGCGCATCGCACGCGAGGTGGAGGACATCTGGGGCGACAAGCACGAGGAAATCGTGATGTGGAACGCCGAAGAGTATGCCCAGAAGAACC
>CAKRNO010000025.1 GCA_934371135.1 uncultured Eubacteriales bacterium
TTGTTCATGAAGACAACGATTGCGGGAACGCCGACCTGACGAGCGAGCAGAACGTGCTCACGGGTCTGCTGCAGAGGACCGTCGGTACCTGCAACGACGAGGATAGCGCCGTCCATCTGAGCCGCACCGGTGATCATGTTCTTGACATAGTCGGCGTGGCCAGGGCAGTCAACGTGCGCGTAGTGACGGTTTGCAGTCTCATACTCGACGTGACGGGTGTTGATCGTGATACCACGAGCTCTTTCCTCGGGAGCGTTATCGATCTGGTCATAAGCCATGAACTCGATCGAGTCATTGCCGAGAGAGAGGTACTTCGTGATTGCGGCAGTCAGAGTGGTTTTACCGTGGTCAACGTGACCGATGGTACCAATGTTGACATGGGGCTTGGTGCGTTCGAACTTTGCCTTTGCCATTGTAAATATCCTCCATAGATATATTTTTTGTTTTCTGTTGTGAAACGCGTACCCTGTACGCGGGGATAAATGTTGCTGTTACGCTTTCGCGTTGCGAGCCTTGATGATCTCGTCCTGGATGCTCTTCGGCACTTCCGCAAACTTGCTGGGCTCCATGGTGTAGACACCGCGGCCCTGCGTGCGGGAACGGAGAGCGGTCGCATAACCGAACATTTCGGCAAGCGGGACAGAGGCGATGACCATCTGACCGCCCGAGACGGGTTCCATCGACTCGATCGAACCACGACGGGAGGAGATGTCACCGATGACGTCCCCGAGGTAATCATCGGGGGTCGTGACGCTCACCTTCATGATCGGCTCGGTCAGGACAGGATCCGCTTTACGCATAGCTTCCTTGAACGCCATCGAACCGGCGATCTTGAACGCCATTTCGGAGGAGTCGACCTCGTGGTAAGAACCGTCGTACAGCGTGACCTTCACGTCCACGACGTTGTAACCCGCGAGGACGCCGCTCTGCATAGCGCCCTGGATACCCTGGTTGACAGGCTCGATGAATTCCTTCGGAATCGCACCGCCCGTGACAGCATTGATGAACTCATAACCCTTACCGGGTTCATTGGGTTCGAGAATGATCTTGACGTGACCATACTGGCCGGAACCGCCGGACTGCCGCTTGTACTTGCACTCATGGTCGACCTTCTTGCGGATGGTCTCCTTGTAGGCAACCTGCGGGTTACCGACGTTTGCCTCGACCTTGAACTCGCGGAGCAGACGGTCAACGATGATCTCCAGATGGAGCTCACCCATACCGGCGATGATGGTCTGACCCGTCTCCTCGTCCGTGTAGGTACGGAAGGTCGGGTCCTCCTCAGCCAGCTTGGCGAGCGCGATACCCATCTTCTCCTGTCCTGCCTTGGTCTTCGGCTCGATCGCCACGCGGATAACGGGCTCCGGGAATTCCATGGATTCGAGGATGATCGGGTGATCTTCATCGCAGAAGGTATCGCCCGTCGTCGTGTTCTTCACGCCGATGGCGGCGGCGATATCGCCTGCGTAGACGACATCGATATCCTTACGGTCATTTGCGTGCATCTGCAGGATACGGCCGAGGCGCTCTTCCTTACCCTTGGTAGAGTTGAGCACTGCGGTGCCCTTTTCCAGCGTACCGGAGTACACACGGAAGAAGCACAGCTTCCCGACGAACGGGTCGGTCGCGATCTTGAATGCGAGTGCGGAGAACGGCTCGTCGTCAGACGCGCGTCTCTCATCTTCCTCACCGGTATCGGGATTGACACCCTTGATAGCCGGAATATCGGTCGGAGCGGGCATATAGTCGATGACGGCATCGAGCAGCTTCTGCACGCCCTTGTTCTTGTAAGAGGTACCGCAGATAACGGGGACGATCTCGTTATTGATGCAGGCACGGCGGAGCGCCGCCTTCAGCTCATCGATCGAAATCTCCTCACCGCCACAATACTTCTCGAAAAGCGCCTCGTCGGTCTCGGCGATCGCCTCGATCATCGCATTGTGGTATTCCTCGGCCTTCTCGCGCAGGTCTTCCGGGATCGGCTCCACGCGCATATCCTTACCGAGGTCATCGTAGTACACATCCGCTTCCATGGTCATCAGGTCGATGATACCGCGGAAGTCCGCTTCTTTCCCGATCGGGAGCTGAATCGGCACTGCGTTTGCGTGCAGCCTCTCCTTCATCATGTCCACCACGCGGAAGAAGTTTGCCCCGGTGATGTCCATCTTGTTGACGTATGCCATACGCGGGACATGATACTTGTCCGCCTGGCGCCACACGGTCTCCGACTGGGGCTCGACGCCGCCCTTCGCGCAGAAGACGGTCACAGAACCGTCCAGCACACGCAGGGAACGCTCCACCTCGACGGTAAAGTCAACGTGACCGGGGGTGTCGATGATGTTGATGCGGCAGGTGTTCGCCTTTGCCGCGGCAGGATCGTCATGGAAACGGGTAGGCGTCCAGAAGCACGTGGTCGCGGCAGACGTGATCGTGATACCGCGCTCCTGCTCCTGCACCATCCAGTCCATGGTCGCTGCACCGTCGTGCACTTCCCCGATTCGATGGGTCTTACCCGTATAGAACAAGATACGCTCGGTCGTCGTGGTCTTACCGGCATCGATGTGCGCCATGATACCGATATTTCTTGTGTGCTCAAGCGAATATTCTCTTGGCATGAACTTGTATCTCCTTTACTTGTCCTAACGAGTGATTAGAAACGATAGTGTGCAAACGCCTTGTTTGCTTCAGCCATCTTATGGGTGTCTTCTTTCTTCTTGAAAGCACCGCCCATGCCGGCCTTCGCATCCATGATCTCGTTTGCGAGTTTTTCTGCCATGGTCTTCTCGCCGCGCGCTCTCGCGTAGCTGATGATCCACCGCAGGCCCAGGGTCTGACGTCTCTCGGCGCGGACCTCCATAGGCACCTGGTAGTTAGAGCCGCCGACACGGCGAGCCTTGACTTCCAGGACAGGCATGACATTCTCAAGAGCGGCGGTAAACACTTCCAGGGCATTCGTACCCTGCTTTGCTTCGATCATGGCGAACGCATCGTACACGATCTTCTGTGCAACGCCCTTCTTACCGTCCTGCATAACATTATTGACGAGCTTGGTCACCAATTTGGAACCGTACAGCGGATCCGGCAGAACATCTCTCTTGGAAATTTGACCTCTTCTTGGCACTGTTCTTCCCTCCTTCATAAAAATGAATCTCACAGGTACTCGGAACTGAATTCCGTCTAGTGCGTCAACTTTAGCAGTATTTGAAAAATAAACATTCTAAATTTCATTCCCACAGGTGGTGACAGCACAATCCGTAATATTCTGAGACAGGAATATTACTTCTTCTTGGGCCTCTTGGCACCGTACTTGGAACGACCCTGCATACGGTTCGCCACACCCTGCGCGTCCAACGTGCCGCGGATGATGTGATAGCGGCAGCCAGGCAGGTCACGCACACGTCCGCCGCGGATCAGAACCACGGAGTGTTCCTGCAGGTTATGACCGATACCGGGGATGTAGGTGGTAGCTTCCATGCCGTTCGTCAGACGGACTCTCGCGATCTTACGCAGAGCGGAGTTCGGCTTCTTCGGGCTGGTCGTCGTCACCTTCGTGCACACGCCTCTCTTCTGGGGCGCACTCTGTTCAACCGAGACGTTCTTAAGCGTATTGACAGTCTTCTGCAACACGGGCGCCTTGGATTTGTAGCGCTTTTCGGAACGACCCTGCTTCACGAGCTGGTTAAAGGTTGGCATACTCTTCCTCCTTCTTTCAAAATTTAAAATGTCTATCCTTCAATAGGGCAAGACCCTATGTCAGAATCACAGCGAACGTCCGTGAAGGCATCTTCCGACACCTTCACAGAACATTACAAGGTATTTTACCATTATCGGCAGTCTTTTGTCAAGTATATCCGCGTTTTTTCTTGGGAAAATCCCGCGTGCCACAGGGATATATTTGCCGGAAACGGCAGGTTTTACTCACCGACGGCTTCGTCGCTCACGATCGTCCCGTCAGCCGTCTCGATCTCCACGTCGCGATAGGTCGTGAGACCGGTACCGGCGGGGATGAGCTTACCGATGATGACGTTCTCCTTGAGCCCGAGCAGGCGGTCTTCCTTACCGGCGATCGCCGCCTCGGTCAGCACCTTCGTCGTCTCCTGGAAGGAAGCGGCGGAGAGGAACGAATCGGTGTGCAGCGACGCCTTCGTGATACCGAGGAGCATCGGCGCGCCGAGCGCGTGACGGAGCCCCGTCTCGCCGGCGGCGATCCGCTCGTCGATCAGGCGGTTCGCGTGCGTGATATCGGTGACATTGACGGTAGAGCCGGAGAGCAGATCGGTGTCACCCGGATCCTCCACGGTCGCCTTACGCGTCATCTGGCGGGTGATGACCTCCACGTGCTTGTCGTTCACGTCAACGTCCTCACCACGGTACACCTTCTGCACCTCGCGGATGATATAATCGTACACCGCGTCGATCCCCTTCATGCGCAGGACGTCCGCCGGGGCAAAGTAACCCTCGGTCAGAGCCGAGCCGCGGGCGACATAGTCGCCGTCGTGGATCTCAAGACGCATACCGAACGGGATCTCGTAAGGATGGGCGACGCCCTCCTCGTCGGTGACGACCACCTTCGAGAGGTTCTTCTCGGTGGTGATGTGCGCGACACCGTTGAATTCGGTCACGATGGCAGGCTTCTTCGGGTTGCGCGCCTCGAACAGTTCCTCGATACGCGGCAGACCCTGGGTGATATCCGAACCGGCGACACCACCGGTGTGGAACGTTCTCATCGTCAGCTGGGTACCCGGTTCACCGATGGACTGGGCGGCGATGACGCCGACCGCCTCACCGATGCTGACCAGCTTACCGGTCGCCATGTCGGCACCGTAGCAGTGTGCGCAGACGCCGCGCTCTGCACGGCAGCGCAGGATGGTGCGGACCTCGACCTCCGTGATCCCGGCGGCGACGATCGCATCTGCCTCCGCCTCGGTGATCATCTCGTTCGCGGGGACGAGCAGCTCCCCGGTCTCGGGATGCATGACATCGGACACGGCGAAGCGCCCGAGCAGACGCTCCTTGAGCGTTTCGAGCGGATGCTCGCGGTCGTTCGGGTTGACGATCTCGGAGACCTTGATGCCCTCGGTCGCGCCGCAGTCCATCTCACGGATGATGACTTCCTGCGAGACGTCAACGAGACGACGGGTCAGGTAACCGGAGTCTGCGGTACGGAGTGCCGTATCCGACAGCGACTTACGGGACCCCTTCGCCCCCATGAAGTACTCGAGCATGGTCAGACCTTCACGGAAGTTCGACTTGATCGGGATCTCCAGCGTCTTACCGGAGGTTGCAAACATCAGACCGCGCATACCGGCGAGCTGACGCGTCTGCTTGATGGAGCCACGGGCACCGGAGGTGGAAATCATGTTGATGGCATTGTACTTCTGGAGGCCATGCGTCAGGGCGCTCGTCACGTCGTCGGTCGTCTTCTCCCAGACCTTGACGGTAGCCTTGTAACGCTCCTCGTCGGAAAGTTCGCCCTCCTCGAATGCCTCGCGGATCTGCCCCACCTTTTCCTCGGCGGCGGCAATGAGCCCTTTCTTTTCGGGCGGGATGGTCATATCGTAGACTGAGATGGAGATGGAAGACTTCGTGGAGTACTTATACCCCATCGCCTTGATATTGTCCAGCACCTCGGCGGTCACGGCGAAGCCATGATACTTGATGGTGCGGTCAACGATCTCCTTCAGCTTCTTGGAGGTCGTCGGGAAATCGATCTCAAGGTTGAACTTGGTTTCTTCGTTCGTGCGGTCCACATAGCCGAGATCCTGCGGGATCTTGGAGTTGAAGATGAGGCGCCCGAGCGTCGCATCAATGATGCGGGTCTCGGTCTTGCCGTCAAAAGTCTTCTCCACACGCACCCGGATAGGCGTATGCAGCGTGATGAGCTTGTTCTCATACGCCATGACCGCCTCGTCATAGTTGCGGTACACCGGTACGGGATACCGCTTCTCTGCCTCGGGGGCATCGATCGTCAGATAATAGGAACCGAGGACCATATCCTGTGAAGGAACCGTCACGGCATGACCGTTCATAGGCTTCAGCAGGTTGTTCGCGGACAGCATAAGGACGCGCGCCTCTGCCTGCGCCTCTGCGGAGAGCGGCAGGTGGACAGGCATCTGGTCACCGTCGAAGTCGGCGTTGAATGCCGGGCAGACGAGCGGGTGCAGCTTGATGGCGCGCCCCTCGACGAGGATCGGCTCGAACGCCTGGATGGACAGGCGGTGCAGGGTCGGTGCACGGTTGAGGAGCACCGGATGCTCGCGAATGACGTAATCAAGAGCGTCCCAGACGTCAGGATGCTGTCTCTGTACCTTCTTCTTTGCGTCTTTGATGGAGATCGCCTTCTGCGTTTCCATCAGGCGCTTGACAACGAACGGGTTGAAGAGCTCCAGTGCCATTTCGGTCGGCAGACCGCACTGGTAAATCTTCAGCTCCGGACCGACGACGATAACCGAACGGCCGGAATAGTCAACACGTTTACCGAGCAGGTTCTGACGGAAGCGGCCCTGCTTACCGCGGAGGATCTCGGACAGCGACTTGAGCGCACGGTTGGAGGCGCCGACGACAGGCTTGCCGCGGCGGCCGTTATCGATGAGGGCATCGACAAATTCCTGAAGCATACGGCGCTCGTTGCGGATGATGATCTCCGGCGCGCGCATCTCGAGCATCTTCTTGAGACGGTTGTTTCTCGAAATGACACGGCGGTAGAGCTCGTTGATATCCGAGGTGGCATATCTGCCGCCCTCGAGCTGCACCATCGGGCGGATCTCCGGAGGCAGGACCGGCAGCGCGGTCAGGATCATCCATGCCGGCTGGTTCCCGGACTTGCGGAAGGACTCCACGACCTCCAGGCGCTTTACGATCTTCGTGCGCTTCTGCCCGGTCGCGCCGAGCAGCTCCGCCTTCAGTTCATCGGACAGGCGGGTGAGACCCAGCGTGCAGAGCTCTGCGGAGCGGGCGAGGCGTGCTTCCTCCCCGGCGCGCAGGTTGGCGAGCTCCTCGGCTTCTTCTGCCGTGCGCTCGTTCTCCGGCTTCATCATGATCTCGCGCTGACGCTCGTCAAGGCGCTCGATCTCCACGCGCTCGCGGCTCTCGGCATCGTCGAGCCCGACGGTAAAGAGCAGTTCCTTCACGGCGGCGGCACCGATGCCGGCGCGGAAGTCATCGCCCCATTTCTCACGGGCAGAGCTGTATTCCGACTCGGAGAGCAGCTGCTTCTTGAGGAGCCCGGTATCGCCCGGGTCCACCACCACATAGCTGGCGAAGTACAGCACTCTCTCGAGCAGCTTGGAGGACATTTCGAGGAGCAGACCCATGCGGGACGGGGTGGCACGGAAGTACCAGATGTGCGACACGGGCGTCGCGAGCTCGATGTGCCCCATGCGCTCACGGCGAACGCGCTTGGTCGTCACTTCAACGCCGCAACGCTCGCAGATCTTACCGCTGGAGCGGACACGCTTATACTTCCCGCAGGAGCATTCCCAGTCCTTCGTCGGCCCGAAGATGCGCTCGCAGAACAGACCGTCACGCTCGGGCTTGAGCGTGCGGTAGTTGATGGTCTCGGGCTTGGTGACCTCGCCGTAAGACCAGGAGCGAATCATCTCGGGAGACGCGAGGCTGATCCGGATGGACTCAAAAACTTTTTTACTCATATCAATCAAGGTGTTGCCCCGTTTTTCGGGGGACGCACCGTTCCTCTCTTTCTCTTTTGATGGGGCGGGGATCACGAATCGAGATCGTCGAAGTCGTCGGCTCCGTCGTCGGCACCGAACGCGTCTGCGTCGGTATCGTCCGGCATATAGTCGTCATCGTCGTCGACAACTTCGTAGCCTGCGTCACCGAGTTCATCCTCGTTGGAGGGCACTTCTCCCTCCTCGAAGAACGCCTCGTCCTCACGGCGTTTGTCGCCGCGGTAAGGCATCATCGGGCGCGCGGGTTCGTCATCAATGAGATCGGAGAGTTCGATCTCCTGACCGTCCTTATCAAGTACCTGAATATTGAGTGCGAGGGACTGCAGCTCCTTGACCAGCACCTTGAAGGATTCGGGGATACCCGGAGTCGGGACATTCTCGCCCTTGACGATCGCTTCATAGGTCTTGGTACGGCCCACAACGTCGTCACTCTTGACCGTCAGGATCTCCTGCAGGGTATAGGCGGCGCCGTATGCTTCCAGTGCCCAGACCTCCATCTCACCGAAGCGCTGACCGCCGAACTGGGCTTTACCGCCGAGCGGCTGCTGCGTCACGACACTGTACGGGCCGATCGAACGGGCATGGATCTTATCGTCAACCAGGTGGTGGAGCTTGAGGTAATACATGATACCGACGGTGACGGGGTTATCGAACGGCTCACCCGTTCTGCCATCGTACAGGATCTGCTTACCGTCAATGATACGCACGGTGTTCTCCGCCATGAGCGCCTGCAGCTTTTCATCGTCGTTGACAATGGAGTCATCGACCCGCTGAAGGTCACGTCTGCCGTCGGCATCCACCGTTTCGATAAAGAGGGCTTTCCCCTTCACGGCTTCGCCGGGCAGGATCTCACGGGAGTAATCCGCGAGCTGGAGCTGTTCAATGATATCGCGCTCGTTCGCGCCGTCGAAGACGGGCGTCGCCACCTTGTAGCCGAGGCGGCGGGCAGCGATCCCGAGGTGCATTTCCAGCACCTGCCCGATGTTCATACGGGAAGGAACGCCCAGCGGGTTCAGCACGATGTCCAGCGGGGTACCGTCCGCAAGGAACGGCATATCCTCCGGCGGGAGGATGCGGGAAACGACACCCTTGTTGCCGTGGCGGCCTGCCATCTTGTCGCCGACAGAGATCTTACGCTTCTGTGCGACATAGACGCAGACGACCTTGTTGACGCCGGGAGCGAGGTCATCGGAGTTGGAGTGGTCGAAGATCTTGACATCCACGACGATACCGCTTTCCCCGTGCGGCAGCACCTTGGAGGAGTTGCGCACCTCGCGCGCCTTCTCACCGAAGATGGCGCGGAGCAGACGCTCCTCGGGGGTCAGGTCGGTCTCGCCCTTCGGCGTGACTTTACCGATGAGGATATCGCCGGCACGCACATAGGTACCGATCTTGACGATACCGTCGGCGTCCAGATCCTTCAGCGCGTCGTCACCGACGTTCGGGATCTCGCGGGTGATCTCCTGCGGCCCGAGCTTGGTGTCACGCGTTTCGATGGAGTATTCCTGAATGTGAATGGAGGTGTACATATCCTCCCGGACCAGCCGCTCGTTGAGCAGAACGGCGTCCTCGTAGTTATAACCCTCCCAGGTCATGAAGCCGATGAGAGCGTTACGGCCGAGAGAGATCTCACCGCCCGAGGTCGCGGGACCGTCGGCGATGACCTGATGCTCCTCCACGCGCTCGCCGACATCGACGATCGGGCGCTGGTTGATACAGGTGTCCTGGTTGCTCCGCTTGAACTTGGTCAGGTGGTAGACGTCCTTTCTCCCCTCGTCGGTGAGAATGACGATCTCGTCGGAGGTCACACGGTCCACGACGCCGGCAGCCTGTGCGCAGACAACGGCACCGGAGTCCACCGCCGCCTTGTATTCCATGCCGGTACCGACAATCGGTGCCTCGGTAACCATCAGCGGGACCGCCTGCTTCTGCATGTTGGAGCCCATGAGAGCACGGGTGTTATCGTCGTTTTCAAGGAACGGAATCATCGCGGTCGCCACAGAGACGACCATCTTCGGCGACGCGTCCATGAGGTCGACCTGCGAGCGGTCCACTTCAATGATCTCTGCCTTGTCGCGTGCAATGACGCGCTGCTTCTTGAAATGACCATCCTCGTCGAGGGGCTCGTTCGCCGTCGCGATGATGTAGTTGTCTTCCTCGTCCGCGGTCATGTAGACGACCTCGTCCGTCACTCTGCCGGTCGCCTTGTCGACCACGCGGTACGGTGCCTCGAGGAAGCCGTACTTGGAGATCTTCGCATAGGTCGCGAGGTAGGAGATAAGACCGATGTTCGGACCTTCAGGCGTCTCGATCGGGCACATTCTGCCGTAGTGGGTGTAATGGACGTCACGGACCTCGAACGCGGCGCGGTCACGGGAAAGACCGCCGGGGCCGAGGGCGGACAGACGGCGCTTGTGCGTCAGCTCTGCCAGGGGGTTGTTCTGATCCATGAACTGCGAGAGCGGCGAGGAGCCGAAGAACTCGCGGATGGCGGTGGACACCGGGCGCGTGTTGATGAGCGACTGCGGCGTCATATCCTCGGTATCATGGACGGACATACGCTCCTTGATGTTCTTCTCCATACGGGACATACCGATACGGAGCTGGTTCTGGAGCAGCTCACCCACGCAGCGCAGACGACGGTTGCCGAGGTGGTCGATATCGTCGAACTGACCGATGCCGTGGTAGAGGTTGAGCAGATAGTTGACGGACGCGAAAATATCGTCCTTGGTGATATGGCGGGGAGAGAGCTCATCGCGGCGGAGCTTCACCTGCTCCTTGATGGCGTCGAGATCCCCCTCGCAGGTATCCATGATCTCGCGCAGAACGGACTCGCGCACCTTGCCGTCGATGCCGCAGTCCGAGAGATCGTCACCGAGCAGGAGCTCGGGGCGCACCGTGTGGTTCGAGAACACCACGATCGCCTTTTCGCCCGGCTTTTTGCAGACCTCCACACGGTTGACCGTGCTGTCCTCGATCTGCTGTGCCAGCTCGCGGTTCACATAAGTGCCCGCCTCCGCAATGACCTCGCCGGTCAGGGGGCTGACCACCGCCTCCGCAAGATAGGTGTCGCGAATACGGGCGGCAAGCGCCAGCTTCTTGTTGAACTTGTACCGACCGACCGGGTAAATGTCATACCGCTTCGGGTCGAAGAACAGGTTGTTGAGGGCGAGCTCCGCGCTCTCTACGAGCGGCGGCTCACCCGGACGGTATTTCTTGTAGATCTCTTTCAGTGCCTCGTCACGCTCGGAGGAGTTGTTCTCCTGTGCGAGCACGCCGCACTCATCCTTGCCGAAGGTCGCCGTCAGGATGGGCTCGTCGCCGTACATGGCGAGGATGTCCTCGTTCGTCTCGATGCCGAGGGCACGGAGCAGAACGGTCGCCGGCAGTTTTCTCGTCTTATCGATCTTGACGTACAGGACGTCGGTCGCGTCCGTCTCGTATTCGAGCCATGCCCCGCGGTAGGGGATGACCGTGGACGTGAAAGAGTGGTGCCCTGCCTTGTCCACCACCGCCGCCGGGAAATAGATGCCCGGGGAACGCACGAGCTGGGAGACAATGACACGTTCCGCACCGTTGATGACGAACGAACCGGTAGCGGTCATCATCGGGAAGTTGCCGAGATAGACCTCGGACTCCTTGACCTCGCCGGTCTCCTTGTTGGTCAGACGGACGCGCACACGGAGCGGCACATCATACGTTGCGTCTCTCTCCTTGCACTCCTCGATCGTGTACTTGGCGTGGCTGTCGAGAGTATAGTCGATGAATTCAACGACCAGCTTCCCGCTGTAGTCCACAACGGGAGACACATCGTGGAGCACATCGCGGAGCCCCTCATCAAGAAACCACTTGAAAGACTCGGTCTGAACGGCAATCAGATCGGGCATTTCAGCGACTGTCTTAATGCGGGAGAAGCTCTTTCTCTCGGTCTTGCATGGCGGTAGTTTCAGCATACATTCAACTCCAGTCTCAAAAATAACAAAATCGGGTGCCGCCGGGGCGGCCATCTCACGCGCGTGTGCGAAAAAGCGCATAATACCCCTAACGGGTGCGTGCGCGTGAAAAAGAAAACGGACGCGATGCCGGGAAAATGTGAGGAATCGCGTACCGATGCAAGACTGGATTTTATCATACGCGCGCACGTTTGTCAAGGCTTTTATATAAAATTGCACAATTTTTTCTTGAAATTTCTCCGAAACGCCCAAACGCGCCCTCTGCCGCGGAGCGTAACCGAAGCCGAGGCGTCCTGTTAACACAGCAAAATAATTTACAGAATGTTAACATATTTCATCAATGTTTACAGATTGTTTACTTTATGCGTTCCGGTATTCTGCGCCCGGTGCGCGCTCCCCTCCCCCTCACCGGCGGGTGACGGAACCGAGCCACACCGGAGGGGGGCGTGGGGGATGAACCCTTGACAAACGCCCTGTGCGGGGCACACAAAGACGCGCCCGTAAAAGGCTCAACGGGCGGAGTGGGGGATGTACCCGCGGCGCCCTATGCCCGTATGCGAGCGCCATTCCCGGCGGCGTGACCTTGTGCGGAGCCGGCGCCCGCAGGTGCCGCGGCGCAATATATCCACTCGCGCGGGCGCGTATTTCCGCCGGTGCCCGTTCTCCGCCCCGACCGGTCTGCCCGGGTATGGCACTGCTCCTGCATACGCGTGCGCGTAGGCACGCGCCTATTATTTTAGGAAAATTTTCCGCATATCTCCGCATTTTTCCTTTACTTTTCCACGCCCGCGTGCTACAATGCTGTTGAAGCAAGCAACCCGGAGGAAAACCACTATGGAAAAGTATCAGGTCATTGTCATCGGCGGCGGTCCCGCCGGTGTGGCGGCGGCGATCTCTGTCGCGCGCCTCGGGCAAAAAACACTGCTTATCGAGGCAGGTAACGCGCTCGGCGGTGCCATCAACCACATGCTCGTCATGCCGTTCATGGAATACTTCACGCCGATCGGCCCCGAAAAGCCGGGTAAGCCCCGCGTGATGCTCGCGCGCGGTATTTTCGACGAGATCGTCCATCGTCTTTCTGACCTGACGAGGGAGCTCGAGGGAGACGGCGCCCGTTTCAATACCGAGCCGCTCTACTTCTTCAACGACGAATACATGAAGATCCTGCTGGCGCGCATGGTGCGGGAGGCAGGGGTCGACGTCCTCTACCACGCGAAGTTCCTCGACTGCGACGCGGCAGACGGCAGGATCAGCGCGATCCGTATCTCGGCAGGGACGGATATTCTGACCCTGACGGCAGATCAGTACATTGACTGCACGGGCAACGCCGACGTTGCCTTCACGGCGGGCTTCCCTACCCGCCTCGGGCGGGAGGGCGACCACCTCTGCCAGCCGATGACGCTCTGCTTCCGCATCGGCGACGTGGATCTCGAAACCTTCAATCAGAACCGCGGTCTGATGCAGAAGCTGTACCGCGAGGCGAAAGCGCGCGGCGAGATCACCAACCCGAGAGAGGATGTGCTGGTGTTCGACACCACCTCCCCCTCCGTCCTGCACTTCAATACCACCCGGGTCGTCAGGCGCAATCCCGTCGATCCCTTCGACCTTTCCAAAGCCGAGGAGGAGGCGCGGGAGCAGGTGTACGAAATGTTCCGTTTCCTGCACAAGTACGTCCCCGGCTGCGAAAAGTCCGTCCTGCTCTCCACGGCGACCCACATCGGCATCCGCGAGTCGCGCATGATTGACGGCGAATACACCCTCACCGCGGACGACCTGCTCGCCTGCCGCAAGTTTGACGACGGCATCGCCGCCTGCAACTACGACATCGACATCCACAACCCGGAGGGCTCGGGTACGACGCACTACTTCTTCAAGCCCTATACCTATTACACCATTCCCTATCGCTGCCTCGTGCCGAAGAACAGCACCAACCTCCTCGTCGCCGGCAGATGCATCTCCTCGACCCACGAGGCGCAGGCATCCTACCGCGTCATCCCCTATGCCGCCACACTCGGGGAGGCGGCGGGCGTCGCCGCCGCCGTCGCGAACAGAAACGGCACCACCGTGAAAGACGCCTCCGTCGCCGAGATCCAGGCGGCACTCCGCGCGCAGGGTGCGTTCATCGAAAAAGAGCTGGACATCGAAATCCCGGAGGATAACGCCTGACGGCAAAGCGGCGCTCCCGGGTCGACTCACACAAAACAGGCGTACGGGTATCTGACCGTACGCCTGTTTTGTATTTTGACCATACTCCTGTTTCTTGTTTTACACCGACGTTCTGACCGTTTACTTTGTTCCGGCGGTCTTTTCGTCGTCGGAGGCATCCTCCCGGCTCTCCTGCTCCTCCGCGACGGCGTCCTCCACCTCCCGCGCATTGCGGAACGGGAACAGGAACTTACCGCCGATGTGCAGGCGCTTCGCACGGACGCGCATCCGCACCTTCAGGGGCTCAAAGCCGATGACAGACTGCGTCTTCTTCGCGAGAGCGCGCAGGAGCGTCACGACATGGAACGAATAGCAGAGGTCGACGAGGAAGATCCCGAAGAACATCCCCACGATAAACGTATCGAAGGGATGGTCACCGAGCCACAGGACGGCGCGCACCAGGCGGCGATGCAGCGCAAAATAGTAGAGTGCGCCGATGGCGCCCCAGATGAGGGAAAACAGCGGACAGATGATGCCGCGGAAGTTGCCCCACCGGTCGGAATAGTCCCAGAGGCGCACCTTCATCCCCTCGGCGAAGATGAGCCCCGTCACCAGCTCTGCGAGCGTCATGGCGGCGGTAATGAGGAGGATGAGGAGCACCTTTCCCCACGGGGTCGTCGCAAACGTCGCGTCCCCGAGCGAGCAGATGGCAAAGAGGAGCAGCGTCCCCACGCCGTAAAGCGGCAAAAACGGCCCCGAGAGAAAGCCCGGGTTGATCCACTTGCCGTGGCGGGCGCGGCGGTAAAACAGCTCGAGCAGATACCCGAGCGCACCCCCGATAATAAAAATCATAGAGATGGCGGAAAAAGTCTCCATCGTCTGTCCTCCCCTGTCCGACCGTGCCACAGCACACCCCTATTGTAACCCGACCGGCGCAAAAATGCAAGACGGCGGCGAAAAACGGTCATATTTCGCCGGAAAACAGTGCCTGCACGCGAAAAAAGGCGAAAACCCTTGCAAGTCATCGCGGAGTGAGCTATAATAATATTGTTAAGAGCGGAGGTCTTCCATTCGCTCCATTCTCAAAATCAAAGAGGTCTTTCGCTATGTATTACGACATTAAGATCGGCGCCATGACGCGCCGCCTGCCCCTCTGCCCCATCTCGGACACCATGTCCATCGGCGCCTTCGTCATGTTCGGCGACACAGAGCTCACGGAGTACTGTGCCGATGAGCTCCTGAAGCGCGCGCCGAAGGATTTCGACGTCATGATCACGGCAGAGTCCAAGGGCATCCCGCTCATCTGCTCCATGGCACGCAAGAGCGGCAAGGGGCGCTATATCCTCGCGCGCAAGAGCGTAAAGCTGTACATGAGCCATGTGGTCAAATGTGAAGTGCAGTCCATCACCACGACGGGTAAGCAGACGCTGTATCTCGACGGTGCAGACGCCGAATATATGAAGGGCAAGCGCGTCCTCATCGTGGACGACGTCATCTCCACCGGCGCATCGCTGGAGGCGCTCGAGGCGCTGGTCACGCAGGCAGGCGGTGAGATCGTCGGTCGCATGGCAGTGCTCGCCGAGGGCGAGGCGATCAGCCGCACCGACATCACGGTGCTCGCGCCCCTGCCGCTCTTCAAAGCGGACGGGACGCCCCTGACCTGACTGCCGGGCGCGTTTCCAAAAACATGACAAAATACGGAGAGGAGCCGTTTTTCCCGGCTCCTCTCCGCTTTTTCAGTAGAAGAACGTATGTGCGCCGATCGTAAAGGCGCGCGTGCGGTTCTTCACGATCCAGGACGAGGTGGAGGTCGCTATGTTACAGAAATACAGCGTCCCGTTGTCGATCGCATACCCCTCGAGGCACATCTTCGCCGCTGTGACGGAGCTCCAGGCGGGCGTGTTGTAGATGGTGCCGTTCAGCACAGGGGCGAACTGCCCCCGCTGGAAAATGACCCCGTAAATAGTGTTCGGGAACGACGAGGAGCGCACCCGGTTCAGCACCGTGTTACCGACCGCGATCTGCCCGCGGATGGGCTCGCCCCGGCTCTCCGCCGAGATGATGCGGGAGAGCCAGTAGAGCTCGTCCGCATTGTAATACTGCGAGGCCGGGGTGAGCGCCCGATAGCTGCCGCTGACGGTACGCTGCGATGCCGTATCGGCGCCGCCGACCGTGAGCCCGAGCGCCTTTGCCAGCGGGTTCAGCGGCACCCACAGCTGCCCGTCGATGAGCCGGTTGGCTGCGACGCCGTAAAGGCAGCGCCCGTTGGCAAAGAGGTAGGTCGCCCCCCTGCCTGCCTCAATGACAAGACCTGCGGCTGTCAGTGTGGCATACTCGCTTTTCACGTCATAACGGTATGTAGCCTTTGTGAACAGCTCCGTGAAGCCGCGGAGCGGGACCAACGTCTTGCCCTCAATCCGCCTGCCCGTGACGGAGAGGGTATTGCTCCCCCGGCGGAGCGTGACGGCGGGATAGCTGTCCGCCCCCGCCGCGCCGGAGGCGAACACGAGCGCCGAGAGTACGAGCGCCCCCACAAGCAGTAAGACCGTTCCTTTTTTGATTTTCCGATACATTGTATCCTCCTTTTCCCGTTTTTCCCCGAAAAAGGGGTGTCTTTATTGTACCTGCTCCCTCCCCGGGGGGCAAGTGGGAGTCGGAGGTAAAAAAGGAAGGCGCTTCCGCCGGAGGAAACGCCTTCCCTGTTTATTGACGTTTTGTGACCGGATCGGTCGCTTTTTCTACCGGACTTTGGGAGAGATGGAAACCATCCCCTCACTGTTTGAGCACATAATCTCCCGTATCACGCGAGAATGTCAGGCGGATCTCCCCTGCATCGGTGCGGAAAGAGGTGATCCCCAGCTCCCGGCACATATCCTCGTACTTCTCCTCCACCTCGCGCTCGGAGCCGTCCGCGCACGCGATCGCGTGCTTGGCGCCCGCCTGGGTGAGCAGGTTCCGGAGCGCCTTGAAGTAGTCGCCGTGGTGCGGTGTCTTGACGACCTGGTAGGTCCCCTTCATCCCGGCGGCGTATTCCTCCACACGGTCTTTCAGCGCATCCCCGAGCAGGAGCAGCCCGAAGCCGTCGTAGGTCACCTCGGTGATGAGCGACGTATTGTTCTCGTCCGTCACCCCTGTGCGTTGGGTGGGCAGAACGCGCGCGGCACAGCCGTCCGCGAGCCGGAGCGTGCGCGGATCCCGGAGGCGCGTCACGGTCGCGGAGGTGCGGGTGAGCGCGTCGGTCAGCGCGATATACGCGTCGCTGTCCGTCGTAAAGTCAGGGAGCAACACCTCCCCCACCTCAAAACGGTCGAGCACCGCGGGCGCACCCCCGATATGATCCTTGTCGTAATGGGTCAGAATCAGGTAGTCGATGCGCCGCCTGCCCTCGCGTTTCAGCACCCTTTCGACGGTGGAAAAGCTGTCTGCGTATCCGGTGTCGATAAGGACGGTCGTGTCCGCCGTATAAAGCAGAATGGCGTCTGCCTTACCGACATTCATAAAGACCCCGGTCAGGTCTCCGGTCTCGGGCTTTTTGCCGCACGCAGCGGCAGAGCCGAGCGTGACCAGCAGCAGCGCGACGCAGAGCAGCCGGAGCAAATGCCGCCGAAAGGTCATGCGTCAGCGTTCGACGCCTGGTATTGCTCCGTCCGGCGCAGCGTGTACGTATAGGTCCTCTCACCGGCAACCCGGGTGAATACCACCTCGATGTCAAATGTCATAATCTGCGCTTCGGCGTCCACGTATGCCTGCGGAATGCCGGTAAATGTAACGGTATTCGTTTCCGCATCGACGGTGGCTTTGATCTCCACCGCTTCACCGTTGAGGAGAACGATGGTCGCCGAGGCAATCGTGAAATCATTGGGAACATACGAGATGCTGACCGTCAGGTTATCGCCCTCGGCAGAGGCGATATACGTATCCTCCTCCGGCAGTACGGGCATTTCCTCCGGCAGCGTCACATTCTTGTCAAAGGAGAGCGTCGCCCCGGCAGTCACGCTATAGGCATAGGAGGCTTTGGGCGTCTTCAGGATCGCCACAGCCGCTTCCGCCTTGACGGCAGTCGGCAGATACGCATCCGTCAGCGTGAAGGTCACGGACGCATGGCAGTCGGTGAAAGCCACCCCACCGAGGAGATCGCCGATCTTCGTTTCCGTACCGGGAACGGTAACCTCTCCGATTTTCTCATCGGGGATCATCCCGAGCAGGGCGTCCGCCAGCGAGCCGTAGAACGCCGTCCTTTCCTCCTCGGTCATGTCGGGATCATAAGTGGGGGCACTGTCACCCTCGCTTCCGACATATGCGAGAACCAGTTCGATCACCTTTCTGTCACCGAACATGGCAAGGAACGCGGTGCGGACCTCGGACATGACGGGGGCTTCCCCACCGCCCTCACCGTCGGCGTTATCCGTCGCGACAGACGCCAGGGCGTTCATCACGATCTCGAGGATCGCATCGGTCGCTTCTGCTCCGATATAGCCGTCGATAAGCGTCAGCACGTCGGAGACGGTCATTTCGCCGATTGCCCCGAGCAGCTCACCCGTGAGATACGGCGCAACAGTCGCTCGCAAGGAGACCTGCATGAGGTTCTGCATCATCAGCAGGAGCATATTCAGAAAATCCTTCACGTCGACCGATGCCGTCAGAAGATAGCCGCCGCCCTCGCCGTCTGCGAGCTTCAGCTCCGTCTTGGGAAGGGCGGTGAGACCGGGCAGATCGCCGGGGATCCCGGGGACAGTCTGCTCTGCGGTCGTACCGGTGCCGGGTGCATCCGCACTGCCGTCATCCCGCATCAGCCATGCAAGGATCTCGGCGATGACGTCGGTCGTGAGCTCCGGTGCATACAGGTAAGCCATGGCGGGATTACCGAGGTCATCGGTCACATCGCCGTCACTTCCGACGTAAGTACCGTCGGGCGTTATATAGAGCTCGCACGTCATGGCGCTGTTGCCCTTGTCGAGGAGTGCCATGATGGCGCCGGGGATTGTGATGCTCGCGTGGTAAAGCGGCGCCTCGGTATCCGCCTCGATCGACACGGGGATCTCCACCGAACCGTTCACGCCGTTCTGCTTCGTCCCGACGGTGAGCGTCAGGTCTGCGGCAAAATTCTTTTTCGTGCCGAGCTGCGCAGCCATCGCAGTAAGCGCGGTCTTCGCTTCCTTCTCGGTATAGGGCTTTTTCGTGTTACCGGGCTTATCATCGGGAATCGTATCCGTGTTCTTGTTGCCGTCGTCGGGGAGCGTGCCGGCCGCATCGTCGCAGGCGACGAAAGCAAGCGCCATCGAAAGCACGAGCACGAGGCAAAGCAGGGCTGCTAAAATACGTTTCATTGTTCTGATCTCCTTCTCATGTCGGTTCCGCCGCTCGGCAGAGCCTTACAATGTAAGGATAGCACGAATCCGCTCCCTTGTCAACGGGCGCACGCACCGCGCGCGGAGGCGGAGTGCAGGAGACCCGCTCTGTATCAGACACAAAAGCAAAGAAAATGCGCCGCTTGCGATTGACGACAGGAAAGGGATGTGGTAAACTGGAAAAAACGCCAGTGAAGCGAGGAGTACACCGTGTTCCATTTTGAAGAAACCACCAAAACCTTTTACCTTGAAAACAACGAAATTACCTATGCATTCACCGTCGAAAACGGAATCCCCGAGCACCTGTGGTTCGGCGCACGCATCCCGCGTGACGACCTGCGCTACACGCGCCGCGTCTCCTGCACCAGCTGTGATGCGCAGCTCCCGGGCACGATGAGTGAAAACCATATCGCCGCCGAGCTGCCGACCTACGGTCGCGGCGACTTCCGTGAGCCGATGCTCGGCGTCCGTGACGAGACGGGAAATCTTCTTCTGCACCTTGTCTACACCGGTCACCGCATCCTCCCGCAGCCGCGCCTCGACGGGATGCCCTCCACCTTCGGCGGCGAAACGCTGGAGGTGACCTTTGAGGACGGCGAAAAGGGGCTGCGCGCCGTCCTGCTCTACACCCTCTTTGCCGATGCGGCGGCGCTGACGCGCGCCATGCGGCTCGAGAATATCGGGGCGCATACGCTCATGCTCGACCGTGCCTTCGGCTTCTCGTTCGACCTGCCCGTCGGCGCCTACGAGACCCTGACGCTCGCCGGCAGCTGGGCGGCGGAACGTACCCCCG
>CAKRNO010000026.1 GCA_934371135.1 uncultured Eubacteriales bacterium
ATTCCTCACACTGCATCTTGTATTACCAAGTTCAGTGATACGAATTTCTGTTGTTCAATTTTCAATGACCAAGGCGCTCCTGCTCTCCGGCAGTTGCTTGATTATTATAAAGCACAGGCAAGCCAATGTCAATACTTTTTTGAAAGTTTTTTGAACTTTTTTCAGGACTTTTCCTCTACTTTCTTTGTAATTTTCCCGCTTCCCGGGCAAACTATGCAAAACCGCAAAAAAAGGAGTAAAAATGATTTCGCTTTTGTTCAGAACTTTGCTCATTTATCTGTTCCTGACCGTGGTGATGCGCCTCATGGGGAAGCGGCAGGTCGGCGAAATGGAGATCTCAGAGCTCGTGACCACCCTCCTGCTCTCGGAAATCGCCGCGCTCCCGATGGAGGACACGGACATCCCTGTCCTGCACGCCCTCGTCCCCATCCTCGCCATCGTCGCCCTGGAAATCATCATCACCTATCTGAAAACGAAATGGAATCCACTCAAAAAGGTCTTTGAAAGCCAGCCGGTATTCCTCATCCGGCGCGGCGTACTCAATCAAAAGGAGCTGGAGCGCAACCGCATTTCCGTAAACGAATTTCTCGGCGAGCTCCGTATGCAGGGGATATCCGTACTGACAGACGCCTACTACGCCATACTGGAGCAGGACGGCAAGCTGTCCGTCGTCAAACGGGCGAAGCCAAACGAGACGGAAAAGGGGCTGTCGCACCCCCTCATCTCTGACGGGCAGATCAACCGGAAGGCACTGGACGATCTCCACATGACGGAAGAAAACCTGCGCGCCATCTGCCGCGAGCAGGGGGCACCCCCGGAAGACATCTTCCTACTCCTGCAGGATGACGCCGGAGGGGTCATCTGCATACGGAAAGAAAATGAAAAAATGCGTAAAAACACGCAGTGAGAGGATGCAATCATGAAAACTTTTATCGTCGCCGTACTCATTTTTGCTATATTGCTGTTCGGGGTATTCTGGAATATGCATTACCTCACGGATACGCTGGACGGCATCCACACATCCCTCACCGCCATACCGGTACCCGCGAAAGAGGCGGAAGACCTCACGGTGCAGCTGGAGGCGCTCCGCGGGATCAGAGACGACTGGAGCCGCACCAGCACCGGCATCAGTATGTCCGTCAACCACGCTGACCTCATGGAAGCCGAGGTGCACCTCGCCGCCGCGCTCGCGGCGGCGGCGGCGGACAACCGCGACAACTATCTCGTGGCGCTCGGCGAGCTATGCTATTCCGTCTCCCACCTGCGGGAAATGTCACGGCTGACCGTAAAAAATCTTATATAATAATAATGTAGAAGACAAGAATGCCGCCGTGGCTGACACCACGGCGGCATTTTCAAAACAATGTCTACTTATTCGGGTTCAAACGCAGGATGAAGAAACCGAAAATGACACAAGGCAACGCGACGACAAGCTGCGTCGCGAAGGAAAGCCACGGCACCGTCCCCTGCATTAAGCACAGGAGCAACGGGACATAGACAGCGGCGAGCGACGCCATGACCATCATGATCGCAATCACGATCGCCTGGTACTTGGCATAAGCACTGAAGAAGAACGGCATACGCCGCAGAGTCTTACGCGGGCCGTAGGTAATGAGCGTTGCCTCGCGCGGACCGTCATCCTCGGCAAGCAGTGCCTCACGGGTCTTTTTCACGACCCGTACATCGTACTCGGAAACATACGAGATGCGATCGAGGAACGCACGGTTCAGCAGGGGGTCTGCCGTCAGGATCGCGGAAGTCACACCATGCTTTGCGTAATACTCCACATTAGACTCAAACGCATCGCTCATGCGATAATTCAGATGGAATTTGGCGGACAGGGTCCCCATATACGCCAGGTACAGGACGCAAGCCCTACCCTGCTCTGCGCGTTCGTCCTCTACATCGCGGAAAACACTGACGCCGCGCGCTTCCAGGAACGCTTTGGTCCCGATCAGAACATCGTCATGATTGACGCGGGCATCGATCCCATCCTCAAAGAGCGAACGGATCTCCACGTTATCCGAAATATTGATGTCAGAGGTGGAAACACGGAACACGCCATTCAGCGGTCCGCCGACCACGTCGAACACGCTCGCCGTCAGGTACAGCGCCTTATCCAGGCGGAAATCGCCGCACAGCTTGATACCGTTCAGCTGCACAGAACCCGCCGGGAACGCCTCTGTATCCTCAAAAGTCATCACACCGGTATGGGCGTAATCATACACCGTCATTTCATCGGCGATGCCGACGCGCTCCCCCGACACGCGGAAGGTCAGCATGGCAAAGAGATACCGATGCACCCCGAACAGGGTCAGCGGCATCACGCCGGTCAGCGTGAGCGTAAATGCCCAAACGGCTTCAGAGGCGGAAACCCGCGTCACCAGCGAAAGAACCAGGGAGAGCAGTGCGGCGACGCCGGAGATGGCAAAGGTAATCCAACCGGCGCGGCGACACTCTACCCGCTCGCGCGATGCCGCAATGAACCGGTCAATGCCGGAAGCGGAAGCGGTCTCAAACAGATTGGGGTTCTTGGCATCGCGGAACTCGTCGCCGAGCAACGGATGGGTGCGCACGTCGGAAAACACCGCGCAGAAGTGATGCCCCTTTGCCGCATAGCTGTCAAATGCGCGCGACAACGCCCGCAGGCGGAACAGATCCCCCATCAGGGAGGCAAACATCATCATGACTGCCGGGAGCGAGCAGAAGTAAGTCCCCGTCAGGTCTATCGCCGTCAGGACGATCCCCGCAATGAGCGACACGGTCATACCGCACGCAAGCAAGGTCTCCGGAATGATACGCCGGAAGCGCAGAGCCGAAAAGCCGCGCACCAGCTGCGGAGCGCCGATCAGCGCCGCGAGGAGCAGAATCTGCAGGTCAATCAGATGCAGTGCGCCGGGGACACGCGTAAGCAGCAGCCTCGACAGCAGAGCACGGGGGAACGGCGGAATCAGCTCCACCGCAAGAGACAGGAGCAAGAGCACCCCTACCGAAATGACCCGGATACGGTTGACAAGCCGTTTATGCCGCAATTCCTGACGCCAAAGCGCATCCTGTTTTTCTTTTGCGCCTTCCGGCAGGAGGTCCTGCGACGGCGCGAGCACCTTATCCACCAGGATATTCCCCTGCGCCCGCGTATCAAACGAACAATCCGCAATGGTGGGGCGGATGCGCCTGCCGAACAGCCCCTCGCCTCGGGACGGTTCTTCCGCGTCGTCCGCGGGGGCAGCATCCTCATCCGGAGCCGACGGCTCCGCGGCTTCAGCCGTCTCCCCCGGCTCCGTGCGGGGGAGCGGCGGCAAGGTGTCCCAAATGGACACCGGCTCACTCGGTGCCGACGTGCCTGCATCGTCCGCGGGGGCATCTTCAGCAGCATCGGCAACGTCATCGGAGATACGGTCAGGGACAGGCATACCGGTGCCTGCCGCGGCGGTTACCGCGTCAAAACCAGTTGCACGATCATCGGCATCTCCGGCAAGGCTCATTCCGGAGGCAGTCTCCCTCTCCCCACCCGCCGACGGTGTACCATCTGCGGTCCCGGAGATCGACGGGGTAGCGGGCGCCGCATCCGTCACATGGGGAAACAGCGGCTCATCAAGGATGCTGTCCAGCGGAGAGGCAGACGAACCGCGGCCCGGCGTTCCCTGTACGGGCGCCCCGGCGGGTACCTCCCAGGCGGGCGCCGCCTCTGTATCTTCCATGCGGAAATCAAGAAATCTGCCGGATGTATTACGCCCGGAAATGAGCGGGTCGCCCGGCTGTACGGTGCGGGCGTACGTTTCCGCCGCGGCGGTCTCTGTCGCGGGTGCTCCGGCAGTTTCCGCAGCAGGACGTTCTCCGTCATTGTTTTCAGGCACGCTCTCCGACGGCGCGACAGGCGCGGTAGCCACCGGTTCCGCAGGGACCGGCGAGGGGGCATCGGGCTCCGATGCTCTTCCCGTTTCCGCAGTCGTTGCTTTCTCCGGCGTCGGCATCTCACCCGGCTTTTCTGTCTCTCCGGGCACTGTCTCCGCAGAAGCGGGAGCCGCAGGAGGTTCTGCCCCGGCGGCATCATCCCACGGGAGGGTAGACACTGTAGCGTCCGTATCCGGAGCACCCGGCACCGGCTCTGCCGCCGCGGGGGCGGCACCGGCCGCATCTTCCGCGTCGGTCATGAGAGGCGCCTCGGGCGTCTCCTCCGTGGCAGCGTTTTCCCCCTCGGTCTCCGGTACTGTAGGGGTGGTATCGACGCCGTCGGATGCAGGCAGGCCGCCCTCTGCGGGAGACACATCCCCGGGCGTTCCGGCGACCGCATCAGCAGCGGGCGAAGGGGCAGCCGCCGTCCCGGGAGCCGCATCCGTCTGCCCAAGACTCTCACGCAATTTGGAGAGCAGAGTCGCGATATACGCGTTATCCTGCTCGGAATTGACATTCTTATCAGCCATGTGGTCCTCCCTTCATAGCATCGGCATCAGCGACGGTGCCTCTGGCGCGCGATCTCGCACGTGAGAATCGCCGCCGCATTGGATACATTCAGTGAATTGACGCAGCCGTACTGCGGTATAGACAAAACGAAATCACACTTTTCACGGACAAGGCGGGAGATACCGTTCCCCTCATTGCCCACGACAAGCGCCACGGCACCTGTCAGATCCGCCGTATCGTACGGAGAGCCGTCCATATCGGCGGCATAGATCCACAGCCCCGCCTCTTTCAGCTGTTCCATCGCGGCGACCAGGTTGGTGACGCGCGCGACGGGCAGATGCTCGATCGCGCCTGCGCTCGCTTTCGCAACCACCGGAGTGAGCCCCACAGAGCGTCGCTTCGGAATAATGATGCCGTGTGCACCCATGCACTCGGCAGAACGGATGACGGCGCCCAGGTTATGCGGATCCTCCACGCCGTCGCAGATGATCAGGAACGGCGGCTCGCCGCGCTCTGCGGCTGCCGCGAGGAGATCCTCCACCGTGGCGTACGCACGCTCGGCAACCATGGCGGCGATCCCCTGGTGGCGGGTACCGCCCGTCATCGAATCCAGCCGGGCGCGATCCACCGTGACGATCGGGACCTTGCGCGCGCGGATCTCCTCCAGGAGCGACCCGATGGAGCCCGTATGTTCTCCGCGCTCCACAAAGACCTTATCGATCGTCTTACCGTCGGCGAGCAGCTCCCGCATCTCATTTCTGCCGCAGACCAGGTTTTCCGGTATCGGAGCAACCGTTTCTTCCGTTTTCCCGGCGGGGCGACGAGGCTGAAAATCCTTCATGGTACCGTTTCCTCTCAAAGGGTGCGTGCACGGACGACAGGTCGGGGGCAGTGCCCTGCCCGCCCCGGCACATAACATTTCAGACTATTATATCATAGAATACGGCAAAAGTACAGAAAAAAATAAAAAGGGCGAGCAACACTCGCCCTTTTTATGCGCCAAGTCAGTTACCGCGGCGTGCTGCAAAGCACTCGCTGCAATAGACTGCCTTCCCAGCGGTAGGATTGAAGGGAACCTTGCAAGCCTTTCCGCAGTCAGCGCAGACAGCGTCGAACATCTCACGGGGTGCCTTGCCTGCATTCTTGCGGGCATCACGGCAGGCCTTGCATCTCTGGGGCTCGTTTGCAAAGCCCTTTTCTGCATAGAACTCCTGCTCGCCTGCGGTGAACACAAAGTCGTTACCGCACTCCTTGCACTTGAGAATCTTGTCCTCGTACATTCGCTAGTCCTCACTTAGGTATAATAATTTTGCCCCCAGACGGATTTCAACCGACGCCTTTGATTTTTGAAATGCAACGCTCTCCCTTAAGCTACACGGGCATATAAACAAATGGATTACAGCGCCTTGCGCAATTTTGCAAGACACCTCGCAAGTGCGTTTGACACCGATTTCTCCTCCCGGTGCAAATGCCCTGCAATCTCTCCGACGGAGTACCCCTCCGCCCACAAGTGGAATACCGAAAGCTCGTAGGAAGAAAGCACCTCGCGCACTTTACGGTAAAGAAGATTCAAAGATTCTGTCTCTGTCAGTCGATCTCCCGGCAGCTCCTGTACGGTGCCCGGGAACATTTCTTCCACTTTTCCGGAACGATACAACTCGTCAAGTGACATCGCGACAGCGGGGCGCCGAGGGCGAATATACTTGGAAATCAAGTGGTTGCGTATGCAAATCTTCGCATACAATCCGAATGTCAGATGATCCTGCTTTGTGTCGAATGACAACGCGGCGCGGTAGAACGCGTAACACGCCTCGGCACGAACCTCAAATTCATCTGCCGGGACGGAGGCACGCACGGATGCCACGGAGGCGGCAATCAAGGGCTCATACGCCGCGAGCAAACGCCCGAGCGCATCAGAATCACCGGTGCAAACCGCCGCAATATCTATGAGGTCACCGGGTCCCTTCGTCTCCATGCACATTTTCCCATTCCGCATTGTACTCATTATAACATTTGACAGAAAAAAGTCAAGACAAATAACAAATTTTTTGTTAATTTTCTGTTAACGATATCACAAAATATCCCAGTTAAGGTCACATATAGTAGTCAATATCACCCGTCAGGACCGCGAGGATCCCACGCATGACGCGCTCTGCCGGTGTATTTTCGCAATGCTTTTTGATCTGCATCGCCTTCTCTCTGGTCGCGACATTCACACCGACGTCCAGAAGGTCATCCTCTTTTGCCCCGCGGCTGATCCGAAACGAAACATGGTATCTGCCATCCTCCGTCTCATCGATCTTCGCACGCAGGACCGTCCCCATCCGTGCAAACGCAAGATGACGGGCAGCGGAGATCTCCGCGCGCTTGAGGAGCTCCTTATCCAGCGTGGGGCGCAATTCACGCGCCACCATGATGCCGGTCTCGGAGATCATATAATACTCGACCCCGCCCACGACATCGCAGTAGATATGCCCGAGATCCTTGAGCTCGGAAAAGCACTCGGCAAAGTCAAACCCCTCTACGCAACCGCAATCCATGACGGTATCCACGATGGCGTTATAGGTCATCGGATGCTGCATTTCATCCAACTGGCAAAGGATAAAGACCTTCAGATCCGTCTTATCCCATATCATCTTCTTTTTCTTCATATTCCCTCGAAAAAACGAGGAGGAGGGCGACGCCCTCCTCCCAAAATTCACTCCATAAAGAATCTTTCGTATTTTTTGAGTTTCGCGTCGGTAAAGAGCGTATAGCCGTAATAGTTCACTGTCAGATTTTTGAGGTAGCTCTTATTCACCACATAAAAGTTCTGGTTGAACACCAGCGGGATGATCGGCATATCCGCAAGAAGCTGTTCCTCAGCACGGTGCAGAAGCTCCGCGCGCGCTTTCAGATCCTTGGTATCATACGCCTGACGGAGCAGGTCATCGTATGCCTCACTGTGATAGCCGGCATAGTTGCCGACTGCAAAGCCGGCGCTCTTGTCCGCCGCGGCACCGTATGCCGCCCAGTCATAGCCGTTACCGTTCATATCGGAGGTCAGCGTCGCAAGGACCGCAAAAGCATTGGTGGACATCATCTGGTAGTCGATACCGATCACATCAAAGTCGCGATGGCTGTACCGGTACTGCAGATACGAGACTTTCGTCTCCGTCACGTTATCGGAGGCGCTCCCCTCTTTGGTCTCACCCTCCTGCCGGATGATCGCCGCCGACACGGGCTCCACCGTCACCGTATAACCGAGTGCCTCCCACTGCGCTTTTACATACGCGGCGATGGCGCGGTGCTCCTCCCTGTCAAGGCACGTCAGCGTGAAGGCACCGGTCGTAGCGCCGAGCTCATTCAGCTTTGCTTTTGCCTCGTCGATGGAGAGCTCCGCCGTCGCGGAAAGCACATCCCCGCCCTTCTTACGGAAGGACTGCCCGTTCGAGCCGGACTTCCCGTTCCACACACCGTAGGAAACAAGACCGGTGGCGGGGCGACCGAATGTAATCAGGTCAACAATCGCCTGACGATCCAGTACCTTGGAGAGGATGGAACGGACCTGCGGGTCACTGAACAGGGGGTTATCGTTATTGAACACATAGGTGTAGGTGGACATACTGTCGTTCACGACCGCTTTCTTCTCGGCTGCTTTGCGGTCCTCCAGCGTCAGCTCCGCCATGTAGAACACGGTATGCTCGACCGCTTTCGTCACCTTTTGCAGGAGCAGATCATACTGCCCGGCGATGTGTGCCTCGTCGCTCGTCTCATCCGACACGTTCCACTGCGTGCGCAGGAAGGACGGCAAGACAAAGTGGTCCACGGATTTACTCGAATCCTCGGGGCGGTGATAGCCGTCGTTGCGCGCCAGGGTGAAGTAGCCCTGCTGGCTGTCGAGCTGCCGCAGCAGGAACGGGCCGTTCGTATAGCAACTACTACTGGTGCCGTTCGCCCAGGTATTGCGGCTGTCAGGGGCATCCACCGTCTCGTAATGTACGGGGGCGGTCGCTATGTAGGACAGGTTACGGAGGAACGCATCCACGTTGACATCGGCGTTCTCCAGCTCGATCTTCAGGATGCTACCGTCCTTCTCCGACCAGACACCGAGGTCATCCAGAGAGACAAACGCCGCGTCCGCCGAGGAGTTCTTGATGGTGTACGCGTTCTTGATGTCATAAAGGAGAGTGGCGGCGGGGAAAGACGCCGCAGGATCGAGCAGCCGCTTCCACGCATAGATCAGATCCTTCGCGAGGACGCGGGAGCCGTTCGACCAGTAGGTCTCGCGGAGCTCGACCGTCAGTGTCGCCGTCTTCTTATCGTAATCATACTTTTTCGCGAGAGCGGGATGGAGATCCCCGTCATCGTCCAGCGAGAACAACGGCTCGTACAGCAGATACATGACGGAAAGCACCGAGTCGTCCACAAAATCCGCCGCCGGATCAAAGCCGTACACGCGGTCGGTCAAATAGACGCTGATCTGTGCGCCCTCGTCCCCCTTCCCGCAGGAAGTGAGTCCGAGCAGGCTGCCCAGTACCAAAGCAGCGAGCAGAAGCAGGCTGACTATCCGTTTCTTCATTAAGAAAACCTCCGGTTCCACTGCCGTGCGGCAGTCATCGCATGACGCGGCGCTCCCCGTGGACACGCGGCGCGTCGTTTCACTTTATCACCCTGTATCATAGCATATTCCCCTCCCTCTTGCAAGAGAAAACGGTGGGAGTTTGCCAGTTTTGGTCGTGTTGCACAAGTTTTTATGCCCTATTTGTTAATATTTCGAAAAACAACCCTTTATTGTATAAGACAAGCGTCCTCCGAGCAATCCTCACGGAAACGGAGGTATCTGCATGATCCATCTTCATTATCTGGAGCGCGACCTGCGCACCGACCTCGCCGCAGAACGGCGGCGCGCCGACCCAGACACTCCCGGCGTCGATTTCACGGAGCGGCGGGAGGGCGCGATCGGTCTCACGCGGCTCACCGTCAAGAGCGACGAGGGGGCCCGCGAGATCGGGAAGCCCTGCGGCACCTACCTGACCCTCGCCTTCCCTGCCCTGTTCGAAATGGACGAGGACACGGAACGGCGCGCGGGGGAGATCATCGCGCGGCAGCTCGCCGCGCTCCTGCCGCAGGAAAACGGGCGGCCGCTGCTCATCGCCGGGCTCGGGAACCGCGCACTGACAGCCGACGCCATCGGACCCGCCACCGCCGAAAAAATCCCCGCGACCGGGCACCTGCGCGACAGCGGCATCTGCGTCCTCACCCCCGGCGTCACCGGACAGAGCGGCACAGAGGCGGGGACGCTTATCCGCGGGGCGGCGCGCGAGCTGAACGCCCGCGCCGTCATCGTGATCGATGCACTCTGTGCGCGCTCGTCGCAGCGCCTCGCCTGCACCGTACAGATCTGCGACACCGGACTGACTCCCGGCAGCGGCATCCGCCTGCCCCGCGGCGCCGTCAACCGCGAGACCGTCGGCGTACCGGTCATCGCCGTCGGCGTACCGACCATCGTCTCCTCGGCGGCGCTCGTGTATGACGCGCTGCAGCAGGCGGGCGCCGACGAGATCCCCGAGGCGTTCACCGACCTTTTTCGCGACACGACCCTTTATGTCTGCCCGAAATGTATTGACGAGGGCGTGGAAAACGCGGCGCGGCTGCTCGCCGACGGCATCTCGCGCCTCGGATAGTTCTACCGCTGCATACCGCCGCATAGGATTTTACAAAAAACCAGCAGTGCGGAGGACAAAACATGACCGAGCAAGGTATCTATCGCGACATCGCGGAGCGCACGGGGGGCGACATCTACATCGGCGTCGTCGGACCCGTTCGCACGGGGAAATCCACCTTTATCCGAAGATTCATGGACGAATGTGTCCTCCCCTACATCGAGGACGAATATGACAGGAGCCGCACCGTGGACAGTATGCCGCAGGCGGCGTCCGGCAGGACCGTCATGACGGCGGAGCCCAAATTCATCCCCGACGAATCGGTGCGCATCCGCATGGGTGACACCGCCATGAACGTCAAGATGATCGACTGTGTCGGCTACCTCATCCCGGAGGCGCTGGGGCAGAACGAAAACGGGACGCCCCGCATGGTGAATACGCCCTGGAGCGAGGAGCCCATGCCCTTTGCCGAAGCGGCGGAGATCGGGACGCAGAAGGTCATCTGCGAGCACGCGACGATCGGCATGGTCGTCACCACCGACGGCACGATCGGAGAGATCCCGCGCGAGAGCTACCTCGAAGCGGAGGAGCGCGTCGTCAGCGAGCTGAAGGCGCTCGGAAAGCCGTTCGCCATTATCCTGAACTCTGCCCGTCCGAACAGCGACGAAGCGAGAGAACTCGCCCTCACCCTCGAGAAAAAATACGAAACGCCCGTCGCACTCGTCAACTGTCTCGAACTGAACGAAACGGATATCCGACACATCCTGAAGCTGCTGCTCGACGAATTCCCGGTCACGGAGCTCGTCTTCCGCGTCCCGGGCTGGCTCTCCGTCACCGACCGGCAGCACCCCTTACGCGAGAGCGTCTTCTCCGAGATCGCCGCCATCAGTGACGGCATCGCCAAAATGGGCGACATCGCGCACGTCCTCGCCGACGCCAACCGTAAGGAAGCGGGGCGCACCTATGAGATTACCGAGCTCTCCGCCGGGGACGGCACCGGGGAGATCACGCTGACGCTGCCCGCCGAGCTGTTCTACTCTGTCATCGGCGACATGACGGGGCTCACCGTGGAGGACGACGCCTCCCTGCTCTCCCTCATGCGGGAGCTCGCCATGTGCAAGACCAACTGGGAAAAGGTAGCCGCGGCGCTCACCGACGTCGGCGAGAGCGGCTACGGCATCGTGATGCCCGCGAAGGATGAGATGCGGCTCGAGGAGCCACGCCTCACCAAGCAGCCGGGCGGCTGGGGCGTCAAGCTCCGCGCCTCCGCGCGCTCCATCCACATGATCCGCGCCAATATCGAGACGGAGATCAACCCCGTCATCGGTACGGAGGAGCAGGCAAAGGAAATGGTCGCCTACCTGCAAGGGGAATTCGAGGAGGATCCGGAGCGCGTCTGGGACTTCAATATGTTCGGCAAGAGTCTCTACGAGATGCTCGGCGAGGGCATCAAGGTCAAAATGCAGAATATGCCGGAGGAATCACGCACCAAAATGTCCGAAACGCTCGAAAGGATCGTCAACGAGGGCAGCGGCGGTCTCATCTGTATCCTGCTGTAAAAAAGCAAAAAAGACAAAAGGCGGTGGGGATCCACCGCCTTTTGTCAGTTCTCCGCATCCTGTAGCATCGTGTGGAGGAGAGGGATAAACGCCCCCTCCGCCTCAGCGACGGAGCGGTCGTTCATGAAATAATAATCATACGGATAATTCTCGACGAGGTCATCCGACGTGTTCCCGTACTTCCCCGCCTTCTTCGCCATGCGGTCGCCCCCGCGGACGAGCAGCGTCTTCGCCGCGCCCCCTGTCAGGCGCACAAACTTCGCGATCTCCTGCGGCTCGCGGATATGGACGAACATGATCTCCTCGTCCCCCGCGAGAAACGCGCGGTATTGCTGCAGCAGCCAACGGCTCGGATAATCGTTATAGGCAACGGTCAGGAGCTTCAGATCCGACAGGAATTTTCTCGCGCGGTCGGTCTTCTCCCCGTTCCAGCCGCACATGGCGGCGATCTCTTTGATCGGTGTAATGGAAGAAACATTCCGCACGCGGTAGTACCCCGCCGCGATGTTGCACAGCGTGTCCTTACCGACACCGCCGGCACCGTTGATGACGACCGTCAGCTTCATCCGTCCCGTCCTCTTTCACATTTTCTCCACTCATTATATAAACTTCCCGTCGCTTTGTCAATTCCGATACGAAATATTTGCCGCGCCCCTTTTCTTTGCCGGCGATCCATGTTACAATCATGATGCAATCACCCATTTTCTTTCAGAAAAGGAGCACCACCATGCAAACCACCGTATTCGGCATCCTCCCCGACGGGCGCACCGTCCGGGAATATACACTGGAAAATAAAAACTTCTCGGTCTCTTTCATCTCCTGGGCGGGCGCTATCCGCAAATTCGTCGCCTACGGCAGAGACATCATCTGCGGCTTCGATACCCTCGAGAACTATCTCACGGACTCCAGCCACCAGGGGGCGCTGGTCGGCAGATACGCCAACCGTATCGCAGACGGTCGCTTCACCCTGAACGGCAAGGAATATCAGCTTGAAAAGAATGACCGAGGCGGGCGTGTGCATCTGCACGGCGGCGCGCACGGCTACTCTCGCCGCCTCTGGGACGTCCTCGCCGCGGGCGACGACTTCGTCACCTTCCACATGGATTCCCCCGACGGTGACAGCGGGTACCCCGGTCACCTCGTCATCGACGTGACCTACCGGCTCGCGGAGGACGGGCTTTTCATCGACTACACCGCAACGACGGACGCGGACACGCCGGTCTGCCTCACCAACCACGGCTACTGGAATCTCCTCGGCTGCGGCGGCGGTAAGGTGTACGACGCAAAGGTGATGATCAACGCAGAGGAATACAGCCCGATCGACCCCGTCACCATGATCCCGACCGG
The DNA here is from genome assembly GCA_934371135.1 of uncultured Eubacteriales bacterium. Lineage (GTDB taxonomy): Bacteria > Bacillota > Clostridia > Oscillospirales > CAG-272 > UBA1740. The sequence goes on from CAKRNO010000026.1 coordinate 12,956, forward strand.
TCACGCAAAGGTCGAGGGGACCGTATTCGACCTGCGGACGCCTACGCGTCTCGGCGACCGCATCTCGGAGGATTTCGGCGGTTACGACCACAACTTCCTCCTCCGCGGCACCCCCGTCGAGGATTGCGACGGCACCCCGCTCGCGCTCGCCGCAACCATCGAGGACGGTGGGATGCGCATGACGGTGCTGACCAACCAGCCCTGCGTCCAGTTCTACATGGCGAACGGACTGCGCGGCAAGACGCCCTTCAAGGGGGGCGCCCTGCAGGAGGTGCACACCGCCTACTGCTTCGAGACACAGACGGAGCCGGACGGTCCGAACCGCGGCGAAGCCATCCTGCACCCGGACGGGGTCTACCGGCACACCAGTTTCTACCGTGTCGAAAAGCTCTGATCCCCACTGAAAAACACACGACGTGGGGCGCCGGAAAAACGGCGCCCCACGCATTTTTGCGCAAAAATGCCGTCAAAATACCGTGCACGGCATTTTCAAAAACGAGAGATTACGGGAGAAAAAGAGAGAAAACGGGAGCACTTACCTGCATAAAATAATTTTTATGATTTTTTTCGCAAAAATGTGTTGACAAGCCGATGCCCCCATGCTATAATGCAAAGGCTAAAACCAAGGAAACCCACAGAATATTTGGAGGAAAAATCATGTCCACTTACATGGCAAACGCGAACACCATCGAACGCAGATGGTTCGTGATCGATGCGGCAAACAAGCCGCTCGGGCGCATTGCCGTTGCTGCTGCGAACATTCTCCGCGGTAAGCATCGCCCCGAGTACACCCCTCATGTCGATTGCGGGGAATTCGTCATCATCATCAACGCATCCAAAGCGATCCTGACCGGCAAGAAGATGGATCAGAAGCTCTATCAGCACCACTCCGGTTACATCGGGGGCCTCAAAACCGAGACCTACCGTCACATGATGGAGACCAATCCCGAGAAGGCTGTCCGCCTCGCGGTCAAGGGGATGCTCCCCCACAACAGCATCGGCGACAAGTCCATCACCCGTCTGAAGGTCTATGCCGGCTCCGAGCATGAGCAGCAGGCACAGAAGCCCATCGCGGTTGACTAACGTCGAGAAAGGAAGAAACAGATATGTATACCAGTGCAAAGCCTTATTTCTACGGCACCGGCAGACGTAAAAAGTCTGTTGCGCGCGTTCGCCTTTATCCCGGCACCGGCGTCTTCACCATCAACGGCAAGACGGCTGACGAATACTTCGGGCTCGACACGCTCAAGCTCATCATCAACAAGCATTTCGGCGTGACCGAGACCACCGGCAAGTCACCACCGTCCGCGGCGGCGGCATCTCCGGGCAGGCAGGCGCGATCCGTCACGGCATCGCCCGTGCGCTCGTCCTCGCCGACGAAGCCAACAAGCCCCTGCTCAAGAAGGCAGGTCTCCTGACGCGTGACCCTCGTATGAAGGAAAGAAAGAAGTACGGTCTCAAGGCCGCTCGTCGCGCTCCGCAGTTCTCCAAGAGATAATCGGAATCCAACAATCAAAAGCACCGCTTCGGCGGTGCTTTTTTTTGCGGTGTCGGCAAGGCGAGTATCCTGCAAAAGACAACTGCTCTGTAAAAGACAGCCGTCCTGTAAAAGACGACTGTCCTGCGAAAAGGTAACCGTACCGTGAAAAGATGGGCGCCCCGTAAAATGCGACCGCCGCGGGGCATCTCCCTCTGCGGTCGGAAAACAAAACGCCCCCTCTCCCGTTTTGCGGAGAGGGGGCGTTTTGTTTCAGTTTGCTGCCAGTCTCCCCTGTCCCTTTGGGCGGTCAGGGGCGACGCTTTTTCTCAAAGGTCACGGTGCGGCAGAGAATGTCCGCCATGAGAAGCACGCCGATTGCCAGCATGAGCGGCAAAAAGGCGTCATACACATCGGTATGCAGCGCGGGAGGGATAACCGACATGAGTGCGTCGGCATCCCGCATCACGGCACCTCCCGTCCCTGCGGTAATCCCGGCAAGGCGAGCAACACCGTCATTTTCAAACAGGCGGTATTCGGCAATCGGTCCGCCGGAGAAGCCGGTATACAGATAATCGTAGACGGCTCCGTCCTCCCCTGTCACGACCACGGTCAGATAGAACAGTCTGTTCGGATCCGCGGTCTCGTAGGCGGCACGGTACAGCGCGCCTAGGCGGTTGAACGCAATGCCCTCCCCGGCTTTCCCCTGCTCGATGTCGTCCAGAGTCAGAACGCCCGACTCGGAGATATAGACCGTCATCTCTTGCCCGTCAAGGCGGAACCCCGTCTCGGCGGAGATCTGCGCCGTGCAGTCGCTCTGCAGGAAGGAGACGGTAATGCTCGAGGCATCCACCACCTCATTCAGCGCCTGCCGGAAAAGGTTACGGACAAGGGTGGTACCGTCGCCGGTCGCATCCTCATAGAGCGGCGTACACCACCCGCCGCCGAGATCGGACATAAACGACAGCACACGACCGGCGCCGTACTTCCACTCGGCAATCACAGGGCGCGAATCGTCATTGAAAGCGGACATCTGCGCGCCCGTTTTGAGTGTGCTCCCGATATATCCGTTCAGGCGCAGGGCGGTCACGTCACCGACATTGTTGAATACCCCCGTCGTGCTGTCCCGCACCTTGAGCTCAAACGGCTCCGTATTGACAAACTGCGGCTCCTTTGCCTTTTTCGCCAGGTCCTCCATGATGGTCGACAGTCCGTCCAGATCCCCGTTCGTGTCGATGGACTTGAATTCCCCGCCGCCGTCCTGCGCCATCTTGTAAAGGATATCCTTCGCGTTGTTGGTCGCTAGCAGAGCGATGGTCGAGAGGGTGATCCCGTAGTTTTTCATGGTCGCGGGAATCGTCGCATAGCGGGAGTCCGTCGGCTCGCCATCCGTCAGGAAAATAACGTGGAGCGACTGGGCATCCTGAAAGCCGCGGAGCATATTCTGTGCCGCGCTCAACGCCTTGTCGTAATTGGTGCCGGTATATGTCGGCTTGCAGTCCAGACGGTCCACGCTCTCACACAGCGCCTCCGGGTCCGTCACCTTGACCATCCCCCGGTCCCAGACGGTCGCGTCACCGTGGAAGGTGATGACCCCCACATAATCCGTCGGGGAGAGCACGTTGATGATCTTCTTCGCCCCCTCCTTGGCGGGTGCAAAGCGGTCAACACCGGTATTCCTCATGGAATAGGAGTCATCAATGACGATGACGATCGCCACGTTGCGGTCCGTCTCATCCAGCGTAATGGTCAGCGGCAGGAGCGGCTCAAGCGCCGTATCCCCATAGGAGAGATAGGACTGCTCCGTCGAGCCCGAGGAGGTGAGCAGCCCTCTGCCGAGGACGCTGACGTACAGGGACAGCAGCCGGTCGGCACCCGTCGGCAGCTGCGCGATATTCACGTTCATTAGGGCAATCTCGTCGTAGGCGAGCAGCCCCCTCATCGTATCGGGGAAAGCGGCCGGGGTGCAGACATCGATCCGGGCATACTGGTCGTCGATTCTGGCTTTGACGGCATCCGCCTGCGTGCCGTCACCGTCCACCAGGAGGAGCTTTTCGGTAGGCGTCACACGCACCCATGTGTACATCCGGTTGTTCTTCGTCACATGATCTGCCGCGGGGTCCTTGACCGACACCTGTGCCCGGAGCTCGTGTACCCCCGGCTCTTTCAGGCGCCCCTCCAGCATATCGTCCGAGGGCGTGTAGACCTGGCTGAACTGGTTTTCACCGATATTGATGGCGAGGTTTAGGCTTTTGATGAGGTCGCCGCCGTCATAGAACGAGAGAGTTACCTGCGTTTCGACGGTGCTGTAGATCACCGCCTGCATCGTAAGGCTCTCGCCCTGCCGCAACACCTGCTTCGGGGCAACGACGAAATCCGTGAGCGCCACCTCGGCATAGTCGGAGGAGGTCACGTCGAACGGGACGGCATCCAGCCGTATCCCCTGCCCCGTCAGGATCTGTGCCGCATAGAACGCGTTACCGACCGTTTCTCTGCCGTCGGAGAGCAGGATGATGCGCTTATTGTTCCGCGACTTGTCCCCGAAAAGCTCTCCGGCCTGCCGGAGAGCCCCTGCCAGGTCGGTGGCGTTATACCGTGCATCCGCGGGGAGCCGCAGCTGGAGGTTCTCTTTGGCGAGCGCGCGGTCGGAGACAAAATCCGTCACGCCGACGACACCGTCCGCAAACCACAGGGCGGCAAATTCCGTCCCTGCCTCCGCGCGGTCAATGAGCCCGTTCGCATAGTCGATCATGTCGCTGTACACCGCGCTGTCACTGTCCGACACGTCCAGGGCAAGGACCACCGAGGTCGGGCGCGGCTCCGACGACACCTGCGTAAACGTCGTCCCGGCGAGCAGCACTGCCGCCGCGGTCAGGAGCAACGTCCTGCATACCAGGGAGAGGATCCGCCCCGGGCTGACGCGCTTGTTGCGCGACGTCATGAAATACGGCAGGAATACGAGGAACAACGCAAGGGCAAGAATTGCAAACACCCATGGGCGTTCCATACTCATCGAATACTTACACACGGTAATACACCCACCAGTCCGCCGTGAGGATCAGGAGGAGGACAATCAGGAAATATTGCCATACCTCCGTCGGCTCGGATTTTGTAACCAGCCCGTCGGGTACGGGATAAGCGGAAACCGTCCCGCCACGCGGGTACAGGTCGCTCTCCGCAGGGTCAATCCCGACAAAAGCATAGTAGGACAGTGTCCGTTCTTCTTCCACCCCGTTTTCATTCAGCCGCGTTGCCGTGATGCGGAACTCATAATCACCGACCGCGCGGAAGGTATAGGAGATATCCTGCGCGTCGGCAGCGTCCACGGGAGTGCCGTTGCACAGCACCTCGAGGGCGGTGCTGCCGGCAGGCATACGGATCTCCGCCGTCGCCCCGATCGTATAGGACCGGTCGCCCAGCACGTCCGGGCGGGAGAATGTCAGGAGGTTCTTGACAAAGAGGGGGTAATCGGAGAGCTGAAGCTCAAACTCCGACCATTTCAGCGTCCATACCACCACCGGGGTAAAACCGCGCATCCCTGCCGCCACGACCGTTTCACCGCCCGCGGACAGCAACGTATGATACGCGTCGTCCCCGGACGACAGCCCGAGCGGGGTATAGCAGTTGACCGATACCTCACTCATGAGCAATTTGTCCACGGTGACAGCGTATTTCGGGTCCTTCTGCACACTCGCGGAAAGGTAGACCCGCTGCCCGTCCATGACAGTCTGCTCCTCCCCCAGGGTGAGCGGGATGTCATAGCTCTCCCGGAAATCACACGCCGGCGGGTTGACAAACCAAACGGCACCGTCCGTCGGCATCACGGCAGGCAGGACCCCGCAGAACACATAGACGTCATACCCGCTGTAGGAGACCCGGCTCCCCTTTGCTACGCCGTACTTCTCGCGCCCGGTGGTGCTGTCGATATAATCGGCAGTCAGCGCCACCGACTTGACAAACGCCTGACCGCGGTTTTCCAGCGCTTTTTTGAGGAACCCCACATTGGGCGCCCCGGACGCGTACACGACCTCCACCCGGCTCTGCGCCGAGGCGGGGGCATACAGCGTATAGGTATCGTCCCCCGGCAGGGCGTCGTGCCCGTCGGAGGAGAGCACGCGGATCTCGGCGTAGGTATAAACCGAGGTGTCCACCTCACGGAAGTCAATCTGCGTCTCGACGCCGTTCTGACAACTGACGCGGCGCGTCCCTTTGAGCTCCCCGTCCACATACAGCATGGCAGTGAGCGTCGCGTCGCCACCGTAGGATGCCACCGTACCGGAGAAACGGATTTTCCCGTACTCCGAGGTCGCCGTCAGCCCGAGCGCCGCCGCGTTCCACTCCGTTTGCCGAACATCGACGACGGTCAGCCCCTCGGCTTCATCGTATTCCACATCGGTATAGAGGCGTATTTCCGCCTCTGTATTTTCTTCCTTGGCGCGCTCCGCAAGCTGCAGGGCGCTATCCAGATCGCACCCGCCGAGCCCGCAGGAAAGCCGCTTCAGTACATCCCGTATCGCGTTCTTGTCATCCGAGCGGTAGACGGCGTAGGACGCGGTATCCCCCGCGAGGATCACCGTCACGCGGTGATTGCCGTCTGCCTTATCCGCCAGTTCATCCACCAGCTCAAGGGCGCGCGCAAAGCGGGTCCTGCCGTCAGCACCGTCCGCGCTCATGCCCGCAGAAGCGTCGAGCACCACGATCTTCTCCCCTGTCCTCGGCGCGGCAACCGTCGGGCGCGCCAGCATAAGGCTGAACACGATCACCCCCGCCAGCTGCAACGCGAGCAAAACGGAATTGCGCAGACTCCACGGGAGACTGCGCTTCATATAGGCAAGGCTGCGACGCCAGAGAAAGGTGCTCGGCACCGTCTCCTCCCGATATCGCCGCTTCAGAATGTAGATCAGGATCAAAATCGGCACACCGATAAGACCCACAAGACCGACCGGTTGTAAAAAGGTCATTTGATTCTATCCGTTTCATAGCCTTTTTCAAAAAGGATTTTTTCGATGGGCTCATCCGTCGTGGCGGATACATAGGACACGCCGCGGGAGGTGCAGAACTCCCGGATCTCGCGGTAGTAATCGTCCAGCGCCGCGAGATACGCTTTCATGTGTTTTTTGGAGAGCTTCATACGCACATTGCGGGCATCGCCCGGCGCCGCTGACTCC
>CAKRNO010000027.1 GCA_934371135.1 uncultured Eubacteriales bacterium
CCTGCAGGCGCAGGATATGTCCAAGCTCGGCTTTATGCAGGACCTCATCCGCGGCATCAAAAAGCTGCTCGCGGCGAATAAGCCCGAAACGGCAACGAAGGTCGCAGCGCCCGCCGCGGGAGTTTCGGCTACGGCGGCACCTATGGGTGGCTCCGTGCAGTATCTCAAACGCGCACGCATCTTCATGGAGGACGGCAACTGGCAATCTGCTGACGAGTACGTAGAGCACGCGCTCGATAACGACCCGGAAGACGGGGAGGCATATCTGCTCAAACTCCTGGTCGGACTGCACCTGCGCTCCGAGAGCGCGCTGGGTGCCTACGGGACATCTATCGCCGGGGATCCGAACTACGTCAAGGCACTGCGGTATTCCAAGGGAAAACGGCACGAAGAAATCGCCTCCTATGAAACGCAGATACAGGAGAATATCCGTAGCCGTACTTATCAGAAGGCACAGGATCTTTACAGCGCACGCAACTATGCAGAGGCGCGCAGTCTGTTCCTGGGGCTCGGGAACTACCGCGACGCGAAAGAGCAGGCGGGTGCCTGCGTCGAGGCCATCCGATATGCACAGAACGAAAAAACCGTCGGTGACCTGCGTGCGGCGTACGGGCGACGGCAGAACGACGAGGGTTGGCTCGCCGCAACCGTCAAAGTGCTCGGTGGCATGACCGATTTCGCACCGGCGGCGGAACTGCGCGAAAAAATGCAGGCGCGGATAGACGATTTGCAGGAAACGCGCCGCATACGGCAAGAACAGGAACGCCGCTGGCGCGAGGAGGCGGCGTTACAGGCAAAGCGCGAGGCGGAACTGCAACGTATCCGCTGTGAAAAGAGACGTCAAAAGGTCAAGCAATTCCTGAAATGGGCGATACCGACCATGTCGGTGATCTGCGTGCTGCTGCTCCTGACGTTCAACTGGTGGATCCCTGCCGGGAAATATCGTCACGCGGAGAAACTCCTCGGCGAGGGCGAGTACCATGCCGCCGTGGAAGTGCTGGGGGGGCTCAAACCGGGGTACCGCCATCGTGACACGCGCCTGTATGTGGCGGAGACCCTGCGCGAAATCAATCGGCAGAATGGTAAGAATATTGTAAAGAATATCGGGGACCTGTTGTCCGCCGGCGTACCTGTCAAGGTGACGTATGAGACGGCGGGAGGTACCTTGCAGAGCGGAGAGCAGGTGCGGCTCGTGGCTCTCTCGGACGAGGATCATTCGTTCGGCACGGTCGGGGCTGGGGAGGACGCAGTCTGTTTCTATCAAAAGAGCGCGGACTTTACCCAACTCGAAACCGTAGCACGCGAGGGATACGAATTCCTTTCGTGGAACTATGTGTCTTCGTCCATGGAATTTTCTGACGAGGGAGATTGCGTCGGCGTGACGCTCCGCGCCGCCTGGACGACAAAGGCATATACGCTCACCTTTGATCTCGGCGGGGGGACGATCAAACAGGAACTCCCGGCTCGATACGGGTTGGAAAGCGAAAATATCACCATAGGGCAGCCCACCAGGCGGGGTTATACCTTTGTCGGATGGACAGGCACCGGGCTCACCGAGCCGGTAAAAGACCTTTGCATCCCCACCGGTAGTTGGGGTGGTCGTTCTTATACTGCCGTGTGGCAGGCGAATACCTACAAGCTGGCATTGGATGCGAACGGCGGCACTTGTGACGCCGAAACTGTTACCGTGACCTACGACAGCGTCCCGGTACTCCCTACCCCTGTCTGGGCGGGGCATACTTTTTCGGGGTGGTACTGTGGCACCAAGGAATACGGTAAAAGTGCCTATACGGAAACCGAGGACCTGAAACTGACGGCGGCATGGGATCTCGTTTGGTACCCCGTGACCTATTATCTGAATGGCGGGGAAAATGCGACGAGCAATGTCAGTTCTTATAATATTCTGACAGGACTGTCCCTCTCCGAGCCGATCCGAAAAGGATATACCTTTGTCGGCTGGACATACGCCGGGCATGATACCCCGGAGAGGAACGTGTCCCTCCCCGCGGGCACTATCGGTGCGCAGGAGTTTACGGCAGTTTGGCAAGTCAACACCTATACACTGACACTGAATGCGAACGGCGGCACCTGCGAGGCAAATACCGTTGAGGCGGGATACGATACCCAACCGACCATAAGTGTGCCGATACGAGACGGTTTTACTTTCGGCGGATGGTACACGGACATGAACCTTGCGAATGCATGGGGCGGCACGGTCTTCTCCGACTTGACTCTGTACGCCTATTGGTCGGAGGAAACGAAACCGTGTGACCTCCGCTACAAGACATACGGAAACGGCTATCAAATAACAGATTACACAGGTAGTTCTGTTGTACTACTACTACCGGTTTATATTGGTGGTAAACCGGTCGTGGCGATTGCCGACAAGGCATTTGAGAACAAGACGTTACTGACAAAAGTCGTGATTCCGGACAGTGTGACGAGCATTGGGAATTCAGCGTTCTATGGTTGTTCTTCCCTAACCTCTATCACCATCCCGAACAGCGTGACGAGCATCGGGAGTTATGCGTTCAAGGGTTGCAAAGGTTTGACCACTATCACCATCCCAGACAGTGTGACGAGTATCGGGTATGAGGCGTTCTACAATACCGGATATTACAATCGTGATAGCAATTGGCAAGATGGTGTACTGTATATCGGAAAGCATCTCATCAAGGCAAAGGATACCTTATCGGGCTCATATCAGATAAATTCCGGCACTTTTACAATTGCAGACTTTGCGTTCGTCAAATGTGCGGGGCTGACCTCTATTACCATCCCGGACAGTGTGACCAGCATCGGAAGTTCTGCGTTCTCCGGCTGCTCGAAATTGACCTCAGTGACCATCGGAAGCGGTGTGACGAGCATCGGGGATTGGGCGTTTGAGGGTTGCACGGGACTGACCTCTATCACCATCCCGAACAGCGTAACGAGCATCGGGTATTCTGCGTTCTCCGGTTGCACGGGGCTGACCTCGATTACCATCCCGAACAGTGTGACGAGCATCGGGGAGTATGCATTCTCTAATACCGGATATTACAATTGTGATAGCAACTGGCAAGATGGTGTACTGTATATCGGAAAGCATCTCATCAAGGCAAAGAGTACGGCATCAAGCAACTATCAGGTGAAGTCCGGCACTCTTACCATTGCAAGAAACGCGTTCTACGGTTGCACGGGGCTGACCTCTATCACCATCCCGGACAGTGTGACGAGCATCGGGTCTTATGCGTTCTACGGTTGCTCGGGTCTGACGAGTATTCAGGTAAGTGCAGGAAATACGAAATACCATAGTCAAGGGAATTGCCTGATCGAAACAGGTAGCAAAACTCTGGTGCTCGGGTGTAAAAACAGTGTCATCCCGTCGGATGGCACGGTGACGAGCATTGGAAATTCTGCGTTCTCCGGATGCACGGGATTGACCTCTATCACCATTCCGGACAGTGTGACGAGTATCGGGGATTGGGCGTTTTACGGTTGTACGGGTCTGACCTCCATTACCATCCCGAACAGCGTGACGAGCATCGGGGGTTCTGCGTTCCACGGTTGCACGGGGCTGACCTCTATCACCATCCCGAACAGCGTGACGAGCATCGGGTCTTATGCGTTCGAGGGTTGCAAAGGTTTGACCTCTATCGCCATCCCGAACAGCGTGACGAGCATCGGGTCTTATGCGTTCGAGGGTTGCAAAGGTTTGACCTCTATCACCATCCCGAACAGCGTGAAGAGCATCGGGAGGGATGCGTTCTCCGGTTGTACGGGTTTGACCTCGGTGACCATCGGAAACAGCGTGACGAGCATCGGGGACGCGGCGTTCTTCGGTTGCACGGGGCTCAACTCTATCACCATCCCGAACAGCGTGACGAGCATCGGGTCTTATGCGTTCTACGGTTGCTCGAAATTGACCTATGTAACCTTTACAACGACCTCCGGGTGGTATCGCACACGTGACAGCTCCGCGACGAGCGGCACCTCGATTGACGTGACAAACGCGGCGACCAATGCAATGAATCTGAGCATATATTGTAGTTTCTACTGGAAACGCAACGGGTAATCACCCTTTCCGGGCAGGACTGCCCCCGCGGATGTAAGCCAGACCTCCCCGGTGCCGCGCCCTTTATCCGGATCTTACTGTGAGGTAACTACATGGAATTTTGCTTTTCGGGTGCGGAACAGTGCAGCACCGAGGTGGCCTCTCGCTCTATTGGCGGGGTCCCGTACTACGATCTTTCGCTCAATTTCGGTGCGGAAGTCGTCCCCTCTCCCGTAAAAATCTCTTTTTCGGCTCCCATGACGGACACCGCTTCTGTCTGGTCGCCGATGGGGTACCGCCACGAGGTGGCACCGAACTGGATGCCACACACCTGCGACAGCCGTGTGACGGGGCGTATGCCGCTCATTGCCCTGGTGGATGAACGGGGCGACAGCCGCGTCACGGCGGTACTCTCGGATGCGAAGAGCGACATCCGCTTTTCGGTCGGGGTCGTGGAAGAGGACGGCACGGCGGCGTGACAGATCGAACTGTTCCGCACCCCGTCCGCGCCTACCCGTCGCTATACGCTGACGCTCCGCCTTGACGAAAGAGTGCAACCGCTCTCAGCGGGGGTGCGGGACGGCGGGGGATGTGGTAGGATGGGAGACGGAAAGTGCCTCTTTGGGGCAATGATTTCGGGAGGAGAGATATGGAAGGGCATATTTTTGAGGGGCGCGGGATGCGTCCGGTGACGCTGCCGTTTGCCGGGATACAGGTGCTGCCGCGCGAGGCGCGGCGGGGCGCCGGGTTTTTACCCGGGCGCATGGCGCCGGTGGTCAGCGCCGCCGAGGGGATGCTCACGGAGGAGATCCCTGCCATCACGAAAGAGCTGTGGGAGCTGTTCTTCACGACCGGGGAGCGCAAACGGTTCGACGAGGCGTACATCCGGCGGCGGGATATGCTGCTGACGCTCACGCTCGCGGAGGCATACGAGGGAAAAGGGCGCTTCATGGGTAAGCTGCTCGCCGTGCTCTCGGCGATCCTGGACGAGCCGACGTGGATCCTCGCCGCACACCTCGAGGCGAACAGCGACTATCGCGCCGCCGAGGGGCTGCCGCCGCATCTCGCGCCCGGGCGGGCGCACGGGCTCGACATCATGGCGGGCGCGACCGGTGCGTGCGTCGCCGCGACCTGGTGGTACCTCGGGGACGCTGTCCGCGCGGCGGATGCCGGACTGTATGAGACCATATGCGGGGCGTTCCGCACCCGTATTCTGGATCCGTTCCTTTTGAGCCACGCACATTGGACGGGGCCCGAGGGGCGGCGGGTCAACAACTGGTGCCCCTGGATCGTCACGAACACGCTCTTTGTCGCGGCGGTCGCCGAGCCGGATGACGACAAGCGGCTGGAGGTCATCGGGCGCGCCATGCGCCTGCTCGACCACTTCATCTCCGGTTATCCCGCAGACGGGGGATGCGACGAGGGGGCGAGCTACTGGGGCGCCGCCGGGGCGGCGTACTATGACGCGCTCGAGCTGCTCCTCGTCATCAGCGGCGGGGCACTCAATATTTTCGACGACCCCAAGGTGCGCGCCATCGGGGACTACCTGCCCGGGTGCCACATCAAGGGTACGCGCTTCGTCAACTTCGCAGACTGCCCGCCGCGGCTCACGCCCGACGCGACGACGCTCTGTCGGTACAGTGCGCTGACGCACTCCGGTCTGCTCGCCGGTTTCGCGGGCGCCATGGCGCCATACGAGGCAGACGATATCGCCTACTCGTTCCCCTACAGGATCATCCGGCGGCTGTACCTCGAAAAGCCGCAGGACGTCGGTTACACGCCCGCGCGCAACAGCTATTTCCCCTACCTGAAGGTGCTCGTGAGCCGCCGCGGGGACTACCTGCTCGCGTCCAAGGGCGGGCACAACGGCGAGAGCCACAACCACAACGACGTCGGGAACTTCCTGTTCTGTTACCGGGGGGAGCCCGTGCTCATCGACACGGGGTGCGGCGTTTACAGCAAGATCACCTTCTCCGAGCGGCGGTATGAGCTCTACTACATGAATTCTTCTTATCACAATCTGCCCGACTTTAACGGCGTACAGCAAAAGCCCGGCGGGGCATACGCCTCCCGCGACGAGGTGTACGACGGGGACGGCGGATGGTCGATGGAGCTCGCGGGGGCGTACCCCGGGGAGGCGGGCATCCGCTCCTACCGGCGCGCCGTTTCGCTCGACGATACGGGGGCGACCGTGCGCGACACCTACACGCTCGAACAGGCGGGGACGGTCACTTTCCACCTCATGTGCGCCGCGGAGCCGAAGCTCATCGGCGAGGGGCGCATCGCGCTCCCGCACGGGCGGACGCTGACCTTTGATCCGGCGCTCACCTATGAGCTCGACGCATTCCCCGTCGGGGACAGCAGGCTCTCGCACGCATGGGAGACGGACACCTTTTACCGTCTCTGCTTCCGTGCCGAAGGCGCGGCGGGGGACTTCACGTTCCGCATTGAGTAAACAGATCTCCGCATTGTCAGGATGAAACAGAAAGACCGCCCGGGCAGTTGCTCCGGGCGGTCGGTCTTTTTCGGGGACGGGTCTCCATGTGCCGCCCTCCGGCGGCGGGGGTCATTTCCGGTTTTCGGCGTGTGCCGCCATCCGGCGGGCGCGCTTTTCGGCTTTGCGGCGCGCTTTGTCCTCGCGCACGGCGGCGCGGACCAGGGCGAACGCCTTTTCTTCCCCCTCCTCGGCGAGCACCGTCAGCCAGTGTGAGAGGCGCTCGGCGGTTTTCGGGTGCATGAGATCCTTTGCGTGACCGCGGAGAAAGTACTCGAGGGGGTAGGCGTCGGTGTACTGCTTGCCGCGGTAGACGCGGCTGGCGGCGACGCGGTCACAGAACATCTCCGCCGTGTCCGGGACGGGCATCTCCACGGGTCCGTACAGGCGGGTCTTCGGGTCGATATCGACCCAGTACTCATAGTGGTGGCGATTGCGCCCCTTATGGTGCATCCATGCCGGCGAGTAGCCCAGTTCTTCGCGCTCCTCCTCGTTGGGGCTACGGGTGCCCTGCCAGTAGCGGGCGCCCGCCCAGAACTCCGTCGGGGAGAATTTGGAGAGGTCGTGCGTCAGCCCCCGCCACGGGATCCCGACGCGGCGGGCGACGCGACGTACACCACGTCGGTGGCGGAGAATGGTGAACAGGTGGCGAAAGGGATGCATAACGGGTCCTCCCGATAGGTTTTTCTCTATCATACAACGGCGCGGGCGGGAATGCAAGCGGGAAAGGGTGCCGCCGGCGCGATTTTTACTGCTGCAGAGGTTGTGCGGGGGAGGGCGGGCGACCGATGGTCGCCCCTACAGGTGCGGTGTCGCGGTCGGGGGCGTCGCCTGTATTTTCGCGGTGTTGGCGGGCGACCGATGGTCGCCCCTACGGGCGCGGTGCCACGGTCGTGCGCGTCGTCTGTATTTTCGCTGCGTTGGCGGGCGACCAATGGTCGCCCCTACAGGTGCGGTGTCGCGGTCGGGGGCGTCGTCTGTATTTTCGCTGTGTTGGCGGGCGACCGATGGTCGCCCCTACAGGTGCGGTGTCACGGTCGGGCGCGTCGTCTGTATTTTCGCTGTGTTGGCGGGCGGGGTTTGCAAGCGCGATATTGCGTTTTCCCGGCAGGACTCTCCGTTGATCGGGTTCTGCTCCTGCTCCCTACGGCGCGAAAAGGGGAGAAACGCGCGACGAAACGGCGGCGGGCGGGAATTGACAGACGGGCGCGGGTGCGGTATACTGGTTTTAACAAGAAAAGAGGGCAATTTATGGCACATAAGGCAAAGAAAAAACAGAGGATCGGGCGACCGAACCCGTTTCTATATCTGCTCGCGCTCATCATCCTGCGGCCGTACTACCGCCTGCGCTACGGCGTGCGCGTGGACAACAGCGCCGTGCGGGGGCTGCGGGGACCCGCCATCATCCTGGCGCCGCACATTTCGAACAAGGATCATATCCTCGTCGGCATGGCGCTCTGGCCCCGGCGCGTCACCTTTGTGCTCTCCCAGCATTTTCTCACCTTTCCCATCCTCGGCTGGTTTCTGCGCCGGATGCACGCCATCGGTAAGCGGATGTTCTCGGCGGACACCCGCACCATCATGCAGATCCTGCGCGCCAAGGCGGAGGGGAACATCATCGTCCTTTTCCCCGAGGGGCGGCTGCCCGCCTGCGGGCACTCATTGCCGCTCGCGGACGGGACCGGGGCGCTCATTCAGAAGCTGGGGCTGCCGGTCTATACCGTGACGGGGAACGGCGCGTACCTGACCTTCCCCAAATGGGGCAAATACCGCCGCCGCGGCAAGATCGTCGTCTCGACGGCACAGCTCTTTACCGCGGAGGAGCTCGCCGCTATGACCCCCGAGGCGGTGGACGAACGGATGCGCCGCGCCCTCGCGCACGATGACGAGGCGGCGATGGCGGGCGTCCGTTACCGTGTGAAGGACACGACGGCGGGGCTGGACGGGATCCTCCGGTGGTGCCCCGTATGTGGTGCATGGGGGACGCTCATGACACGGCGCGGGCACATCCGCTGCTCCGCGTGCACGCTGGATGCCACGCTCGACGAGACCTACCGCCTGCACGGCGCCCCGTTCGACACGGTCAACGCCTGGTTCGACCGCCAGCAGGCAAACATCGACCTCGATAAGCCGCTCACCGCCGAGGTGACGGTGGAGGCAATCAACCGCCGAGGTCACCTTGACCGCCGCGCGGGGCGCGGGGTGGTGACGCTCGACCGCGAGGCTTTCGCTTTCTCGGGGGAGGTGTTCGGCGAACGTGCCGACTTCTCGCTCACAACGGAGGAGCTTGGGGGCATCCCCGTCACCGTCGCGAAGCACATCGACGTGTATCACAACAACCGTCTGCTCCGCCTGTACCCGGTGCAGGAGCCGCGGGACGCCATCCTCTTTACCTGCTACCTTGACAAACTGCACGGCGTGACGCCGCCGATGCTCGGCGACGGAAAGGAGACCTCTCATGTGGAACAGGCAGGCGACTGAACGCGGCAACAGCCGCTCGGTCATACGCGAGCTGTTCGCCTACGGGCAGGAGCTGCGTCGCACGAGGGGGGAGGAGGCTGTTGCCGACCTGACGCTCGGCAACCCGGCGACCCCGCCGCCTGCGGCGGTGACGGAGGCGCTCCGTGCCCTGCTCGCCGAGGGGGATCCGATGCGCCTGCACGGTTATACCGCCGCGGAGGGAGACCCCGTGGTGCGCGAGCGCATCGCCGCCTCGCTCTCCCGCCGCTTTTCTGCCCCCATCCGGGCAGAGCATCTGTTCCTGACCGCGGGCGCGGCGCCCGCGCTCACTGCCGTATTTTTTGCGCTCACCGAGGCGGCGGGAGACGAATTCATCGCCCTCGCCCCCTATTTCCCGGAGTACGGGGTGTTTGCCACCGTCGCCGGAGGGGTCCTGCGGGTCTGCCCCTGCGACCCCGTGACGCTGCTGCCGGACATGGACGCTCTGTCGGCGCTCATCGGAGAGCGCACGCGCGGCGTCATCGTCAACTCCCCGAACAACCCCTCCGGGGTGGTGTACAGCCACGGGACGCTGGCGGAAATCGCCGGGTGCCTGACGGCGCGGAGCCGGGAGGTCGGGCACACCGTCTATCTCATCTCGGACGAGCCGTACCGCGAGCTGGTCTACGGCGGGCGGGAGGTGCCGTATCTCCCCGCGATCTATCGTGAGACGGTGATCTGCTATTCCTACTCCAAAAGCTATTCGCTCCCCGGTGACCGCATCGGGTACGTCCTCGTCCCGCCCTCCTGTGACGATGCGGCGGGGCTCCTGCGCGCGGTCGCCGGGGCGGCGCGCACGCTCGGGCACGTCTGTGCCCCCTCGCTCATGCAGCACGTCATCGGTGCGGTGCCGGACGCCGCCCCCGACCTCGCGTTCTACGACCGCAACCGGCAGACGCTCCTCCGGGGGCTCTGCGACCTCGGCTACGAGCCCGTGCCGCCCGACGGGGCGTTCTATCTGCTCCTGCGCGCCCCCGGCGGGGACGCCGTCGCGTTCTCGGACGAGGCAAAGCGGGAGGGGCTGCTCGTCGTGCCCTGCGACGGCTTCGGTCTCTCCGGATACCTGCGCCTCGCCTACTGCGTCGCCCCGGGAGTCATCGACCGTGCCCTTGTGCAATTTTCGAGCATTCGCAGCAGAATCTGCAATAGTTGACGTGGTTGCTTACCTATTATATACATATCGGTTTTTTGCTTGGTCAGTTTTCCTAAAAAGCGTTTCGCAATTTCGGCGGTTTTGCGGTTGCCCGCCCCTCACGCGTATGGTACAATATTGAAGACATTATTTGACGGGAGGCACCTCTTGCGGGCGCGCCCCGGGAAACGAGGTTAACATGAAAAAGGTCCTGCGCGTGGTCATCCCGCTGCTGCTCATGGCAGTGATGATCCTGCCCATGGCGGCCTTCGCCGAAGAAGCGGCGATCGTCGGATATGCTTTTGAGTATGATTCTACGCTGTCGAACAACGGGGGCTACCGCTCGAACTGGGTGGGCGCCGACCTGGCAACATCGGCGAGCTATGCCAACTGGGTCAAGTCGGACGGGTCCTTCAACGGTCCGCTGCAATGGAGCCCCGCGATCAAGAGCAAGGTCACGCTCGACAAGGAGAACGGGATCCTGACCTTCCGCGGTGTTGCCGGTGACGGTAACATCCAGATCAACCCGGTGGAAAACGGCAAGATGGCGGCAGGGGTCGCCCCGTTCTTCATCGCTTTCGACACGAAACCCGATGCCGACAGCTTCGCCGGCATGAGCCTCTCCGCTTTCGAAAACAACAGTGACCATACGCTGTGCTGGATCGACACCGACGGTAAGGTCTACTGGGGCACCACTGCCGCCGCCGGCGGCGGGAAAGTGACCACCGGAAAAGAGCTCGTCATGGGCGAGTGGAACACGGTGATGATCTACATCATCCCGCGCTATTCCGAGGAGGATGCCACGGTGCTCGCGGGCTACACCGCCTACATCGACGTTCTGCCGACCGAGCAGTGCGCCAAGGGCTGGGGCATCACCGAGACGGATATGAAGGCGCTGTCCTCCTATGAATGGTCGGCGGTCAAGGTATTCACGAACAACAATGCCAAGATGCTCATCAAGGGCTATCAGGCGCGCCAGGATGCGACCGACAAGACCTCGCCCGAGCGCTCCTTCAACCTGCGCGACTTCCGCACCTTCCGCATGAAGGCGGAACAGCCGCTTTACAAGGTCTCCTTCACCGGCTACCCTGCGCTGACGGCTTATGTGCCGCAGGCGGGCAACCAGGATACCAGCATCATTCATGTACCGACCGTTTCCGGCGTTTCGTACTGGGTGTCCGGCACCGGTGCCGGTACCGAATTCCTCACGCCCGGCGACACGAAGAAGGTGACCGCGAGCAAGGAATACGGGGTCGCCACGGGTGACCAGGAGGCGATCGCATCGCTTATGGCTGCCGTCACCCGCCTCGACGAGGAAGCCCTCGCCGCAGGCTCCTACAACTACCAGGAAATGAGCGCCTCGTACAACGAGATCACCGAAAAGCTGGACGCGATGCTCGCGAGCGGCGTCGTCTCCGACCAGCCGGGCGGCAGCAACTACGATTCCTACGAGCGCGCGATGAAGCGCATCGAGGACCTCGATGCCCTCATGCAGGTCATCGCCGACAACGGCGACAGCCTCATTGAAGCCGCCGCAATCTTCGGCGACGACAGACGGAACCTCGACGAGCGCATCGCCGCCTATGAGGAGGTCAAGGACCTGCCCATCGACGAGACGTACAGCGACGAATGCCGCGACGCCAAAACGACGCTCGACATCTTCACCTCGATGTACCTCGAGATCAGCGACGCCTACCAGTCCTACAAGGACAACAAGGGCAAGCTCCTCGTGGAGCACACGGAGGAGGAATGGCGCGAGCTGCTGACCACCCTCATCCAGAACATCACGACCATCAGGGAGAGCGGCGCGAGCTTCACGCCCGACCCGCTGTTCAAGACCAGGTACGAGGATTACCTCACGAGCCAGGCAGCCCGTGTCAAGGCGGCTACCTCCATCATGCAGAAGTACCTGGAGCTTGAAAGACTGGTGAACCTGTACAACGCCTACCACGACGGTCTCGACAACCGGTCGAAGACGGTTGCCCCCGCCGTGCAGGAAGCGATGGATGACTACAACAACACCATCGCGCAGCTCAATGCAGAGATCCTGACCGCCACGAAGATCGCGACCTCCTGCTCTCTGGAGGTGACGACCAACACCGGTTTCGGTCACTACGTCGCCTATGTGACGGCGACCGTCACGAAGGCAACGCCTCTCCCGACCCGGTCGAAAGAGAATTAAGGAGGAGTAAAAAAGATGAAAAGATGGATAACGATCATCAGCTGCCTTTTGTGCCTCTCCTGTATTCTGGCACTCTGCTCCTGCAGCTGCAAGCGCGATCACAACGATGACGGCAACGTCACCCCGACCGGCACGAACGCAGAGCTGGACGCGCTGCACAACAACCTCGCCAACGCCGGCGCCAGCCGCGCGACGGCAAAGGTGACCTATACCCTCGTCGGGGACACTGAAGACGACAACAGTGACCTGAAAGCCACCATTGTCATCAACGACGAGAGCCTCGGGGAGGAGGACTCCCTCGATATGCCGTACTTTGTACCGGTGACCGCCGCAGGCGGTAAGGTGACCCTCTCCCCCGGCAAGACCGCGAGCGTCAGGGCGGCAGGCGAAGCCGGCAGCAAGCTCAAGGCAGTGGACTTCGCGAAGTTCTCCTTTGACATGGGCAACTTCAAGAACGGGGAGTACAGCTACGCGGACTATGTGTTCAAGGCAACCGTGACGAACGCGGACGCGTTCTTCGGTACCGCCCTCGAGCTCCCGCCCGCGGGGGTGGAGGTGACCATCACGGTGCGTCCGAACGGGCAGCCGAAGGATATGAAGGTCGCCTATACCACGGAGAGCGGCAACGCCGTCTCCATCCAGGTAACCTACGGTTATAACTGATTCCGGGCGTGATGTCCGGGAGGCACCCCGCCGCGGCGGGGTGCCCCGTTTTTTTGCGTTTCCGGGGGCATCATCGGGTGCGGGACGACAGGGTAGGGGCGCCCCTGCCACCCGGGTGCATACGAAACTTTGCATCGCCACTTGCAATCCGCAAACGGATATGTTAGAATAACTCCGTAGAGAAATATTGACCGGCAGGTGCCGGGGATAGGAGTTTACCATGGGAATTATCAAAGCAATCGCGAGCGCGGTCGGCGGCGGCCTTGCCGACTCCTGGCTCGAAGTACTGGAAGCCGATAATATGACCGACACCACCGTTCTGACGAGCGGGGTGAAGGTACGCAAGAACGACAAGCGCAGTGCCAACAAGCGCGGCACCGAGGATTACATCTCCAACGGGTCGATCATCCACGTCGGCGAAAATCAGTTCATGATGCTCATCGACGGCGGCAAGGTCGTGGACTATACCGCGGAGGCGGGTTACTACAAGGTCGACCTCGCGGCGACCCCCTCGCTCTTTAACGGGCAACTCGGCGCGAGCATCGGCGAGTCCTTCAGCCGTATCAAATTCGGCGGCGTCCCGTCCGCGAAGCAGACGGTGCTGTTCGTCAATCTCCAGGAGATCAAGGGGATCAAGTTCGGCACGCGCGCGCCCATCAACTATTTCGACGCTTTCTATAACAGTGAGCTGTTCCTCCGGGCACACGGTACATATTCCATCAAGATCGTTGACCCGCTGAAGTTCTATGCCGAGGCAATCGGCAAATCCAGCCGCCGCGTCGAGATCGACGACATCAACGAGCAGTACCTGAACGAATTTTTGGAGGCGCTCCAGAGCGCCATCAACCGGATGTCCGCCGACGGGATCCGCATCTCCTATGTGACCGGAAAGGCGCAGGAGCTCTCCCGTTACATGGCAGAGGCGCTCGACGAGGGCTGGCGCACGATGCGCGGTATGGAGGTGCAGGCGGTCGGTCTGGCTTCCATCTCCTACGACGAGGAATCCAAAGAGCTCATCAATCTCCGCAACCGCGGTGCGATGCTCTCCGACCCCACCATCCGTGAGGGGTATGTGCAGGGCGCCGTCGCCGAGGGGCTCAAGAACGCGGGCTCCAACCCGAACGGTGCGGCAACCGCCTTTATGGGCATGGGTATGGGTATGGCAGGCGCCGGCAACTTCATGGGTGCCGCCTCTGCGACCAACGCCCGGCAGATGGAAGCACAGAGAGAGTTAGCGGCGGCAGCGGCGCCCGCCCCGGCAGCCGGCGGCTGGACCTGCTCCTGCGGTAAGGTCAACACCGGTAAGTTCTGCTCCGACTGCGGTAAGCCGAAGCCGGCAGACGACACCTGGACCTGTGCCTGCGGCAAGGTCAACACGGGTAAGTTCTGCTCCGACTGCGGCGCGAAGCGCCCCGAGGCGGACTGGACCTGCTCCTGCGGGCACAAGAACAGCGCCGCGTCGAAGTTCTGCTCCGACTGCGGAAAGAAGAAAGGCGAATAATTGACATTCTGCCCGGAGGAGCACCGATGAGGGCTCGTCCGGGCATTTTCATGAGGTACACGCATGGCTGAAATCGTATCCTACCAGTGCCCGAACTGCCGGGCGCCGCTCTCCTTTGACCCGGCGACGGGCAAATTCACCTGTGAATACTGCTCCTCGTCGTTTACCAAGGAAGAGCTCGACGCGATGGACGAGAAGCGGGAGCGGAAGGTCACCGAAAACGGAGAGGAACCCACGGGGCACGGTGAGGCGGACGACGACTACTGCGCCCAGATGGAGGAATATGCCTGCCCGAACTGCGGCGCGGTCGTCGCCTGTGACGGCAACACCGTCGCCACCGAATGTGTCTATTGCCACACGCCCGTCATTCACCGCGGCAAGCTCTCGGGGCAGATGCGCCCCGCGCGCATCGTACCGTTCAAGTACGATCGCAAGATGGCGGAGGAGGCGTTTTTGCAGTTCGTCTCCAAGCACAAGTTCATACCGCGGGATTTCTTCGCGCCCGAGCAGCTCGAAAAAATGCAGGGCGTCTACTACCCGTTCTGGGTGACGGATGCCGATACGCAGGCGGGGCTCGAGGCGCGCGCGACGCGCGTGCGCAGCTGGGTGAGCGGCAACTACCGCTACACCGAGACCTCCCATTTCAAGGTCATCCGTGAGGGGGAGATCCACTTTGAGGATCTCACGACCTCGGCGCTCACCGAGGCGGACAAGAAGATGGTGGAGGGGATCCTCCCGTTCCCGTCCGCGGCGCTCGAGGAGTTTTCGATGCCGTATCTCTCCGGGTTCCTGACCAAAAAGCGCGACATCGAGCGCGAGGGGCTGGAGGGCGAGATCGAGGGGCGGATGCGCGGCTACGCGCGCGGGATGCTCCGCGATACCATCCACGGCTATGCGACCGTGGTGCCCGAAAACGAGGGGCTGTCTGTGTACCGCGAGAACTGGGAATATGCCCTCATGCCGATCTGGCTCATGACCTATCGCGGGAAGAAACGGAATTATACCTACGCCATGAACGGGCACACCGGCAAGATCTACGGGGAGCTCCCGGTCAGCCGCGGTAAGCTGTGGGCGCTGTTCGGCGGTATCTGTGCCGCGGTGACGGCGGTGGTCGGCGCCATCGTGGCCCTCGGAGGGTTACTGTGATGAAAAAGCAGAGAATACTGGCACTCATCTGCGTCCTCGCGGCGTTTCTTTGCCTGTGCTCCTTTGAGGGGCAGGCGGGCTTCAAACTCGATAACCAGTGGGGCAGCGCTCCGCTGACGGATGCTGAAATATCCGGCCTCTCGGCGCTCGCCGCCGCGCAGACCGACAAGGTGGGCGACACCGATTTCCTCGTGGTGTTTGCGTCCGACTGGGACAGCACCGCCGAGGAGGAGCTGCGCGACAACGGGTATTCCTCCAGAAAGCAGAATGTCATCGGGCTGGTCGTCTGGTATAACGGCACCCGCTATGAGACGGAGCTTTATACCTACGGCGATATGTCGCGGTATATCAGCGACGCGGAAATCAAGGCGCTGAAAAACGAGGTCGATGCCGATGCGAAGGCGGGCAGAATGTACGAGGCGGTGGAGACGCTGATCGTGCGCTCGTCGGAGAGGCTCGCCGCCGGAAAGGCGGCAAATCCCCCGAAGACGACCTCACAAATGATCCTGATAGCCGTCATCGCGGGGCTCGTGGTCGGCGCCGTCTCCGGCGGGGTCGCGGTGCTCATCGTGGTGCTCCGGTACCGGAAGAAGAACCGGTCGGCGTCCTACCCGCTTGAGCAGTTCGCCAACCTGACGCTGACGCTGGAGCGTGATATGTTCCTTTACCATACCGTGACCAAGACGGCAATACCGACGTCGTCGGGCGGCAGAGGAGGGAGCTCCGGTGGCGGGGGAGGCGGGCGCAGCAGCGGCCGCAGCTGACGAGACAAGAGATAAGGGCGGCGATTGCTCCCCGGTTAGATGAAGAAAAAGTATTTTCGCGTCGCGAAAATACATAAGGCAAACAAACGGTTTCTCCG
>CAKRNO010000028.1 GCA_934371135.1 uncultured Eubacteriales bacterium
ACCTCTGCCTGTAGGGGCGACCATCGGTCGCCCGCGTTCCCCCCGGCACACCGCCGCACCACGAAAACCTCCGCTCCGTAGGGGCGACCATTGGTCGCCCGCAAATATGGCTCCGCCTTGTGGTCGCCGTCACGAAAGAACCGAAAAACGGGCGACCAATGGTCGCCCCTACAACCGTGAGTTCAAACACCCGGCATCGCCCGGTTCCCCCGAAAATTTGTCGCCGTCCCGACGGTATTCCTGCGTGCCCCTTATGCCATCGCTTTGCCTCCGCGCTTTGCGCCAGCCCCGGCAACGTCCTCCGGGTCAAAGAACCCGTTCGTTTGCCTGATGCATTTTCGCGATGCGAAAATGCCATTACTTCCGTTTACGCGCCGGCTGTTTTTTCGACATAGGTTGCGCCAGCTATTGTTCAACTTGTGTACCTAAGGCACGCGCGAGGAGAGGCAGAAGCCCCGTGCGCGTTGCTGTAGGCGTACTTTGTACGGTAGGCGACGCGCACGGGGCTAAAGCGCCCGTCGTTTCTTAAAGTTAAGGCAACCGATCTTGCCATACTCCTTTATGTTGTACAACAAAATCGGTTGCCCTTTATTTACCCTTATTCAGGGCGCTTGTTCTGCGCTTCTCACGCGTGCCTTAAGAGTAGAAGTCGGCGAGCTTCTTGAGATGCTCGTACTTCGCCTTCGCCGTCTCGGTAGCCTTCTCAAAGAGCTCTTTCGCTCTCTCCGGGAACGTCTGCGCGAGCCGTGCATAGCGCGCCTCACCCTTGATGAACGCCTCGTAGTCGCCGGTCGGCTCCTTGGAGTCGAGCGTGAACACGGGCTTGCCGGCTGCCTTGTTGGCAGGGTTGAAGCGGAACAGGTGCCAGTAGCCTGCATCGACAGCCTTCTTCATCTCGAACTGGCTGTTCTGCATACCGCCGCCCTTGATACCGTGCATTTCGCAGGGTGCGTAGCCGATGATGAGGGACGGGCCCGGATAAGCCTCTGCCTCGGTCATGGCTTTCAGGAGCTGGTTCATATCAGCGCCCATCGCGACCTGTGCCACATAAACGTAGCCATAGGACATCGCGATCTCGGCGAGGTTCTTCTTGCCGATTGCCTTACCGGCGGCGGCAAACTGTGCCACCTGACCGATGTTGGACGCCTTGGAAGCCTGCCCGCCGGTGTTGGAATACACCTCGGTGTCGAAGACCATGACGTTGACGTTCTCACCGGAAGCGAGCACGTGGTCAAGACCGCCGAAGCCGATATCATAAGCCCAGCCGTCGCCGCCGAAGATCCAGACGGACTTCTTCGCGAGGTAAGCCTTCTCGGCGAGGATCTTCTTCGCGAGGTCACAGCCGCAGCCCTCGAGCGCCGCGACGAGTGCATCGGTAGCGGCACCGTTCTTCGCGCCGTCCTCAAAGGTATCGAGATATGCCTTCGCGGCAGTCTTGATCTCCTCGGATGCGTCGGAGTTCAGAACCTCCTCAACGTAGCCCTTCAGCTTTGCGCGGATGGTCTTCTGACCGATCGCCATACCGAAGCCGTGCTCGGCGTTGTCCTCAAAGAGGGAGTTCGCCCAGGCCGGACCCTTGCCGGTCTCTTTGTTGACCGTGTAAGGCGTTGCGGGCGCGGAGCCACCCCAGATGGAGGAGCAGCCGGTCGCGTTGGAGATATACATTCTCTCACCGAAGAGCTGGGTGATGAGACGTGCATAGGAGGTCTCGGCGCAGCCTGCGCAGGAGCCGGAGAATTCGAGCAGCGGCTGCTTGAACTGGCTCGCCTTGACGGAGGTGCCGACGAGCTCATGCTTCTCGGACACGTTCGCCACAGCGTAGTCGAACACAGCCTGCTGGTCTGCCTCACCCGCGGAGGCAACCATGCGGATAGCGTACTTGGAGGCATCGGGCTTCTCGCCTGCGGCGGCAGCCTTCTTGTCGACCTGCTGGTTGACCGGGCAGACCTTCACGCAGTTGGTGCAGCCCATGCAGTCCAGCGGCGAGATCGCCATCGTGAACTTGTAGACCGGTTTCGGCTTGGTGTCCACGATCTTGGCGGCGGCGGGAGCGTTTGCCGCCTCCTCTGCCGTCATCGCGATCGGACGGATGGCAGCGTGCGGGCAGACGAACGCACAGGTGTTACACTGGATGCAGGCAGCGGCGTTCCAGGTCGGCGCGAACACCGCGACCCCACGCTTCTCATAAGCGGCAGAGCCCTGCGGGAACGTACCGTCCGCCATGTCCTTGAAGGCAGACACGGGGAGGGAGTCACCGTCCATCTTGCCGACAGGGCGGCAGATGTCGTTGACAAACTTCACAAGGTCGGCGCGCGGCCCGACGGCGGGAGCCTCTGCGGGGTCCTCACCGGCGTTTGCCCACTCTGCGGGCACCTTGATCTCGACGAGTGCACCGGCACCCATCTCGATTGCCTTATGGTTCTGTGCGACGACGTCCTCACCGAACTTGGAGTAGGACTTGGTCGCCATGTACTTCATGTAGCCGATGGCTTCCTCGATCGGGAGCACCTTTGCGAGCGCGAAGAACGCGGACTGCAGAATGGTGTTCTTGACCTTCATGTTACCGACTTCGTTCTTGGCGATGTCGGTCGCGTCGATGATGTAGAACCTGATGTTGTTCTTGGCGATGTAGGACTTGACGGACGCCGGCAGGTGCTTGTCGAGGTCCTCCGCCTTCCACTGGCAGTCGAGCAGGAACGTGCCGCCCGGCTTGACATCCTGAACGATCTTGTAGCCCTTGAGGATGTAGGACGCGTTGTGGCAGGCCACGAAGTCCGCCTTGGTGATGTAGTAGTGGGACTTGATCGGGGTGTTACCGAACTGCAGGTGCGAGATGGTCACGCCGCCGGTCTTCTTGGAGTCGTACTGGAAGTACGCCTGAATGTACTTGTCGGTGTGGTCACCGATGATCTTGATGGAGTTCTTGTTCGCGCCGACCGTACCGTCGCCGCCGAGACCCCAGAACTTGCAGGCGATGGAGCCGGCAGGAGCGGTGTCGGGGCAAGCGTGCTCGGGGAGCGAGCGACCGGTCACGTCATCGACGATGCCGATCGTGAAGCCGTTCTTCGGCTCCTTTGCGGCGAGGTTCTCATACACCGCAAAGACGGAGGCAGGGGTGGTGTCCTTGGAGCCGAGGCCGTATCTGCCGCCGACGACGGTCACGTCCTTCACGCCGCACTGCTCAAGTGCCGCAACGACGTCGAGGTACAGCGGCTCGCCGAGGGCGCCGGGCTCCTTCGTGCGGTCGAGAACGGCGATCTTCTTCGCGGTCTTCGGCAGAGCCGCGACCATCTTCTCGGCGCAGAACGGACGGTACAGGCGGACCTTCAGGATACCGACCTTCTCGCCGTGTGCGTTCATGTAATCAATGGTCTCCTCGGCGACGTCGCAGACAGAGCCCATCGCGATGATCACGCGGTCGGCGTCCGGCGCACCGTAGTAGTTGAACAGACCGTAGTTGGTGCCGAGCTTCTCGTTGACCTTGCCCATGTACTTCTCGACGATCCCGGGGATCGCGTCGTAGTAGGGGTTGCACGCCTCTCTGTGCTGGAAGAAGATATCACCGTTCTCGGCAGAGCCGCGGAGCACGGGGTGCTCGGGGTTGATGGAGCGGGCACGGAAAGCGGCGACCGCGTCCATATCGACCATGTCGGCGAGGTCCTTGTAGTCCCAGACCGCGATCTTCTGGATCTCGTGCGAGGTGCGGAAGCCGTCAAAGAAGTTGATGAACGGCACGCGGCCCTCGATCGTCGCGAGGTGGGCAACGGCGCCGAGGTCCATGATCTCCTGCTGGTTGGTCTCCGCGAGCATCGCGAAGCCGGTCTGGCGGCAGGCGTAAACGTCGGAATGATCCCCGAAGATGTTCAGCGCGTGCGATGCGACGCAGCGTGCGGACACATGAATGACGCAGGGGAGCAGCTCGCCGGCGATCTTATACATATTCGGGATCATCAGGAGCAGACCCTGGGATGCCGTATAGGTGGTCGTCAGCGCACCGGAAGCGAGAGAGCCGTGCACGGCACCGGCGGCGCCTGCCTCGGACTGCATCTCAATGACCTTGACGCGTTCCCCGAAAATGTTTCTCGCAGGCTGACCGAGAATGTTCTTATCGGTCGCGGACCAGGTGTCGGTCACCTCCGCCATCGGACTGGAAGGGGTGATCGGGTAAATCGCGGCGACTTCCGTAAACGCATATGATACGTGCGCGGCAGCCGTGTTACCGTCCATAGAAAGCTTTTTTCTTTCTACCATGGAATATTCCTCCGTTTATGTGAAATTTATATCTACCCAAATTTACGCACCGTCGGGGCAAAAAGACCCTACGGCGCACGGTTATAATTTTACCACAACCTTTTCCTTTTGTAAAGTACACAAGCACAGTTTTTTCGTCCTTTTTTGCGTATTTTTCCCTCTCCCCCGCAGGAGCGACCGGCGAACGCCCGCACCCCGGCGGGCGGCAACGCACAAAAAGACCGCCGCGCCAGCGACAATACCACTTCGTGCCCCGCACGAAATACCACTCCCTGTGACTCTCCCCCCGTCCCTCTGCATACACTGTCATGAGGGTCGCCCTCCAAGTATCGGAAAAGAGGCTGTCGGTATGAAAATTGTCGTCGTACATTCCCCCCGTTTCCTGCGCCCGCTCCTGCGGCGCCTGTTCGGAATCGGGCGGACTTAATTGAAATCCCCGGTAAGCCAAAAAGGACCCCGCGAGAGGTCCTTTTTGTCGTGCCGTCCGGTCAGTCAACAACGTGTAGGTTGACAGTAATATCTTGATTACCCGCCGTTGATTCAATCAATTCGTCTTCCTTGCATTTCCGTACAGGCAGCGGGATTGCCAGTGCGAGGAGGGAGAAGACGGTGAGCACAATCGGTGCCGCGCCGATCCGCATCCTGATCATACGGTGGACGAGCCCGTTTTCGCCCACCACAGGGCCGAACACTGCGTTCTCATGGAGACGCTTGAAGTTGGACTGTCCGGCGGTGAGATCAAAGATGACGACCGTCACGATGAGCGCAATAAGCAGCAGGATTGCCGCGGCGCAAGCCGTTGCCTTGGCGGCGATGTACAGACTCCGGCGGCAGCGCCCTGTCGCGAAGTACAGGAGCCCCTCGCCCAGCAGCCATGCGGCGCCGAGACCGGCAAGGAGCGCGAGCACCGGCACAAAGGCAAAGACACCCATGCCGCTGCCGTCCCCGGTCGCCAAGCGCAATACATAGGCGACCGCGGTGTGGAGCGTGCCGACGGCGCCCATCGTCCCGCGGGAGTAATCGGAGCGCCCGTGTTCGGAGAGCGCGTCCAGCGCCGCAAGAGTCTTCTCGTCAAAGTCCTGGCGTTCTTTATCCGTCATGTTGACCGAGTCGAAAAACGACCAGTCGAGGCGTACCTTGACCGTTGTGGTGGAGGCGGTCCCCCCGGTCGTCTCCCCTGGCAGGATACTGCCCGCGAGCGAGGGGAATTTCCCCGTCAGTCTGACCGTGAGGGGCGCGAGGAGCAGCACACAGAGCATCACGAAAGCGCAACCGCTCATCACGAAAGTACGGACGGCGGCGCCGGCGCGGAAGCGGATGGTACCGGTCGCGAGCCCGATGATCATCACGGCCGCGGTTAAGGCGACGGCGGTGATTACGGTGCCGATGACCGTCCCGGCAGGCGCCACGCGGAAGAAGGTGCTGCCGAACACGACACGGGCGGTAAAGTGGAGGACAAGCGTCGCGCCGGGCACCAGGCACAGACAGCGTAGCACCGCCGCGAGGAGGTCACGGCGACCGAGAAGGTGCAGGAGGAGGTTCAGGAGCGCGACGGCAAAGAACGCGACGGCGAACACCATGTACAAGAGAGACGCGACGGCGGCAAGCATGACGGAGGGCGGAAACGCCGTGTCCTCCGAGCGGGCCGTGAGGCGGAACGACAGGTGTACCAGGCGATTCACCAGATGTCGCTGCTCACGGGTGAGCTCGTTCATATTCTCAACCCCGGCGAGCGCCTGTTGCAGCTCGGCGCTCACGTCGAGGAGCTTGTCGGCGAGGCGGCTCTCCTCGATTTGCTTGGCACTATCGTTATGCAGACTGTCAATAAAGAGCGTGATGAAGTCCAGGCCGCTGTAATGCAGCTCGACCTTCACCGGTGCTCCGAGCGTTTCGGAGAGCTCCGTGCCCGTGTCTATCCTGACGAGCGGGAGGAACGCGGTGAGCAGGACGAGGACAGAGAGCAGGAGAACCGCGGCGTTGCGGAAGAACTGCACGGAGAGGAGACGGGAAACGGTGGCAGAGCGCGGCTTCCGGACGCGCGTCCTGGGGCATTTTTCCGGGTCGAGCGGCAGACCGCAGTGCGGGCAGAAGCTGTCTCCCGCGAGGCATTGCCTTCCGCAATTCCGACAGTAGATGGTGACGTTTTCCGATGCTGACATAAATAACTTTCCTTTCCATACTCCCGGCATTTCCCGGGCAGTGTCGTTGTACGTTAATTGTGACATGCTCCCACGGCTTTGTCAATGGAGTTTTCACAATTATCGCGCCGCCCGGCGCAAACGGAGAAAGCACACGCGCCGTTCCCGATTTTCCCGATGCCCCCATCATCCCCGTCCCCTGTAGGGGCGACCATCGGTCGCCCGCAGACAACAAAAGGTGTCATTTCCCCGTCGACCTCTGGCACGCACCGTGTAGGGGCGACCACCGGTCGCCCGCGGGCAACGAAATGTATCTTTTTTATCTCCTGTCTCCCGTCGCCCGCGCACCCGGACCTTTCCCCTCTCCGCGAGGTGCGCCAAATACAAAGAGGAGCCGTATCTCCGGCTCCTCTCCGTTCATTTATTCGGTTTTCTCTGCGTCTGCGTCCCCTGTCCCGCCTGCATTGCCGGCACCTGCGAGCCAGACGAGCAGCACGCCGATGTCCGCCGGGTTGACGCCGCTGATGCGGCTCGCCTGCCCGATGGAGAGCGGGCGTGTGGCGGCGAGCTTCTGTGCCGCCTCAATACGCAGCCCGCGGATGGCGGTATAGTCAATGTCCTCCGGCAGGCGGCGATGTTCGAGCTTCTCCTGCCGGTCCACCTCCAGCGCCTCGCGGCGGATGTACCCCTCGAACTTGATCTGCGTCTCCACCGTCAGCGTGACGGCGCGCGGGAGCGCAGGGCGGTCGGGATCGAGCGGGGCAGTATTTTCATAGGTGAGCTCCGGGCGGCGCAGCAGCTCGGCGAGCCGCACCCCGGTGTGGATGCTCCCGGTACCGAGTGAGGCGAGGACGGCATTGTGCGCCTCGGTCGGGGTGACGATGGTGTCAGAGAGCCGCTTTGTCTCCCGGCGGATGCTCTCCTGCTTTGCCGTAAAGCGGGCATAACGGTCGTCCGTGATGAGCCCGACGCGCCGCCCGAGCGGCGTCAGTCGCTCGTCGGCGTTGTCCTGCCGCAGGACGAGCCGGTATTCCGAGCGCGAGGTCATCATGCGGTAGGGCTCGTTCGTCCCCTTGGTCACGAGGTCGTCGATGAGCGTCCCGATATAGGAGGACGAACGCGTGAGGATGAGCGGCTCCTCCCCCTTGATCTTCAGAGCGGCGTTGATGCCCGCGACGAGCCCCTGCGCCGCCGCCTCCTCGTACCCGGAGGTACCGTTGAACTGCCCGGCGCCGTACAGCCCGGGGTAGTCCTTACATTCCAGGGTGGGGAGCAGCTCGGTGGGATCCACGCAGTCGTACTCAATGGCGTAGGCATAGCGCATGATCTCCGCGTGCTCAAAGCCGCGGAGGGTGTGCACCATCTCCTCCTGCACAGCGACGGGGAGCGAGGTGGAGAACCCCTGGAGGTACATTTCCTCCGTCCCCCGCCCGCACGGCTCCACAAAGAGCTGGTGTCGCTCCTTGTCCGCGAAGCGGACGAGCTTGTCCTCGATGGACGGACAGTAGCGCGGCCCCGTGCCGCGGATCTTCCCGGAGTACATGGCGCTCTCTTTCAGGTGGTCGAGGATGACGCGATGCGTCTTTTCGTTGGTATAGACGATGTGGCAGGAGACCTGCGGAATATCCGCGAAGGTGTCCGGGTCGGTGTCCGCCGAGAACGGGATGGCGGGCGTGTCGCCCTTCTGCTCCTCCAGGACGCTGAAGTCGATGGAGCGGCGGTGGATGCGGGCGGGGGTCCCGGTCTTGAAGCGGCGGAGCCGGAGCCCCGCGCGGGTGAGACATTCGGTCAGCCCCTCGGCGCTCTGCATCCCGTCGGGCCCACCGGGGTAGGTCACGTTGCCGACGAAAATGGCAGAGGACGCATAGGTACCCGTCGCGAGGATGACCGCCTGCGCCTCCCAGGTGTCGCCGAGCGCGGTCCTGACCCCGACGGCGCGCCGTCTGCCCTCCTCCTCCCGGAACAGGACCTCCGTCACCATGGACTGCACGAGCCGCAGCCCCGGCGTCGTCTCGATGCGGTGCTTCATGTAGGCGCGGTACGCCATGCGGTCGGCCTGCACACGGCGGGAGTGCACGGCGGCGCCGCGCCCCGCGTTCAGCGTGCGGGACTGGAGCGTCACGGCATCCGCCGCGCGACCCATCTCGCCGCCGAGGGCGTCAATCTCATAGACAAGATGCCCCTTGCCCGTGCCGCCGATGGACGGGTTGCAGGGCATATTCCCCACCGCGTCCAGCTGGATGGTAAAGAGTACCGTCTCCACGCCCATCCGCGCCGCCGCGAGCGCCGCCTCAATCCCCGCGTGCCCCGCGCCGACGACGATCACCCCGGCGCTCTTTGTTTCACTCATATCTATCCGCCTCGCTGTTTTCCGTTCTGCTTTTTGCCCGTCCGGCGCGTGCTTCGCTTCCCGTTTTTGTTGAAATTCAGTATAACACGAACCCGCCCGCTTGTAAAGCGCGCGGGCGTTCCCGCCCGCAAAAACTTTTTCGGGTATCCGGCGCGCGGGCGCCCCGCCGCCGCGCCACCATGACGCCCCACTGCACCGCCGCATCGCACAACCTCTGCGCTCGTTGCCGTGACCTCTCCCCCACCCCGGTCTTCCCGCCCCCACGCCACAGCAGGGGGCGTAAACACCCGGCATCGCCCACGTCGCACCCGACACACCTCCACGCCGCAAAACCTCCACCTGTAGGGGCGACCATCGGTCGCCCGCAGATACGGCTCCGCCCGGTGACCACCACCGCGGAAGAAACGGAAAACGGGCGACCAGTGGTCGCCCCTACAAGTTATCTCCGCAGCATAGCTCCTCCGCTCGTGCAGACCGTTGAAAAGTGCATTAAATTAATCACACAATAGCCCACCCTTACCGCCGTTGTTTCACCGTTTCTATTTTCCTGTAGGGGCGACCATCGGTCGCCCGCGCTCCCCCGACACACCGCCACGCCCCGAACATCTCTGCCTGTAGGGGCGACCATCGGTCGCCCGCAGGTACGGTTCCTCCTTGTGGTCGCCGCCCCGGAAGAAACGGAAAACGGGCGACCAATGGTCGCCCCTACACCCGTTGCGTGCAAACACCCGACACCGCCCGCGTTCTCCCTCGAGTCATGCCGCTTTTTCCTGACAAACCCCGATGTTCCCCGTACAACAGAAAAGGTCTTGCCGAGAGGCAAGACCCGGAGGAACACGATAGCGGCGTTCCGTCGTCAACGGCTCCGTTTGAGATAGGGGGCGCGCAGGAAATCGTCGAGGATGCGGCGGGCGGTATCTGCGGGGTCGCCCGTGTGCTCAAAGGTGCGGTCGCAGAAAGCGGTGTAGGTGCCGAGCACCCCGCGATAGCGCGCGGCGCGGGCAGGGTCGCCCTCCCCCGCTTTGAGCGTATCGAGCGGCGGCGCGACGAAGACGCATCGCCCGTTTTCCGCGACCGGCAGGAGCGCCTCCCGGTCGGCGGCGATCCCCTCCTCAAGGAGAAACAATCTGCCCTCCGTCCCGCGGCATTTTTCGGAGACCTCCCCACGGCTGACGCGTACGAGCGGGCGGCGCGAAAGCCGTGAGAGCGACTCGGCGACCGCCTCTGCCCCGTCCCCGCGGAGCCCGGTGACGGCGAGGTTACAGCTGCCGCGCAGATACCGCCGCACGACCGCCTCGACCTCTGTCGGATCGGGCGCCGTGCCGGTCGCCCGACCGCGGAGGATCCCCACCGCCGCGGCAAGAGGATATACCCCGCCGGACGTCAGGAGATCTGCCTCCTCGGCATCCAGGAGGAGCCGCGAACGCAGGGGCAACGCCGTGAGATCACATACCCCCTCGGCGCCCGTGAGATCCGCGAGCGCAGGCTCCTCTCCGCCGGGGAGCCGTATATCTTACATTGCGCCGTCCGGAGGGATCCGTCCCGCCCCGCCGACCGTCACCCCGGCGGCGCCGCCACTCAAAAGGCAGGTGGCGATGCCCTCGGCGAGGTCTCCCCCGCCGAGGATGTGTACCCGCTTCCCCGCGAGACGGAAGCCCTCGCGGTAGAGCCCCGCGAACACGCCGAGCGCGAGCGCCCCCCCGTCAGGCACTGCCCCGGCAACGCCCGCGGCAGCTCCTGTGTCGCCAAAATACGCCCATAGCTTTTTGCAAATATTTGTGTACATTCCGTTGATCGTCTCCATTTTGTCTCCCCGCGCCGCGGCAGCAACGCCGCGGCACCCGTTTCATACCCCTATTGTACCACGGCGGCGGCGGGCGGTCAACCGCCGCCCCTTTACAAAATCCGACAAACGCGCTATACTGTCTCTATCAAACGACAGAACGGGGTACGACATGATCAGCAAGGTGTTTTCCGCGGGTGTTCTCGGGGTAGACGGATACGAGGTCGCGGTCGAGTGCAGCGGCTTTGACCGGCTGCCGGATTTCGAGCTCGTGGGGCTGCCCGACGCGGCGGTCAAGGAGGCAAAGGAGCGCGTCCGGAGCGCCTGCGAGAACAGCGGCGTGCGCTTCCCTGCGATGGAGCTGACGGTCAACCTCGCGCCCGCGAATATAAAGAAGGAAGGGTCGGCGTTCGACCTCGCCATCCTGGTGAGCATCCTCGCCGTCAGCGGCGGGCTCCCGAAAGGATGCGACCTCTCGCGGTGTACCTTCATCGGCGAGCTTTCTCTCTCCGGCGAGCTCCGCCCGGTGCGTGGGGTACTGCCCATGGTGCTCGCCGCGCGGGATGCGGGGAGATCGACCGTCTATGTCCCGCGGGAGAACGCCGCGGAGGCGTCCGTCGTTGCGGGCGTTTCGGTGCTGGGCATCGCCTCGGTCGCAGAGCTGACGGAGGTCCTCGCAGGCGCGCGGACGGTGGAGCCGACCGTCTATGACCCCGCGGAATTCCGTGCCGGGGTCGCCGCCGTCGCGGAGGACTTTTCCGAGGTACGCGGGCAGGGCGCGGCGAAGCGCGCCCTGGAGATCGCCGCCGCCGGCGGGCATAACATTCTGCTCATCGGACCTCCCGGCTCTGGTAAATCCATGCTGGCGAAGCGCCTGCCCGGTATCCTGCCGGACATGACCTTTGAGGAAGCGCTGGAGACCACCAAGGTCCATTCCGTCGTCGGCGTCCTCGCCGGGCGGCTCTTGTGTACGCGCCCGTTCCGCGCGCCGCACCACTCGGTGAGCGCGGTCGGCATGATCGGCGGCGGAGCAAATCCCCGCCCGGGTGAGATTTCCCTCGCGCACAACGGCGTCCTGTTCCTCGATGAGATGCCGGAACTCCCGAAGCAGATTACAGAGGCGCTCCGTCAGCCGCTCGAGGACGGGCGCGTGACCGTCACGCGGGCGCAGGCGCGCGTCACTTATCCGAGCCGCTTCATGCTCGTCGGGGCGATGAATCCCTGCCGGTGCGGCTACTACGGCGACCCCACCCACGTCTGCACCTGTACCCCACGCGAGGTGGCGAAGTACCTTGACCGCGTGTCGGGGCCCATGCTGGACCGCATGGATCTGCAGGTGGAGGTGCCCGCCGTCACCTACGGGGAGATCTCGGGCAGAGACGATGCGGGAGAGCCCGCGCGGGAGACCTCGCACGACATCCGTCTGCGCGTCAATGCGGCGCGCGAGTTCGCGCGGGAGCGGCTGGCAAAGCACGGTGACGCCTTTGTGACCAACGCCGCCATGCCGGTTTCCGTCCTGCGGCGGGAATGTGTGCTGACGGACGAGGCAATGGAGATGCTCGGCGCCGCCTATGAGACACTCGGGCTCAGCGCCCGCGGGCATGACCGCATCCTGCGCGTCGCACGCACCATCGCCGACCTCGACCGCTCGGAGAAAATCGGCGCCGACCACATCGCCGAGGCGGTACGCTACCGCTCTCTCGACCGTAAATACTGGCGCCGCTGACGCAGGGGAAAACGATGTTTTTCTGCGGGGAAAGCTTTGCGGGGGAAAACTTTTTGAGAAAAGTTTTCCCCCGCACCCCTTTTCAAAAACTTTTATTCTTTTTTGCGGCTCGCGCAGATGGTAACACGAAAGCCTTGCCCCGGCGCCCCGCGACCGCGGGGCAAATCGGGGGACAAAGGGCGGCGCTACCCCCGGGCTTCGTCGCTGTCGCCCGGGGGTAGCGGGCGGCAACGCCGTACATTACACCGACCGAATTCCGAAAATTGACTTTTTTCAGAGCCTGTTCGGCGTCTCTCCCGCGCAAAACTGCGGAAATGTATAAATTGTGGCATTGCGGGAGAAAATTTAGAAAAACCTATTGACAATCCACCGCTCGGCTGTTATAATTTAATCCGTCGCCGCAGAAGTGGTGACAACGGGAGCATAGCTCAGTTGGGAGAGCATCTGCCTTACAAGCAGAGGGTCATAGGTTCGAGCCCTGTTGTTCCCACCAGCTGCGAGAGCGGCACCCATAGTAATGGCCTGGTAGCTCAGTTGGTTAGAGCGCCGCCCTGTCACGGCGGAGGTCGTGGGTTCGAGCCCCATCCGGGTCGCCATTACTTGCCTCTGTAGCTCAGTTGGTAGAGCGGAGGACTGAAAATCCTTGTGTCGTTGGTTCGATTCCGACCGGAGGCACCAACCGGCGACAAGACAACAGCTTGTTGCCGTCATATGCGGATTTAGCTCATCTGGTAGAGCGCAACCTTGCCAAGGTTGAGGTAGCGGGTTCGAGCCCCGTAATCCGCTCCATTTAAAATAAAAGGTTTGACATGATCTCGGTGATTGCGTCAAACCTTTTGTTTTTCTAGGGGACTCGAAGGGGAGCGGTAGTGAATGACAGTCCGGTGGGTAGCGAAGCGGCGCGACGGTAGTGAATGACAGTCCGGTGGACTGTCAGAGCCGGAGCGTGACCGAACCGCAGTGAGACCTGTCAGAGCCGCGGAAGACCGAGCCGCAGTGAGACCTGTCAGAGCCGCGGAAGACCGAGCCGGCGGGCGAGACCGAGCCCCCGAGTCCGCTCCATAAAAGCACCTGCAATCGCGGGTGCTTTTCTTTTTGCCGCGGCGCCCGCGTAGAACGCCGCGGCTTCCTTTTTCTTATCAAAACACAATATTTTCAAACATAATCAAAATATGTGTCAAAAAACTATTGACATATTCGGATATGTGTGCTACAATCGCATCGTGAGGTGAGTGAAATGGGAAACAGCAAACTTGTCAGAACCTGCCCGGCATGTGGCGGGGAGATGCGTATCGCAAAGCTGTCGTGCGCCAACTGCGGCATTGAAATCGCGGGTGATTTTAATTTGGGCGGACTGGAAAGGCTGACCGACGACGATCTGTCGTTTGTCCGGCAGTTCCTGTCCGTCGAGGGCAATTTTTCGGGGATGCAGCGAAAGACCGGTATTTCCTACAGCCAGATCAAGAACCGGCTCGGCGAGATCAACCGGAAGCTGGGCAACACGGCAGAGGAGGATATCCCCGTCGTGGATCTGTCCGTGCAGAGCGACGATGATGCGGTGGTGGCGGCACTGAAACGTAAGATCACAGCGTGCGGCGGGCGGGCATCCATGCCGGCGCTGCGCGGCGAGCCCATCGCCATCCGGCTCTCCCCCTCCGGTGACGGTATTGAAACGGCAGGGCTGAAGGGGTTTGTATTCAGATGGGGAGAATTTTCCGCCATCGTTAAAAAAGCAAATGAGCTCGGCGGGATGATGTACCGCGGCGACAGTGCCGCGCACAACGGTGAGCGGATCGGGAGCGAGAGACTGTCTCTCGACACCATCGACGGCTTTGTTTCGACGCATTTTCTCGGCGCCAAGGTGGGCGATACGACGTTGCGCCGCTCCACCTACTACGCGGGGATCCTGGCATGGGCAGGCATCGTGACCAACCACCGGAGCGCGGGCAAAGGCGGCTATATCACGGTGAACGACGCGTTCCGGAGCTGCTGAAATGGCATCCAAAAAGACGAAGATCGTCTGTGCCGCTCTTTGCGTCCTGTTTTTTGCCATGATGATCGTCATGACCGTGCTCCCGGAGGACAAAGCCCCCGTTGAGACCAAGGAGGAGGCTGTCGATTGCTTTGTCGGCGCGCCGGTGATCACCGTCAGCGGCAGCATCCGGCAAACGCGATACTGCCCGATACTGACGATGCGCTTTTATAACCATGATACAGAACCGGTATCCGCCGTAAAGGTGCTGATCCGAAGCTACAATGTGTATGACGAGGAGATTTGGCGCAGCTCCCCCTGCCGCGTCATCTACCAGGAACACCGGATACAGCCGGGAGAAGAAGCAACCGCCTGTTACTCCCTGCCGTACAACACAAAAAGAGCGGAGATCTATTTATACAGTATCTATTATCCCGACGGCATCAAGCCCGAATGGGGCGACCGGGAGGCGACGACGGAGCAGATCGATCTCTACGCACCCAAGACCGTTATCAAATATGAGTACTGACCCCACGCGCGGCTGCGGGCATACCGCCCCGCCGACGAAAAACACCATTTATTATTTTTAGGAGGTAACACCATGAGCCAAAAATCCGATATCCTCGCGTGCCTGCAAAACGGTGCCAAAACACAGGCAGAGCTGGCATTTGCCATCTATCATGACCACGACCATGCCCCGA
Source organism: uncultured Eubacteriales bacterium (assembly GCA_934371135.1). Lineage (GTDB taxonomy): Bacteria > Bacillota > Clostridia > Oscillospirales > CAG-272 > UBA1740. The sequence goes on from CAKRNO010000028.1 coordinate 14,922, forward strand.
GCATATATGCCGCTGTGACCGATCTTGTCAAAAGCGGGCAGATCGCCAAATCGGGCGCCTACCCCGCTGTGTATTCCCTGCCCGGATACCCCACCGCGCCCTGCGGCAAACCGGACCCGGCATGGGCGCGGCTGTATGACGCCGCCCGCGCGGTACTGCATCCGCGTAAAATATCGGAGTGGATGGAGGCGGGTGGCGTCGCCGCCGCGATTGAGACCCCGGAGGGGAAAATCTATACCGGCGTCTGCGTGGACAGCGCCTGCGCGCTGGGCATCTGTGCAGAGCGGAACGCCATCTTCCGTATGTTGACCGACGGGGACAGCGAGATTTGCCGCATGATCACCGTGAGCGGGGACGGAAAAGTCGTGCCGCCTTGCGGCGCCTGCCGCGAGCTCATGGCGCAGCTCATGCCGGAGCGCTACCGTGACATCGAGGTCATGCTCCATTTTGAGGAGATGCGCGTCGTCACGCTCGGTGACCTGACCCCCGAATGGTGGATCTGAAAGGGATAAAAACATACTTGCCCCGATTTGACATTTCCCCCGGAGCGTGCTATATTGAGGGTGACCCTGCCGCCGAGGGCGGCATAAGGTGTCACGCGATCGGAGGTGACTGCATCTTATGAAAACAAGACATATCGTATTTATGGTCCTTGCCCTGCTCCTCACGGCGGCGGCGCTCGTCAGCGCCTCGGTCTCCAACACGTTTGCCCGCGGGCTGAAAGCAGCACAGGAAACGGAGAATGACAGTATCGATGAGGCACTCGGCGCGGCAGGCGGTGCGTTTGTATTCGTCCTTTTCGGGGTGCTGTTTCTCATCGCGTCGTTTGTTTTGCTGGTCCCCGCCATAATCTTTGCGATTATCGATATCCGCGTTCCGGTGCTCTGGCTGCGGATTGTCTCGTCGGTCCTGCTCGCGCTGGACGCTGCGTCTCTCATCGTCTCGGTTGGCACGATCCTGCTCCTGAACGCCTGACCCCGCAGTGTCTCGCGGTGCCCTGCCGCGTCCTGCCGGCGCCAATGCCCCGACGGCTGCCCCCGCGCCCGGCGCGGGGGCGCAAGCGCCGCCCGATTATTTCGCAGGAAAGAATTTGGTAAGCTCTTGACAAACGGAGCCCCGTTTGCTATACTGTATAAGTCATTTACGGCGCCATAGCCAAGTGGTAAGGCAAAGGTCTGCAAAACCTTCACGCCCCAGTTCAAATCTGGGTGGCGCCTCCATACGCACGAGCATCCCCTCGGGGA
>CAKRNO010000029.1 GCA_934371135.1 uncultured Eubacteriales bacterium
CCACTCTCTTGTGAACCGGGTTCCGCGCCCGCGGAACCCAGTTCACATCTTCGCCGCAGACGGCGGTAGCTCAAACCGATATTCTTTTCGCATCTTCCATAAGTTTCGCCTGCGGCGAAACTTCACCCTAGCCGACGCGTTTATGCGTCGCAGGGCGCCCCCGGCGAATACCTGGGTGGCATCCTTGCCGGACCTGGGTAGCCGTTTCAGTCCGACAGTGAACGCGGAGAAACAATCAGCCCCGCAATATAATCCAGGGAAACATTGTAGTATTTTGCAAGGCAAACGGCAATGTCCAAAGGGATTTCCCTCTCGCCGCGCTCATAACGTTGATATGTGGTCGTATAAAGCCCGATGGCGGCGGCAACCTCCGCCTGCGTCTTGTCACTGTCTTCCCGTAAATCCCTGATTCTTCCGTAAAACATTCGCATCCCCTCCTTTCATACTATGTAAAGCAGAAAAACACCAAAAGGTGTTGACAACAACACCGTATGGTGTTATTATGGTGACAAGTTTACCCCATGAAAACAAAAACGCACAGAATGACAAGACACAATTTGAAGAAACGACACATTTGCAAAAATGATCGGTGCTTCAAAACTCATGGGAGAAGGAGGAAATCATGAAAAGGATGCGCATCATGCTCGCGATTGCTCTGCTATGCTGTCTGATACTCTGTGGTTGCGATACACTGAATGACGGTTCACAAACTGCCAATCCATCGGGGAGCAATACGCATGTACACCAATTCGGGAAATGGAAAGTCGTTAAATCCGCAACACTTACTGAAACGGGTGTACAGGAACGCACTTGCTCATGCGGCAAAAAGGAGACACAATCCATACCCAAAATCAAGAGCGACTGGAAGGTCGGACATTACATCGATGATTTTGGTGAAGAAACTGACGACGCTTATGCGATCGGAACGTTCTACGGGTATTTCAGCAACAGCGCTACAACTCATTCCGATTTGACCGTATTTGTTTATCTTGATAAGGACACGGCAACCCGTGTCAGCATAAGGCTTTTGGAATATGGCTCCCACAAGGCCACTTTTGCTACTCACGAAACCACTAAAATCAAGATAAAAACCGATTCCGATTATGTTGCATCCTATTTGATTGGCGGGTCGTCGGATTTGATCGCTCTCGGCGAGGATTTTGTGAATCAAATTCTTAATAGTAAAACAATAAGTTGTGTCATTACGACTTCCTCGAAGTACCAGACTGTCCCCAGCGTATATCATTTTACAATCAACTGCGCCGGTGCCCGTGAAATGTATAATTTGACTGGATCTTAAATGACGGGAGAATATATCTCTTGGTTCCCCGATTTCGAGGCTTTCATTCTACCAAACGCACATGAACTCCGTCTGTTAACCGAGAATCTCTCGCCGACGGCACTCAATCGCAGCCTCGCCAAACACTGCTGCGGGCAGGATAATGTTTTCGGTTGAACAAGCGCACCCCGGCGGGGTGCGCTTTTCTTTGTAAAACGAAAACCACGCGATAATCGCGTGGTTTTCGTTTTACGAACAAAGAGGAGCCGGTTTTTCCGGCTCCTCTTTGCCATATAAAAATCCCCGCGGCGTATAACCCTATACTTCCGCCGCGGGGGATAAGTTTTCGCCGGGATGCCTGTGGTTCGAGCCATTCGGTCTCGTCTATTAAATTTCTTGGACCTTAACGGATAATCAATAACAGAAAGAATAACGGAACACGTTGACCATAGACCTTTTTCATCTCTGATCAAAATAAATGGCATCCGGGCAGGGAAAAAGATGTTTACAGTTCAATCTCCATCGTGACCGTGCTGTTCACGAGGTCGAGCGCCGTCTGCGCGTCGGCGAGGCGGTCGGCGACCTCCACATAGGCGGCGCGCGCATCCTCGGGCACATAGTTGGCGTAGGTATAGTCGATGACGCCGGCGCTCCCGCCGTAGCCGCCGTAGCTGTTGCGCTCCTTCGGCAGAGCGGACGCCATCCCGGAGAGCTTTTCTTTCGCCTCGGAGAGCTGCGGCAGATATACGAGCAGCTCGTCGATTGTCATACCCACCCCGGGGACGACCGTCGTCGTGTTGAACACATTGACAGCGTGCTTGATGCGGCGGATTTTGCCCTCCACCGCCGCGAGCTCCGCCTGCATGGCGGCAAAGTCATAGACGGGGCGCACCGTCTCGGGGTCCTCCCCGAGCGCCGCGTGAAACGCCTTGCATTTCGCTTCCTGTGCGAGGAGCGCACGCCGCTCCTCCATGTACTTGCGGAGCAGCTTCGCTGCCTCGGCAGATGTATATGTCATGTTTGTTTCCTCCCTTTCCGTCTCGCGGAATCTGCGCGTATCTCACGCCCCGCCGCCCGCCGGCGATGAGGCTCTCGCTGATTGGTATCGCTAGGGTACCACACAACACCCGATTTGTCAACTATTTTTAGCATTGACTTTCGCGCCGCCAAATAAATATAAGCAAGAAAGAACAACCGCCGCCCACCGTAGGGGCGACCATTGGTCGCCCGGCTCTCCTTGTCAAAAGGACAGCAAACGTCAAACCGAAAATTCCTTTCGCGCAACGCGGGCGACCAGTGGTCGCCCCTACAATAAAAACCGCAAAGGTGTTAAAACATATTATGCGCTAGCTAATGTTCAGACAAAAGTTGCGCCAGCCCCGGCAAACCTTATCCTTTTGTCGGAGAACCCGTTGGTTTGCCTGATGTATTTTCGCAGATGCGAAAATACCCTTTCTTTTTCCGCACTTTGCGCCAGCTAATGTTCAGGCAAACGTTGCGCCAGCTATTGTAAAACTTTTGAACCCGAGACAAGAGAGAAGGGATGGAGAAGCCCCGACAAACGTTGCGCCAGCTAGTGTCTAACTTGTGTTGCCGAGACAAGCGTGAGGAGATGCAGAACCCCCGAAAACGGGGCTCGTCGTCCGTCCCGGCAACCTTTGTGATTGGTCGGAGAAGCCGTTGGTTTGCCTGATGTATTTTCGCAGGTGCGAAAATACCCTTTCTTTTTCCGCGTTTTGCGCCAGCTAATGTTCAGACAAACGTTGCGCCAGCTATTGTAAAACTTTTGTACCCGAGACAAGAGAGAAGGGATGGAGAAACCGCGCTCGCGACACTGTAGGCGTACTTTGTACGGTAGGTGGCGCGAACGCGGTTAAAGCCCCCTCGTCTCTTAAAGTAAAGGCAACCGATACAGCTTGCCATCCAAACAGATGAGAAGTCAATATCGGTTGCCCATAAAAATTATTTGGGGGCTTGTTCTCCGCCCTTATCTCTTGTCTCGAAAGAGCCCAGGATCTTTAGTCCCGATACATACAAAGATAACTCCTCCAGCATCCGCTGCCCCTCCCCGCTCGCCAGGTTCCCCTCTGCCTCCAGGAAGAAAAAATTGCTCCACGGAAGCTTCTTCGTCGGTCGCGACCGGAGCGACCGCATATTGAAGCCGTGCGCACCGATGGTGCCGATCGCCTTGGCGAGTGCCCCCGCCTCATTGCGTACCGTAAAGGTCAGAATAAAGCAGGCATCGCTCCTGTATGCGTGATGCGGCACGCGGGACATGACCGCGAAGCGGGTCGTATTGCTCGCGTCCTCGTTGATGTTGGCGGCGAGGACCGTGAGCCCCAGGAGCGCCGCCGCCTCGGGAGAGCAGATCGCCGCCACCGTGGGATCGCGCCGCTCGGCGACGCGGCTCGCCGCCACCGCCGTATTCGTCTCCTCCTCCAGGATGTACCCGCGCGCCGCGAGGAACGGCGCACACTGGGAGAGCGCCTGCGGATGACTGACGACCGTCCGGACGGTATCCGTGCTGGCTCCCACGACCCCGGCGAGGCAATGCGAAACGCGCATTTCCCACACCCCGTTGATATACAGGCTGCCGAAATAGGCGAGATCCATCACCTGCGCGACGTCCCCGGCAAAGCTGTTTTCGAGCGGCAGGACCGCTGCGTCACATTCCCCCGCCTCCACCGCCGCATAGGCGAGGCTGAAATCCGCATAGGGGCACAGCGTCCCGTCCGGGAAGATTCTCCCCGCGGCAACGCAGGCGAATGCCCCGGGCACCCCCGCGTAGGCAATCCGCTGCCCCTCGGCGACCCGGCGATTGAGACCCGCGGACAGCCCGAGTACACTTTTCAGAAACAGCGGATAATACGACCGCACGAGGTCGTCCGGGAGGAGGGGCGCAATCTCCGCGACCGTCGCCCCGGGGTCGATGGCGGACGTCGCCGGCAGACCCTCCTCCCGCCGGCACGCGGCAACGCGGACACCCGCCCGCATCCGTTTTGCAAACGCGAGCGCCAGCTCCCTGTCGGCGGCGCGCAGCTCTTTCGTGGCTTCTTCCAGTCGATCCATGATGTTTCACTCCTTTTGTATGACTATACACGCAAGCGTGCAATTTGTCAAGGCGGCGCCCCGCTCTCCGCTTGATTTAGCCTCCGCACTGTGGTAAAATGGAGAAAACGGAAAAAGGAGGTCCGCCGTGAAGATCGGCTCTCTTGTTTTCCCGCACGGGCTGTTTCTCGGCCCCATGGCGGGCTATACCGATTTTGCCATGCGCACCGTCTGCCGCGGGATGGGCGCCGAGGGGCTCGTCTCCGAGATGGTGAGCGCAAAGGCGGTCGTCTTTGCCGACCAGAAAACCGTCCCGCTCGCGCGGGTCACAAAAGAGGAGCTCCCCATCGCCGTCCAGCTTTTCGGGCACGAGCCCGAGGTGCTCGCCGAGGCGGCACGCATCGTCGCCGCCGGCGTCGGCGGGGGCACCCCGCCGAGCATGATCGACCTCAACATGGGGTGCCCCGTGCACAAGATCGTCTCGGGGGGAGACGGCTCTGCCCTGATGCGTGACCCCGCGCTCGTCGAACGCATCGTGCGCGCCGTGCGGGACGCGGTAAAGGTGCCAGTCACGGTCAAGATCCGCCTCGGCTGGGACGACGCACACCGGAATGCCGCCGAGGTCGCCCGCGCGGCAGAGAGCGGCGGCGCCGACGCTGTCTTTGTCCACGGCAGAACGCGCACGCAGTTTTACGCGGGCACGGCAGACTACCGGGGCATCGGCGAGGTGGTGAAGGCGGTCGCCGTCCCCGTCATCGGTAACGGCGACGTGCGGGACGCGGAGAGCGCCGTGCGCCTGCTCCGCGAGAGCGGCTGCGCCGGCATCATGGTCGGGCGCGGCGCCGTCGGCAACCCCTTCCTCTTTCGCACCCTCTCGGCGCTCCTCGCGGGCGCACCCCTGCCCCCGCCCCCGACGGCGGAGGAAAAGTATGAGACGGCGGCGCGCCAGCTCGCCCTCGCCGCCCGCGACAAGGGGGAGAGCGTCGCCGTGCTCGAAGCGCGCAAGCACCTCGGCGAGTACCTCCGCGGCGTCCGCGGCGGGAGCGCCGCCCGGGCGGATATCTTCCGTGCCGAAACCGCTGCCGATATGCTCCGGATCCTCCGGTCGGCGCTCTCCCTCCCCGCGGAGCCGCGGGACTAAAAACGCCGGCAGCATCTATAACAGCAGCGCGGCGCCCGAAAAACCGGGCGCCGCGCCGTTTCTGTTTTCTTTTTGTTTCTGTTGCGATTGAGCCCGCATCAGGTCTTTTGCGGAGCCGATGCGCCCCGGGCGGGGGCGCGTCAGCGCCCGCCCGACATCCGCTCCGGTAGCCGGTAGAGCACGGGTGCCCCCGCCGCGAGCGAGGCTTTTGCATCCAGCACCCGTTGATTGGAGGAGCCGCGGAACACGAGAGAGATATCCGCGAGAGCGCCGACAAAGCGCCCGTCCACCAGCACATCCAGGTTTTCGAGGAGCCGCCGCGTCAACGGCGTCACGCACCGGGCGGTGCCCCCCGTGAGCTCCTCAAAGGTAAAGCCGGAGTAGCACCAGATGTCCTTTTCGGGCAGCTCGCGCCGCACGCGTTCGACGAGCGAGAGGAGCGCCGCCTGGTTCTCGGGTTCAAAGGGCTCGCCCCCGAGCAGGGTCAGCCCCCGGATATAGCCGGGGCGGAGCGCGTCGAGGAGCTCCCTCTCCGTTTCCCCGGTATAGGGCGTGCCGTAGCCGAAATCCCACGCGACCTCGTTGAAGCAGCCGGGGCACCGGTGGCGGCACCCCGAGACGAACAGCGAGACGCGCACGCCGACGCCGTTCGCAATATCGTATTTCTTGATGGTGGCGATGTTCATCAGAGGTGCAGGACTCTTTCCTTGATCTCCTGCGTTCTGCCCTGGTTCCAGAACTGCGTGCCGATGTAGCCGCAGGTGCGCCGCGCGACGTTCATGCGGCTCTGGTCACGGTTGCCGCACTTCGGGCACTCCCAGACCAGCTTGCCCTCGTCGTCGGTGACGATGCGGATCTCGCCGTCGTAGCCGCACACCTGGCAGTAGTCGCTCTTGGTATTGAGCTCGGCGTACATGATGTGGTCGTAGATGAAGTGCATGACGGACAGCACCGCGTCGATGTTGTTCGACATATTCGGCACCTCCACATAGGAGATGGCGCCCCCGGGCGAGAGAGCCTGGAACTTCGCCTCCAGAGCGAGCTTGTCAAACGCGTCGATGGGCTCCGTCACATGGACGTGATAGCTGTTGGTGATATAGTTCTTGTCCGTCACGCCGGGCACAACCCCGAAGCGCTTCTGCAGGCACTTCGCAAACTTGTAGGTCGTGCTCTCGAGCGGCGTGCCGTAGATCGAGTAGTCGATGTTTTCCGCCGCTTTCCACTTTGCGGTGTACTCGTTGAGCTTCTTCATGATGGCGAGCCCCAGCGCCTCGCCCTCCGGCTCGGTCAGCTTCTTGCCGATGAGGGAGTAGACACATTCCCAGAGCCCGGCATACCCGAGCGAGAGGGTGGAATACCCGCCGTGCAGGTAGCGGTCGATGGTCTCGCCTTTCTTGAGGCGCGCGAGCGCGCCGTGCTGCCAGAGGATCGGCGCCGCGTCCGAGAGCGTACCCGTCAGGCGCTCATGCCGGCACTGGAGCGCGCGGTGACAGAGCTCCATGCGCTCGTCGAACACCTCCCAGAAGCGGTTGAGGTCATGATCCGCCGAGAGCCCGATGTCCACCAGGTTGACGGTGACGACCCCCTGGTTGAAGCGCCCGTAATATTTCGGCTTGCCGTCCTCGTCCACATACGGGGTGAGGAAACTGCGGCAGCCCATGCAGGTGTAGCAGTGCCCCTCGCCGTTCTTGTCGATCTTGTTCTGCAGCATGATCTTCTCGGAGATGTAGTCCGGCACCATGCGCTTTGCGGTGCACTCCGCCGCGAGGCGGGTGAGGTAGAAGTAGGGCGTGCCCTCCTCCACATTATCTTCTTCCAGAACGTAAATGAGTTTCGGGAAAGCGGGCGTGACCCACACGCCGTCCTCGTTCTTGACCCCCTGGTGCCGCTGGCGGAGCGTCTCCTCGATAATCATGGCGAGGTCCGCCTTTTCGCGCTCGTCCCGCGCCTCGTTGAGGTACATGAAGACGGTCACAAAGGGCGCCTGCCCGTTGGTGGTCATGAGCGTCACGACCTGGTACTGGATGGTCTGCACGCCGCGGCGGATCTCCTCGCGGAGCCGCGTCTCAACGATCTTCGAGAGCGTTTCTTCATCCGGCTCGACCCCGAGGCTCGCCGCCTCCTCGCGCGCACTCTCACGGATCTTGCGGCGGGAGATATCGACGAACGGCGCGAGGTGCGTCAGGCTGATGGACTGCCCGCCGTACTGGTTGCTCGCCACCTGCGCGATGATCTGCGTCGCGATGTTGCAGGCGGTGGAGAAGCTGTGCGGCTTCTCGATCTTCGTCCCGCTGATGACGGTGCCGTTCTGCAGCATATCCTCGAGGTTGACGAGGTCGCAGTTGTGCATGTGCTGGGCGAAATAGTCCGAGTCATGGAAATGGATGAGCCCCTCGTTGTGCGCCTTCACGATATCGGCGGGGAGCAGGATGCGGTCGGTCAGGTCGCGGCTGACCTCGCCCGCCATGTAGTCGCGCTGGACGGAGTTGACGGTCGGGTTCTTGTTGGAGTTCTCCTGTTTGACCTCCTCATTATTACACTCAATAAGAGAGAGGATGCGGTCGTCCGTCGTATTCTTCTTACGGGCGAGAGAACGGATATAGCGGTACTTGATATAGTTCCGCGCCACATCGAACGCGCCGTGCCGCATGATCTGCCCCTCGACGGCGTCCTGGATCTCCTCCACCCCGAGCGCGCGACCTATCCCCTCTCCGAGGTGGCGGACATAGCGCTCGATCTCCTCGATGGCAGCGTCGGAGAGGCGGTCCTCCACCGGCACGGTCTCGTTGGCTTTACGGATGGCGGTACAGATCTTTGATCCGTCGTAGGCGGCTTGCGCGCCGCTGCGTTTGATGATGTTCATAGCTTTTCTCCTTGATGCTTATCGGGTGTGAGATATTGTAACACGCGCCCGCTCCTTTTGCAAGAGTAAACGACAAAATCCCACAATATTTAGTGTTTTGTCAAAAGTCCCGGCACTAAATATAGTGATTTTTCACAGATTGCACCATTTGCCCCGATTGGTAAATAAAGGGCGCTCCGACATCGGCGTTCCGGCGCGTTTCCGGGCACCCTGCCGTGCGGCGCGTTCGATTGCCTGCGCGCGCCGCACGCCGCCCCCGTCCAGCGGGCACCCCGGTGGTGCCGTTTTGCCACCGTCATATTTTGCAGAAATCTGTCGCCGTCCGCCGTCGTGCCGCCGCCGCTTTCCCTCGCCGCCGCTCTCCTGCATACCGCAGGTTGAGCAACTTGGTTCTCCCCTGCCTCTTGATTTCCCGCCCCCGCGCGTGCTACAATAAGGACAGCAAAATCGGAGGTTTTTTCATGAAGCGGGTCGTGCTTTTGGATCTGGATGATACGCTGCTCGATTTCGGGCAGGCAGAGCGTGTCGCGATGCGGCGGGTGCTCGGTGAAAACGGGCTGCCCTCGGATGACGCGACGCTCGCGCTGTACAGCGGCATCAACGACGCCTACTGGAAGCGGTTTGAGCGCGGGGAGATTGACCGCCGTGAGGTGCTGGTCGGCCGTTTCCGCGATTTTCTCGTACAGATGGGCGCCGCCGGGCTCGACCCGGAGACCGTGCAGGACCGCTACGAGACCCTGCTCTCGGAGGGGCATTGGTTCGTCCCGGGGGCAGAGGCACTGCTGGGGACCCTCGCCCCGGCGTATGATCTTTACCTCGCCTCCAACGGCACCGAACGGGTGCAGATGGGCAGGCTGAAAAGCGCGGGCATCCTCCCCGCTTTCCGCGGGCTGTTCCTCTCGGAGCGCATCGGTGCGGCGAAGCCGAGCCGTGCCTTTTTCGACGCGGTGTTCGCATCGCTCGGGGAAGAACGCCGCAGGGGTGCCGTCATGGTCGGGGACAGCCTCTCGTCCGACATCCGCGGCGGTATCGACGCCGGGCTCATCACCGTCTGGTTCAACCCGCGCGGTAAGACCGCAGACGGTGCGACCGTACCCGACAAGATCATCCGTGACCTCGGAGAGCTGCCCGGTTATCTTGGCTCCCTGCCGTCTATCGAACACTGAAACCAACCGGAAAGGATTGCCGTTATGACAAACGATTTCCCCTTCACGCTCTCGTCCCGGGCGGACTACGCCGCCCTCGTCCGGCGCCTCGCCGAGCCGACCCGCCCCTTCTTCTCCCCGTCGGGGGCGCGCCTGCTCAATCTGACAAACGGCGCGCACTATACCCGCGTCGCGCAGGAAAATGAGGGCTGTATGCGCATCCTCTGGGGGCTGTTCCCGCTCTGGGGCGGCGACCGCCGCGAGACCTTCTTCCGCGACGTCTACCGCAATACCTTCCGCGCGGGGACCGACCCCGCGAGCCCCGAGTACTGGGGGGAAAACATGGTGGACCGCGACCAGCGCTTCGTTGAGTACGCCACCATCGGCTGCGGGCTGCTGCTCGCGCCGGACGCCATCCTCGGCGGACTCACGGACGGGGAGCGCGATAACGTCTTCCGCTATGTGGACCTCATCAACCACCGCGAGCTCTGCAACAACAACTGGCTGTTCTTCCGCGTCCTCGCGAACTGCGGGCTGAAAAAGAACGGCTTCCCCTACGATGCCGCCCGGATGGAGGAGGATCTTGCGGCAATTGAGCGCGACTACCTCGGCGACGGCTGGTATTGCGACGGCGAGGGCAGTACCCAGCGCGACTATTACGTCGCCTTTGCCTTCCATTTCTATTCGCTCCTGTATGCAAAGACCATGGGGGACGAGGACCCGGAGCGTGCCGCGCGCTTCCGCGCGCGGGCGAGACGCTTTGCCGAGGATTTCATCTACTTCTTTGATAAGGACGGTGCATCCGTCGCGTTCGGGCGGTCGCAGACCTACCGCTTCGCCCAGGTGGCGTTTTTCTCCGCGCTCGTCTTTGCCGGGGAGGAGGCACTGCCGTGGGGCGTCATCAAGGGGATCATCAACCGCAACCTGCGCTACTTCCTCTCCCTGCCGATCTTTGACACGGCGGGGCTGCTCTCGGTCGGCTACGGCTACCCCGACCTCGTGATGTCGGAGCACTATAACGGCTCGGGCGCGCCCTATTGGGCGTTCAAGGCGTTTCTGCTGCTCGCCGCCCCCGGGGATCATCCGTATTTCGCCGCCGGGGAGCTGCCCTACCCGGCGCTCGCCGGGACGCGGGTCCTGCCGCATTTCGGTGCCCTCGCGCAGAAGACCGAGACGGATACCGTCCTGCTCGGCGTCGGGCAGTGCGGCGGCAACTGGCTGCCGCACGGTGCCGAAAAATACACCAAATTTGCCTATTCGGCGCATTTCGCCTTCTCCACCCCGCGCGGGGACAGCGCCCTGCCGCTCGCGGCGCCGGACAGTATGCTCGCTTTTGAATACATGGACACCTTTTTCGTCCGGCGGCGTAACCTTTCCTTTACCGTCGGGGAGCATGAGGTCACGAGCGTCTGGTCCCCCTTCCCGGGTGTGACGGTCAGGACGGTCCTCACCCCCATGGGCGACGGGCATCTCCGCCGCCACGAGATCACCTCGGAGGGCATCACCTGCCGCGCCTATGACTGCGGCTTCTCCGTCCCGCGTGACGACGAAAACCTGAACGAGACGGCGCTCGCGACCGAGACGGTCTCGCAGATCACCACCCCCCGGGCACGGGAGACGGTGGAGTGCCGATGCGGCGGCGGCGCCCCCGGCTGTGTCGTCACCACGACGAACAGCAACATTGTCGCCCCGCGCACCTACCTGCCCTATATCCTCTATGAGGTAAAGCCCGGCAAAACGGTTGTCGAGACCTTCGTCGCCGCCGCGTGGCTCGCGGACTGAAGCCCGGAGACAGGCGCCGCCCTGTGGCGGTGCTATCCCGTTCCCCCGGTTTCCCGTTCCCCTGTTTCTCCCGTATGTATCTCTGTATCTCCCGTTCCCCGGGGGGGCAGCCTCTGCCCCCGCACAAAATAACCGCCGGTGCGTGACTGAAAGCCGCGGCGGCGGGCGATACTGACAAAAACAAAATGACAAGGCGGAGCCTATGAAAATCGCTTTTTTCGACACAAAGCCCTATGACAGACCCGCATTCGAGCGCGAGGGCGCGGCAGCGGGAATACGTTTCAAATTCTTCGAGACCAAGCTGACGGCAGACACCGCCGAGCTCGCGCGCGGGTACGACGGCGTATGCTGTTTTGTGAACGACACGGTGGACAGCGCGTGCATCGACCGCCTCGTCGAGGGCGGGTGCCGCATGGTGGCGCTGCGCTGCGCCGGCTTCAACAACGTGGACACGCGCTATGCGTTCGGCAGAATCCATGTGTTCCGCGTCCCCGCCTACTCCCCCTATGCCGTCGCGGAGCACGCGATGGCGATGCTCCTGACCTCCGTCCGACGCATCCATAAGGCGTACATCCGCACGCGGGACTTCAATTTCAGTCTGAACAACATGACCGGCTTCGATCTGCACGGCAAGACGGTCGGCGTCGTCGGTACGGGTAAGATAGGGCGGGTGTTCATCGACATCTGCCGCGGCTTCGGGATGCGGGTCATCGCCTACGACAAGTTCCCCGCCGAGGGGGCGGGCATCGATTATGTGCCGCTCGACACGCTGTTCCGCGAGAGCGACATCATCTCGCTCCACTGCCCGCTGACGGAGGAAACCCGCCACATGATCGGTATGGACACGCTCGATCGGCTGAAGCGGGGCGTCGTCATCGTCAACACCTCACGCGGCGCACTCATTGACTCGGAGGCGTTGCTCACGGGTATCAAACAGCGGAAGATCGGCGCCGCCTGCCTCGACGTCTACGAGGAGGAGTCGGACATCTTCTTCGAGGACTTCTCGGGGCACATCGTCGAGGACGATACCCTCGCGCGGCTCATCTCCATGCCGAACGTCATCGTCACCTCGCACCAGGCGTTCCTGACCGAGGAGGCGCTCGCCAACATTGCCGAGACGACCGTCAGGAACCTCCTCGACTTCGAGGCGACCGGCGGCTCGCCGAACGAGCTCTGCTACCACTGCGGCAAGACGGATGACTGCCGCCAGGGCCGCCGCACCAAGTGCTTTTAAACGCCGGGCGTCCGATACGGTTTATATATGATGCGGGGGAGTGCCTTTTTGAGGGAAAGGCTATGATGCGGGGGAGTGCCTTTTTGAGGAAAAGGCACTCCCCCGCGCCCCCTCTCCAAAACCTTTTTGGAGGTTTTTTGTTGGCTGGCGCAGGTGTAAACCCCCGCCACAAAGAAACGGAAGGCACATAAAAAAGCGGGGAGAGGACTTTTGCAAAAGTCCTCTCCCCGTACCCCTCTTTCAAAAACTTTAAAGCATTTTGTGGCTGGCGCAAAGCATTATATAGCTGGCACAAGTTACCCCCGCCGCATAGATCCGAACCGCGGCGTCACGATACCTCCCGCGCGGAACCATGTCCTCCCGATACCGCCGCGCAAAACCTCGTCTCTCCGTGCCCGCGTTTTCTTCGTTACACCACCGCTCCCCGGAAACCTCCCCCTGTAGGGGCGACCACTGGTCGCCCGCGGTCTCCCCGACACACCGCCGCGCACCGCAAAAACTCCGCTCCTGTAGGGGCGACCATCGGTCGCCCGCGTTTCCCGCAGATCACACCGCCGCACCCCGAAAACCTCCGCTCCGTAGGGGCGACCATTGGTCGCCCGCAAATACGGCTCCGCCGGTAAACGGCAGGCGGCGTTTTTACCCCTCGTTCTTCCGCGCCGCTTCGGCGGCGGCGGCGCCGGCAGCCTCACCCATCGCGCAGCAGTCGGCGGTGACGCGGTAGGAAGCCATTGCCTCATGGGTGCCGGAGATGCAGCGGCCGGCGACCATGATGCCCCGATAGCCGCGGGGGATCATGGCGCGGAGGGGAATCTGATACGGTACGACGTTGCGCAGCACCTGGGCGTTGCCCTCGCGGTTGTGGATGTCCACGTTGAAAGCGACGGTGCAGGCGGGGTCGGGGATATCGCCCTGCCCCCCGAAAAGATCCTGCTCGGTCAGCGTGTACTCCCCGATGATGCGGCGGGACTCGCGGATGCCGAGGGCGGGCGCAGAGGTGATGAGATCCAGGTCGCGGAAGTCCTCCACCCCCGCTTTCAGGAGTTCAAACGCCTCGATCATCTGGCGGCGCCCCTCCGCCGTGGCGGCAGCGACCTCCTTTGCCGAGAGCGGGTCGTGCGCATAGATGTGTGTGAACTGCACCACCGCAAAATGGCTGTTCGGGATGGGGATGATGTAAGGATACCGGAACGGCGACTGTTTCCCCGCCTGCTCGTACAGCCGGTCGAGGATGGGACCGACCATGAGGCCGTCGAACGCCCGGGCATACTTGTCAGGCAGGTTGCCGACGAGGAACATGAGCGTCATCGCCTGACAGCCGCGCACATCGCCCTCGTTGTCCCCGATCGCAAAGGGACAGCCCGCCGACGCCGCGACGTTGCCGTCGCCCGTGCAGTCAATGACCGTCTTCGCGAGGTAGGCGCGCCGCCCGTCGATGTTCTCGGCGACGATACCCGTCACGGTCTTCCCCTCCGTGAGTGCGCGGGAAAAGACGGTCGAGAGCAGCACCTCCACCCCCGCCGCCTCCATCTTCTCGTCCAGAATACGCTTCATATATTCGTAGTGAAAGCTCATCTCGCGGAAACCGCCCCAGGCGCCGCGCGACTTCAGCTCGTCAATGAGCTCGCGCACAATACCGCCCTTGTTCTCGGCGTCGAACAGCGGGTTCATGTACCCGGACGCCCAGGCGCCGCCAATGGCGTTGAAGCGATCGATGAGCAACGTCTTCGCCCCATGCCGTGCGGCGCCGAGCGCCGCGCCAACGCCCGCGGGCCCCGCCCCGACGACGATGACGTCATACTCCCCGGCGACGGGAGTCGACAGATTTTCCGTAATACACTTCATAGAAATACCCTCCGGGCGCAGGATGCGCCTTTTTCCTTCGCCTCCATTGTATCATAAACGGACTTGACACGGGAAAGAGAAAAAAGTATGCTGTATATGGACAAAATTATATCGAAAGGGGGAGACTCCTATGGACGTGGAGGCGATCACGCTTTGCGCCTGTTTCCGCGACAAGCCGCGCTTTGAGTTTGAGGCGGAGACCTACGGGGACGAGACGGTCTTTGCCATCCTCTCCGGCTCGTTTGATTACGCCCTCGGCGACGGGGGGCAATGGCGGCGCGCCGCTGCCGGGCAGGCGGTCTTCTGCCCGCCGGGGACAGCCTTTCACCGCAGGATGGTGACCCCCGCCTCCTTCGCGCTCCTGCACTTCCGTGCAAGCGGCGAACTGCCGGACAGCGAGGAGCCGATAAAACCGGGCAACACGCGGCGTTTCTTCGAGGATATCGAGTACCTCATGCAGGACCCGCTCTGCGTCTCGCCCGAGGAGGTGCCCGAGACGGCGCATTACGCGCGCGACCTGCTCCTTCTGTGCCGGGAGCCGCAGGAGGACATCCCTCCGGTTATCGCGGGCGCGTACGCCCGCATGGCGGCAGACCCCTCCCGCAACCTCCCGACGAGCGCCCTCGCGCGCGACGCCGGCTACACCGAGGCGCAGTTCATCCGCCTGTTCCGCCGTCATTTCGGCGGTACGCCGAAGCAATGCCTCCTCGATCTGCGCATGGATAAAGCAAAACTGCTCCTGCGCTCGACCGATCTCCCTGTCGCCGAGGTCGCGTTCCTCGTCGGGTACGCCGACCCGCTGTATTTCAGCCGCCTGTTTCACCGCCGCACCGGATACGCCCCCGGCGTCTTCCGTACCCTCGGCGCCTGCTGACCGGCGGGCAAACGGGCGCGCTCCCGGAACAGAGAACCGCCGCATCCCCAAAAGCCCCACCCGTAGGGGCGACCATCGGTCGCCCGCAGATACGGCTCCGCTTTGACGATTGCTGCCACGGGAGAAACGGAAACCGGGCGACCACTGGTCGCCCCTACACCCGTTGAGCGCAAACACCCGGCATCGCCCGTGCGCCCCCTCTCCAAAACCTTTTTGGAGGTTTTTTGTTGGCTGGCGCAGGTGTAAACCCCACGCCACAAGAAACGGAAAGCACATAAAAAAGCGGGGAGAGGACTTTTGCAAAA
>CAKRNO010000030.1 GCA_934371135.1 uncultured Eubacteriales bacterium
AGAACCCCCGAAAACGGGGCTCGTCGGCGTACTCGGTACGACAGAGACCGTTTTCGGGGGTAAAGCGCCCGTCGCTCCTTAAAGAAAAGGCAACCGACGATGCTGTACACTTTATTTGTACAACAAAATCGGTTGCCTTTAAGCCCTTTTCAGGGCGCTTGGTCTGCGCTTCTCCCGCTTGTCTCGTCACGGGGTCAGACGATTCGGACCCCGGAACAGGAATTCTGCCTCTTTGATAGAAAGCCCCAGGAACAGCATCGTCAGACGGTCGATCCCGAGCCCGAAGCCGCCGTGCGGCGGGCAGCCGTAACGGAAGAACTCCAGATAGAACTCGACGTCCTTATCCAGCCCCTTCTCCTGCGCCTGCTTCTTCAGGATCTCGTAGCGGTGCTCGCGCTGTGCCCCGGTCGTGATCTCCACGCCGCGCCAGATGAGGTCATAGCCCTGCGGCACACCCTCGGCGTTCCGCATGTGGTAGAACGCGCGCTCCTTCGCGTCATAGTCGATGACAAACAGGAACTCGTGCCCGTACTTCTCCTTCGAGAACCGCGCGCACAGACGCTCGGCGTCGGTGGTGAGGTCACCGTGCAGCTCGTCCGGTACGGAATACCCGTAGCGCTCCTCAAGCTCGCGGTACAGATCGGCGAGACGGATGACGGGGAACGGCGTCTCGGGGACGACCACCTCGTATTCCTCTCCGAACAGACGGACGATCTCCTCCCCATGCGCCTCTTTCACCCTGGAAAGGGCGTAGCGGAGCAGATTTTCCTCCATCTTCATGACGTCGTACATCGAATCGACGTAGGAAAACTCCAGGTCGAACCCGGAGAACTCGGTCGCGTGCTTGTTGGTATAGGACTTTTCGGCGCGGAACACGGGCCCCGTCTCGAAGATCCGTTCCAGCCCCGCCGCCATCGCCATCTGCTTATAGAACTGCGGCGACTGCGCAAGGTACGCCTTGGTGTCAAAATACTTGACCTCGAAGACGTCGGAGCCGGATTCGGACGCCGCACCGATGAGCTTCGGCGTATGGATCTCAATGAAGTGCTCGCGGAGCAGGAATTCCCGCATCGCGGCGGTCAGCGTGGTCTGGAGCTTCATCATGAGATGATTCTGCTCGCGCCGCAGGTCGATCCAGCGGTAATCCATGCGCGCGTCGATATCCGAGTCATCCGCGATCGGCAGCGCCTCTGCGAGCGACTCAATGACGAGCGACGTCGGCGCGACCTCCTTACCGCCCATCTTGACGGACGGATTCAGATGCAACGTCCCGACGACGGTCAGGACGGAATGGGTCGTTACGTTCACGATCTCCGGGAATTCCTCCTTCCCGAACGTGACCTGCACCTTGCCGGACATATCGCGCAGGACGACAAAAGCGCCCCACCGCATCTGCCGGATGGCATCGACGAAGCCGGAAATTCTGCACTCCGTTTCCGGCACCATCTCACTGATATAGGTTCTTTCCATGCTTGCAACCTCTTTTATGGTATTGATCTTCCTTATTATAGTTTTCCTGTCTCCGGTTGTCAAGCACCACGCGGGAAAATACGGAGGTCAGAGCCCCCCGCCGATCCAGGGCGACGATCCTTCGTTTCCCGTGCCGCCCGCCGTCGGGGGCGGCTGTATTCCGTCCTCCCCGCCGTCGTCCGTCCGGGTGTCCGCCGCGGGGGCGCTCCGCCGCGGCGCGGCGAGCGCGGGGAACATCTTGTCGAACCGGCGCGAGAGCCCGCACGGGTAGCACAGCACCACGCCGGAGACCGCTCCGACGCCCGCCTGCAGAATTTCAAAGGGGAGCTTCACCAGCGCGGTTGCCGGCGTCGCGTACACGAACGCCCGCCCGAGAGAATACCCCGTCACCATGATGACGGCACCGAGCGTGACCCCGAGCGCCGCGCCGTACCACTTGCGCGGGAGGGCGTAGCGGGCGATGAGCGAAACGGCAATCGCCTCAAGCCCGTGCGACGCGAGCGAAACGAACATGGGGAGCGGGTAAAAGAGCAGGTCCCCGAGAAACGCCCCGACGCCCCCGACGAAGAACGCCGCGACCGGGTCGAGCAGGATGGCAGCCGTACAGATGACGACGTCGTTTAAGTACAGGTGCCCGCCCGGCACCGGGATGCTGAACGAGCTCATCACCACGTTCGCCGCCGTGAGGATTGCCGTCACGCACATCCACTGAATCATTTTTTTCTGTTTTTCGTTCGCTTGCATCTTGCCATGCTCCTTTGCGTTATGGTACAATCATACCGCAGAACTGGTCTTGATGAAATAACCACAGTAAAGGATTTTTATAATACCAGATGAGAACGAAATCCGGAGAAAAGCCGCTCTACCTGACCGTCTATGAAGCCCTCCGCCGCGACATCCTCGCGGGGGTGTATCCGCATGGCGCGCGCCTGCCCTCCAAGCGGCAGATCGCCCGGGACCGCGGCGTCAGCGTCATCACGGCAGAGCACGCGCTCGCCCTGCTCACCGAGGAGGGATATGCCGAGGCGCGGGAGCGGAGCGGCTTTTTCGCGGCGATGTCGGACGTGGCGTTCCCCGCCGGGGAGGGCGAGCCGCCGGTGCTCCCGACGCCCGGCGGGAGATCCGCCTCGGGGGCGCTGCCCTTCACACTCTACGCCCGCACGGTGCGGCGGATCCTCGGCGAGGTCGGAGAGGGGCTGCTCGAGCGTTCGCCCGCCGCAGGGCTCCCTTATCTCCGCCGAACGCTCTCGTCGTACCTGCAACGGGCGCGGGGCATCTCTGCGGCGCCGGAGCAGATTCTCATCGGTGCCGGCGCCGAGGAGCTCTACAGCGTCATCGCCGCCGTCTTCCGCGGACATACCGTCGGCATCGAAAACCCCTCCTATGCCCGCATCGCGGAGGTCTACCGGCTCGCCGGGGTCAAAACGGAGCCCCTCGCCCTCGGGCGGCACGGCATCTCGTCGGCGGCGCTCGCGGGTGCCTCGGCGGATGTGCTGCACGTCACCCCCTACCGCAGCTACCCGACCGGCGTCACCGCCACCCCGGCAAAAAAGCGTGAATACCTCGCCTTTGCGGCGCGGGAGGGCAGATACCTCATCGAGGACGACGTGGAGAGTGAGTTCTCCCCCGTGGTGCGCCCCTACGAGAGCCTCTATTCCCTCTCGGAGCAAGACAACGTGCTCTACCTCAATTCCTTTTCCCTTACGCTCTCGCCCGCCCTGCGCGCGGCGTATCTGATCCTGCCCCCGAGGCTCGCGGAGCGGTCGGCGGCGGTGCTCGGCGCGCGCGCCTGTCCGGTGCCCACCCCAGAGCAGTATCTCATCGGCTATCTGCTCGCCTCCGGCGAGTTTGAAAAGCACCTCAACCGTTACCGCCGCCGGGCGCACTGACCGCCCTGCCGGTGCCGCGCCTGTCCCCCGTATAACAACCCGCCCGGGGATGCCCGCGCGGCTCCCCGGTCTTTCCTCATCCCGTCGTCCGCGCGGCACCGCATCGGCGGACCCTCCGCAAAAAAACGGACCTCCCCCTTGCATTCCGCATATACTTTTGATAGAATTCCTCTTGTTCAAATACACTTTTGGGATGTATGCTATGGTCAGTTTATTGCTCGCCGTGATCTATCTCGGCTTTGTCTCTCTCGGGCTCCCCGACTCACTCCTCGGCTCTGCCTGGCCGGTCATGCGGGAGGCGTTCGGTGTGTCCCTCCCCTCGCTCGGGATCGTAACGATGCTCATCTCGGGCGGGACGATCCTCTCCAGCCTGTTCGCCGATCGCCTGATCCGCCGCGTCGGCACCTATTTCGTCACCCTCGCGAGCGTGTGCCTGACGGTCATCGGGTTGTTCGGCTTTTCCCTTGCGCGCTCCTTCCCGATGCTGCTCATCTTCGCGCTGCCCTACGGGCTCGGCGCGGGGGCGATTGACACCGCGCTCAACAACTACGTCGCGCTGCACTTCTCCTCCCGCCACATGAACTGGCTGCACTGCTTCTGGGGCGTCGGCACCATCGTCAGCCCCTATATCATGGGCTATTGCCTGACGGGGGCGAGCGGCTGGCAGGGCGGTTTCCGCACGGTCGGATGCATCCAGCTGGTGCTCCTTGCGGTCATCGCCGCCTCCTGCCCGCTCTGGCGGCGCCCGCCGCAGCTGGGCGATGTCCCGGAGGTGCCGCAGCGCGTGCTCACCCTCCCGGAGAAGTGGCGCACCCCGGGGGTGCCGCTCGTGCTCCTTGCCTTCCTCGCCTACTGCGCGACCGAGGCGACCGTCATGTCCTGGGCGAGCACCTACCTCGTCGAGGCGCGCGGGATCGGTGAGGTCACAGCGGCGAAATGCGGGGCGCTGTTCTTCATCGGCATGACCGTCGGTCGGTTTCTCTCCGGCTTCCTCTCCCCGCGCCTCGGTGACCGCCGCATGATTGCCGTCGGCGAGGGGATCGCCGCCGTCGGGATTCTCGCCCTGTTCTTCCCCCTGCCGGACCTCGGCGCCATGGCGGCGCTCGTCGTCATCGGGCTGGGCTGTGCCCCGATTTACCCTGCCATCATCCACATGACCCCGGCGAACTTCGGGGCGGAGCTCTCGGGCAGCATCATCGGGCTGGAGATGGCGTTTGCCTACGTCGGCTCCACCTTTATGCCCCCGCTCTACGGGCTCATCGCCGGGCACCTGTCCCCGCGCCTGCTCCCCGTATTCCTCACGGTGTTCTTCACCCTGCATATCCTGCTCATGTCCGTCGCCGTGCGTCGGTGCGCCGCCGCGCGTGAAGCCATAAAAGCCGCCGCCGCCGAGGGGGGAACGAACGACGACACAGAGCCGCCCGAAGAATAAGACTCTACAGGGTCAGGACGCGGGCGCCGCCGCAACCTACGCAACCGACGGTGCGGGTCGCCGCATCTGCAGCCGGGCAGCGCCGGATGACGCCCCGGCCTGAACAGCGGACGTCGCAGGGGAGCCTCCCCCGACTTAAAATACAGCGCGGAGCCGGATGAACCGGCTCCGCGCTGTTTCTGTTTGTCGTTGCTTCACACTGTTTCCCTTTGGCGTGCGCCCTCCCGGGCGCCCCGCTTTGCCCGTCAGAGCGGCTTTCCGCAGTTCGAGCAGAATTTCGCCCCCGTGTCGTTCGTCGCTCCGCAGGCTTTACAGACAGCGGCGAGCGGTGCGCCGCACTCGCTGCAAAACTTCGCGTCCGCGTCATTCTTCGTCCCGCAGCCCGGACAGGCGACCGTATCCGCGCGCGCGGCGCGCGCCATGTCGGCGACGGCAGGGGTCAGATCGGCGATCGCCTCACCGGCGACGGGCGTCACCTCGTTTTTCGTGTACTGTACAAGCTCGCGGCGGAAGCCCCAGAGGAGCATCGTAAGCCCGGCGGCAAGCATGGGCAGCCCGAGGAACGAGCACCAGAACAGGGTCGGCATCTCTCCGCTCGAGGCAGAGGAAAAGAAGTTCACAAACCCCGTCAGGGTGAGGACCAACCCCGCGGCGAGCACAATGACGCCCGCGACCTTCAGTGTTTTCTTGATCTTCAGATGTTGTTCGTTGTTCATATTCCTTTTGACCTCTTTCGGTTGCTGTCTTCAGTATAACGGTTTCCGCCCCTGCTGTCAAGCCATTTCGCGCGCTCCCCGCCCGGTCGTGCCAATCGGTTCCTGCCGGCAGAAAACCCCCGCCGGAGCACCGTCCGGCGGGGGCAGCCTCCCGGCGCCGGGCACCGGGGGGGATGTCACTATTTCATTACAGCCGGTTGACCGTCCCGAGAAAGAGCGGGAGCCCCGTCTCGGCGTCCACGATCGCATAGAGGAACGGGCGGGTCAGATACACCTCGCGCGGGGGTGTCTCGTCGGGGGCAGCGCTCGTGCACTTATCGATGGCGGCAATCGTCGCGGCGGCGGCTTTGGTGCCGTCCGCGTCCAGCCGCAGGCGCACGTCCTGCCGCATGGCGCTGCAATACAGCCCCCGGTCGCCGTAGTGCCCCATCGGGGAGAGGTCGGCGGCGTTCTCGTCGAACACCCGCGTGACGCCCATCTTCCGGAGCGCCTCGGCGATGTCGATGCGGCAGTCGGTCTCAAACGCCGGGGCCCTGGTCAGCACCTTTTCGCTGCTTACCCCGTCGAGGAGAGCCAGCCACGCCGCCCCGTCCAGCCCCGCCGCGAGCTCATCCGGCGTCTGCCCCATCCCGGGGAGCAGGGCGACAAAGCGGTATTTGCCGCCTGCATACGGCTTCATGAAGCCCTCGGCACCTGCCCCTGCGAGGTACAGCCACTCGCTCGAGGAGAGGTACGTCACGGTGCTCTCGCTCCCGTCGGCGTTCTGGAAGGTGCCTTTTCTCTGATCCTTCTTTTCGTAGGTGCTCTGCCACCTGGCGTCAAACGCCAGGGCGTTGATGAGAAACAGCATGTTGTCGCTGTCAATTCCCTCGAGGAGCTTGTCGATCATGCCCCCCGTGCGGTCCTTTACCCAACGGTTGATGTCGCGCACCGTGCTCTTGTCAAACGCCGCACGGTAGACGTCCGCCGAGAAGAAATCCGCGTTTGCCTGTAAAAACGACGGCTCCACCGTAAGCCCCTCGTCGTCACGGATCCAGACAGAGGACGCGAGCGACGCGCATCCCGCCGCGCGCAGGAGCTCTGCGTAGGCATAGAGCGTGGGGTTGAGCGTATCGAGCTCCCCCCCGAGGACGCTCTCAATCTCGGTGCGTGACGCGCCCGCCGTGCCGTTTGCCAGCATGGCGAGACACAACATCGCCGAGGTCGGCGAGAGCAGTCGGTTGCCCTCCCCCACGGCGCTCTTACGGAAAAGCGAGAGCGCAAAATCCGCCGCCGCGCGGCGGAAGCTCTCGTCCGTGACCGACCCGGACGCCTGCGAGGTGCGGGTGTAGTCTGCCGAGAGTGCCTTCGCCTTGGTGCGCAGGGCGCAGGAAGCGAGCGAGAAAAGCGCCGCCCCCGCGAGCCCGAGGCATATCGCCCCGCGTAAAATGTTTTTCATTCGCATGGTAAAACCTCCTTATCCGTCCTGTATCGTCAAATGCCCGGAGAACCGCCGGCGCTTTGTGCGCCGGAGATGGTAAACCGCCCGAACCCGTCGATGACAATGTCCGTCAGCGCCCGGCGTTCTGCTTGCCAACCGCTGATATCCACGATGATCCGGTAGGTGCCGCGCGCCGCCGGGAGAGTGCCGTCCGGTGACGGCACGTCGTCTACCGTGACGGTAAAGCCGCCGCCCCGGGCGGTATAGACCGTCTCCTCCCCCTCGCGGGTTTCGCGCAGTGTGACCGCCCGCCCCGCGGGCGCGTCATCCGAATTTTCGAGGCAGAAGACCGCCTGCCCCTCCGTCAGGGAGAGAAAGGTCAGGTGCCCCCCCTCTCCCGTCGCCGTTTTCCCGACGGAGAAAACGATTGCTTCCCCGACGCCGCTCGGTGCCATATCGTTACCGCCCGGGTCGTGCTTGTTCACAGCACCGTAGTGCCCGCCCATGATCACGGGCAGAAGACACAGCCCCGCGATGATGCAGAAGCAGAAGCTCGCCGCCAGGGTGGAAAGGAGGGTAATGCGCCGTTTCCTGCGGGCGCGGAAGACGCGGCGGACGTTCTCCTCGTCCGAGCCCCGCAGTACCCCGTCGGGCAGCGCGCCGATGGCACGCCACATCTTTTCCGTCATACCGGATATCCCTCCCTTTCCAGGTATTTTTTGAGTTTTTTGCGCAGGCGCGAGAGGCGGACGGAGACGGCGTTCTCGCTCATGCAGGTGAGCCGCGCGAGGTGGGGGATCGGGTCCCCCCAGAAATACCGCCGCAGGAACAGGTAACGCATCTCCGGTACCTCCCCCATGAGAAACCGCTCGATCGCCTTGGTAAGCTCTGCTTCTCCCATAGGTTCGACCTCCCGTGCGGGCAGCATTTCGAGGAGCTCGCCCTCGAGCGAGACGACGCTCGCGCTGCGCTTCTCCGCCGTCCGCGCCCGTACCACATGGTAGGACAGATTGCGGATAATGCGCGCGAGGTAGTAATACAGATAGTCCGGGCGGTCGGGCGGAATCTGCCGCCACGCCGCGAGGTAGGTGTCGTTCAGACACTCCTCTGCGTCCTCGGTCGTGCCCGTGATACCGTGCGCCACCGAAACGAGCGGACGACCGTACTTGGCATCCGTCTCGCGGATGGCACGCTCGTCACGCTGAAAATATAGGTCGAGTATCCCGCTGTCCTCCATGTTGCCTCCTTGCCCCCGGTTTTGCTCCTCATAAGATAAGTACCCGTCCGGATGCGTTTCTTTCATCTTTTTCGCATTTTTTAAAAATTTTTTTGCCGCGCCCTTCTGCGTCGGTCTCCCCCGCCCGGGCGCCGGCTGCCCCGCGGCGCTCTTTTCGGCTTTCCCGACCCCGGCTGATCTCTTTTGTTTTCCCCGGCAGCCGTCTTACACCCCCGCGCCCGCGTGCAGGGTAAATTCGTTTTTGTGGTAGTCGATGAGCCCGTCGGCGCGCATACGCGAGAGCTCCTTGGAGAGCGCCGTGCGCTCCACCCCGAGATAGTCAGCCATCTGCCGGCGGTCGAGCGGGATGCGGAAGTGCCGCGCCCCGGCGCGTGCCGCCTGCCCCGCGAGGTAGACGGAAACGCGCTCACGCACGCGTCGCGGCGACGTACAGAAGATGCGCTCGGAGAGCCCGAGGTTCTTCCGCGCCGCGAGCGTCAGGAGCCGCGCGGCGATCACCCGGTCCGCCCCCGCGGGGGCTCCGCCGCCGAGGAGCGGCGCAATGTCCAGGAACGCCACCTCCGCATCCTCGGCACAGACGGCGTCTACCATGAGCGGCACCCCGGCGAGCGCGTAGGACTCTGCGAAGATCTGCCCGGCGGGCACCCGCCCGAGCAGCGCGCACTCGCCCGTCACCCCGATCGCCTCGATGAGCACGGCGCCCGAGAGCAACGCCCCGACCGCCCGGGTCACCGCACCGGCGTGGAGAATGACCTCGCCCCGGCTGTACCGGCGCACGGTCAGCCGCCCGGCGGCGACCATAGCGGCGATCTCCTCCTCCGTCAGCCCCTCAAGCAAAAACAGCTCCGAAATTTTCATAAACATCTGACTCCGTGGTTATAGCAACCGATTTTTCGCTTTTATGATACTATGATAGAGACACAAAGTCAAGAAACGGAGCAAAAACATGATCAGAAAAATCATTCATATAGATGAAGAAAAATGCAACGGGTGCGGGGCGTGCGCGAGCGCGTGCCACGAGGGCGCGATCGGGATGGTAGACGGTAAGGCGCGCCTTTTGCGTGACGACTACTGCGACGGCTTCGGCGATTGCCTGCCCGCCTGCCCGACGGGTGCCATCACCTTTACGGTACGGGAGGCGGCGGCATACGACGAGGCGGCGGTCAGAGCCGCGCAGGCGCAGAAAGCCGCCGGCGCCGGAAACGGCAACAAAGGAACCGCCGGCGCACCTGCCCCCGGCGGCACGGGCGGCAGCGTTACCCCCGCCCCGGCTCCCGCCGTGCACGGCGGCTGTCCCGGTCAGCGCCTGCGCCGTCTCGGCGGTGCGGAGAACGGCGACGAGGGCGGCACCCCCGGCAGGAACGGCACGGCGGTGCCCGGATTTTCGGGCGCCTCGCCGTCCCGGCTCGGACAGTGGCCCTGCCAGATCAGGCTCGTGCCGACGAACGCCCCCTACTTTGCGGGCGCGAAGCTGCTCATCGCCGCCGACTGCACGGCGTACGCCTATGCCCGTATGCACGAGGACTTCATGCGCGGGAAAATCACACTCATCGGCTGCCCGAAGCTCGACGACGCGGATTATGCCGGGAAGCTCACGGAAATTATCCGGGAGAACGACATCGTGAGCCTGACCGTCGTCCGCATGGAGGTGCCCTGCTGCGGCGGGCTGGAAGCGGCGGCAAAGGCGGCGCTCCGCGCGAGCGGTAAGTTCATCCCGTGGCAGGTCGTCACCGTCTCGGTGGACGGGCACCTCATCGACTGACGCAACGCCACCACCCCGGCAGGCGGGCACCTGTCGGCTGATACGATGCCCCGCCCCGGTCTGCGTCGCAAACCGGAATACCGCAAACCGAAAAATGCCGGGAGGAGCCGATTTTTCAGGCTCCTCCCGGCATTTGTTTGTCCCTGCTTTCTCCTCGCCCGGGTCCGCGACCCGCTCCGCCGCCCCTGAGGCAGACCGTCGCCGGGCAACGCATCACCTCATACGAAAGCCCGCCCGAAAGCGATACCCCGTCAGGGCGGCTCCTTGTCAATGACGGACAAAAAGGAGTGCCTTTTTAAGCCGAAAAGGGGGCAGACGTCCGCAGGGATTTTAACCCCAAACATATTAAAAATCGGTACGGGCGGCGGAGAACTTCGGTTAATGACCATGCAAAAAGGTATTTCGCCGTTTGCGGGTAATGTATTCGCCATTTATGGGGAAGCATTTTACAAAAAAATGTGCTATAATCTTTCTTGAGGTGATTAAAATGAATCAAGTAAAAATAGGAAAATTTATCTCCGCTTTGCGGAAAGAAAACGGTATGACGCAGGAGCAGCTCGGAGAGAAACTTGGCGTGACGAACAAAACCGTTTCGCGTTGGGAAAATGGCAATTATATGCCCAACATTGAAATGCTGTCGCTTCTCTCGAAAGAATTCAGCGTAAGCATAAACGAAATTATATCCGGAGAACGGCTTGGGACGGAGGAATTCAAGAAAGCCGCCGACGATAATCTCGTTACCGCGCTTGCGAGCAGCACTTTTACATTAAAAGAAAAAATCTCATTTTTCAAGAAAAAGTGGTTGCGCGAGCATATTGTAACAATTGCTTTGTGCGTCCTTGTGTGGATTGGTGTTATGGTACTGTTGAAGTTAAACACACAAGGTAACGACACATTTCCGGTTTTGGGTGCGCTTGGCGGTTTACTTGCCGCACTGTTCTATGCCGTTTTGTATAACCGCATGATAGCGTATGTGGAAAAACACGCATACCGGAATCCCGACGATGAAACAGACGATAAAAATAAGTAAATGTCACCGGATATGACAAACCGCCGCAGAACGGCAATTTGCCCCTGTTTTGCATAGAAAAAGACACACGCAGCGGAGTTTTATGCGCTCCTTTTGCGTGTGTCCCTCTGGCGTTCCCGAGCGGATTCGAACCGCTGACCTTCCGCTTAGGAGGCGGACGCTCTATCCTGCTGAGCTACGGAAACATCTGTCTTATCCTACCACACACAGAGCAAAATTACAACCCCGCACGGCAAAAAGCCGTCGCTTTTTTGTCGCCGGAGCGCCCGACCCGCCGCCCGGCACCTGTCGGCGCGCCCGCACATTCGCGGGGGGAGGGCAACCGCCCCACCCCGTCACCCGCCACCTTTTGTGTGCAAGAGTATGCGTAGGGGCGACCATCGGTCGCCCGCTCTTACCGCTCATTCCACCGTCCGGGCACCCGCCGTGCTTTTCCGTCACCCTGCGTCTGAATATCCGCCCCCATCTTTTACCCTGTGCCTTTCTGCCACAAGTCTCCTCACCTGCCCTGTCCTCTCCTGCTCCCGTCGCACCTTCTGCGCTCCGCGTCCACCCCCGTGGTATTTGTTGTATGTGTAGGGGCGACCATCGGTCGCCCGCCGCCATCAGAGGAAGAAAAACAGGCAGCCGCTCAAAGGAAAGCGTTAGAGCGGCGTGGGGGAAAAGTCACTCATCGCTCCACCCCGCACGCCCCCATCTCCCCGCCTGTCCCCGGCACCCGCCGACTGCCGCACCAAAAATTTATGAACAAACTGTAAACTATTGCACGCGCGCATAAAAAAACTTTAAAAAAAAGCGTGTTTGTGCTACAATATCCGTGGCAAATGGAAAGAAGTCGTCGGGCAGAGACTGCCTTACGGCTTTGTTTTCGGGCTTTCCCGCGCGTGGCGTGGGACAAGCTGCCCCGACCTGTTAGCAAACATACAAATATATTTGGAGGAAAACAAGAATGGCAAAAAAGTATTGCTACCTGTTTACCGAAGGCAACGCGAACATGCGCGAGCTGCTCGGCGGTAAGGGCGCAAACCTGGCAGAGATGACCCACATCGGTCTCCCCGTACCCCAGGGCTTCACCATCAGCACGGAGGCGTGCACCCAGTATTACGAAGACGGTCGCAAGATCAATGACGAGATCATGGCGGAGATTATGACCTACATCGGCAAGATGGAGGAGATCACCGGCAAGAAGTTCGGCGATAAGAAGAACCCCCTGCTCGTTTCCGTCCGTTCCGGCGCGCGTGCATCCATGCCCGGCATGATGGACACCATTTTGAACCTCGGTCTCAACGAAGAGGTCGTTGAGGTCATCGCAGAGCAGTCGAAGAACCCGAGATGGGCATGGGACTGCTACAGAAGATTTATCCAGATGTACTCCGACGTCGTTATGGAGGTCGGTAAGAAGTACTTTGAGCAGCTCATCGACAAGATGAAAGCCGAGAAAGGCGTGCACTACGACGTCGAGCTCACCGCTGACGACCTGAAGACGCTCGCCAACCAGTTCAAGGCAGAGTACAAGTCCAAGATCGGTGTGGACTTCCCCTCCGACCCGAAGGAACAGCTCATCGGCGCCATCAAGGCTGTGTTCCGCTCCTGGGACAACCCGCGTGCGAACGTGTATCGCCGCGATAACGATATCCCCTACTCCTGGGGTACTGCCGTCAACGTACAGATGATGGCATTCGGTAACATGGGTGACGACTGCGGCACCGGTGTTGCCTTCACGCGTGACCCTGCGACCGGTGAGAAGAAGCTCATGGGTGAGTTCCTCCCGAACGCGCAGGGTGAGGACGTCGTTGCCGGTGTCCGCACGCCTCTCAAGATCGAAAAGATGGCAGAGCTCTTCCCGGATGCTTTCAAGCAGTTCACCGAGGTGTGCTCCATCCTTGAGAACCACTACCACGATATGCAGGACATGGAGTTCACCGTTGAGCACGGTAAGCTCTTCATGCTCCAGACCCGTAACGGTAAGCGCACCGCACAGGCAGCGCTGAAGATCGCCTGCGACCTCGTTGACGAGGGCATGAAGACGCCGGAAGAGGCTGTCCTCATGATCGACCCGCGTAACCTCGACACCCTCCTGCACCCGCAGTTCGACGCGAAAGCGCTGAAGGCGGCGACGCCGGTCGGTAAGGGTCTCGGCGCATCGCCCGGGGCTGCCTGCGGTCAGATCGTGTTCTCCGCTGACGATGCGGAAGCATGGAAGGCACAGGGCAAGAAGGTCGTCCTTGTCCGTCTCGAGACCTCTCCCGAGGACATCACGGGTATGAAGGCTTCGCAGGGCATCCTGACCGTCCGCGGCGGTATGACCTCCCACGCGGCAGTTGTCGCGCGCGGCATGGGCACCTGCTGCGTCTCCGGTTGCGGCGACATCGTCATGGACGAGGAGAACAAGAAGTTCACCCTCGCCGGCAAGACCTACCATGAGGGCGATTATATCTCCATCGACGGTTCCACCGGTAACATCTACGACGGCATCATCCCGACGGTCGATGCCGAGATCAGCGGCTACTTCGGCAGAATCATGAAGTGGGCTGACGAGTTCCGTCGCCTGCAGGTCCGTACCAACGCCGACACCCCGCGCGATGCCAAGAAGGCTCGTGAGCTGGGCGCCGAGGGTATCGGTCTCTGCCGTACCGAGCATATGTTCTTCGACCCGGCGCGTATCGCGGCATTCCGTGAGATGATCTGCGCCGACACCGTGGCTGCCCGTGAGGCGGCTCTCGCGAAGATCATGCCCATGCAGCAGGCAGACTTCGAGGCTCTCTACGAGGCGATGGAAGGCGAGCCTGTCACCATCCGCTTCCTGGATCCTCCGCTCCATGAGTTCGTTCCCACCGAGGAGAGCGAGATCGAAGCCCTCGCCAAGGCACAGGGCAAGACCGTTGAAGAAG
>CAKRNO010000031.1 GCA_934371135.1 uncultured Eubacteriales bacterium
CTGCCGTTCGTCGTCGGGCTGATCCTCGTGTATCTGCCGATCCTGATCGACTCGTTCTGCTTCAGCTTCCTGTATGTGACGGAGGGGAAGAACGGGGCGAGGATCGTGACGAACCTCGGCATCTCCGCCTACCGCAGTGCACTCAATACGGAATTCCTGAAGGTGCTCCTGCAGGGCTTCCAGCAGCTGATCCTGAACGTGCCGGCGATCCTGGTGTTCTCCCTGTTCATCGCCGTCATCCTCAACCAGAAGATGGTGGGGCGCGCCGCGTTCCGCGCGATCTTCTTCATCCCCGTTATCCTTGCCACCGGTCTTATGGACTCCGTCAACGCGTCCGATACGCTCTCGGGTTCGACGTCCATTGACGACGGCTCGGGGTCTGCGTCCGGTACGCTGATCTCCATGATGGATGTGGAGGCGCTGTTCTCCAACATGAAGGTCGGGACGGAGCTTGTGCAATATGTCATTGACCTTGTCAACCGGGTGTATTCCATCGTGAACTACTCCGGTGTGCAGATGCTGATCTTCCTCGCGGGTCTCCAGTCGATCTCGCCCTCCATCTACGAGGCGTGCCAGATCGAGGGGGCGACCAGCTGGGAGACGTTCTGGAAGATTACCTTCCCGATGATCAGCCCGATGATTCTCGTCAACGGCATTTACACCATCATCGACTCGTTTACCCGTGCGGATAACGTCGCCATGTCGTATATCAACAGGAACCTGAAGGATATCACACCGGCGACCCGCGCGATGGGTAATGCGCAGGCGTGGATGTATTTCGGCATGGTACTGCTCGTGATTGCCGCGTTCTCGGGGATCGCATCGCTGTTCGTGTTCTATCAGAAGCGGGATTAAGGAGGTAAAGACATGGAAAACCAACAAACAGCTCCGAAACTGCTGAAAAACACGAAGCGCAAGATCCGCGTGGACTATGAGGGGAAGGCATCGACAGGGAAGCGCCTGCGTCTGAAGCTGACCACGGGCTCCTTCTGGGTCGAAAAGCTGTGGTACCTGGCGCGCTTCATCATCATGCTGGGTATCTCCTATGTGATCCTGCAGCCGTTCTTCTCCCGTATCTTCCAGTCCTTCATGACCTTTGACGATTTCATCGACCCGACGGTCGGTCTGATCCCGAAGCACTGGAGCGGAGATATGTACAAGTACATTACGGTGGAGAACCACTATTTCGCCGCAATGCGCAATACGTTCCTCCTGTCGCTGATTTGTGCCGTGATACAGACCTTTATCTGCTGTATGGTCGGCTACGGGCTCTCCAAGTTCAAGTTCCGCGGCAGAAAGCTCGTCTTTGCGTTTGTCATTCTGATGCTCGTCATCCCGCCGGATACGCTGCGTCTCGCGATCAAACAGCATTTCGACTTCTTCGATTTCTTCTCGCTCCTGTCGCTGGATAACAAGGGTCTCATCGAGCTGATCACAGGTCGTGCCATCAATATGAACGGTACGTTTGCGCCGTTCATCATCCTGTCCGTGATCGGGTGCGGCTTCAAGAACAGTCTGTACATCTTCATGATGATGCAGTTCTTCAAGGGCGTCCCCGACGAGCTCGAGGAATCGGCGTATGTGGACGGCTCGGGTGCCTTCCGTACCTTTATCCAGATCATTCTGCCGCTGTCGATCCCGATGATGATCACCATCTTCCTGTTCTCGTTCAGCTGGCAGTGGACGGATGAACTGTACGTCGGTATCTTCATGCAGGGTGACCGCAGCCCCGTGATGCTCGCGAGCACGCGGTTCTGGAACGTGATCCCCGCCAGCCTGAAGGTCAACCGCGCAGGTAAGGAGCTCTATGACAACGCCATCAAGAACACTTCTGCCATGATGGTCATTGCTCCTCTGATTGTGGTGTACCTCTTCGGTCAGAGATACCTCGTCCAGGGTATCGAGCGCTCCGGTATCGTCGGGTAACGCACCCCACCGGGAGCGGAACGTTCCCCAGGCAAAAACACAAACAAAAACGCCCGGCACCGCATAAACGGTGCCGGGTCTTTTATTTCCTGCGTGAAAAACACGGTGCCACCGCGTCTTTTCCGGGTGCCGGGCAGGAGACGCCTGCCGCCCGCGGCTCTCACGCGGGGCGGGGTCTTGTACGGACCTGTGCGCTTGCGCGAAGCAGGCTCTCGCCCGGGTGCGGCTTACACGAGCTCAAGCGCGCCGTCCGTCACCTCGTAGGTCCCGGGGGCGAAAAAGGTCGCGTAGATGCGTTCCATCGCCCGGGCGGCATCTGTCCCGCCGACGCGGGCAGAACACGGCAGACACAGGATCTCATAGTCGATGCCGCCGTCGGCACGGGTGAAGACGCCGGTCTCCGAGAGCCCGTTGCCGAGGTAAAAGCGCTTGCGCCTCGTGCGCACGCCCCACGCGTCCTCGTCGGGCGCGCAGTCGATCCTCTCAATCTCCGCCAGTACGGCGCGGGCGCCGGGCAGCTGCCCCGGCAGGCACGAGAGCATCCGGCTACCGAGCCCTGTGCCGCGCAGTCCCCGCACCACCGCGAGGTAGTCGAGCAGCCAGACGTCCCCTGTGTCGGGGATCTCCAGGATGGCATAGGCGAGGAGCTGCCCTTTGTCTGTGAGCGCAAAGACGCGGGTCTGCCCGCGGTCGTAGAGTCGCAGGAGCAGCGGGAGCGGCTTGATCTCCTCCACGGGGAAATCCTGCGGCATCTGCTCGTGCCACAGGGTTATGAGCTCCTCCCGGCTCATCTCCTTGAGTGTCGGTTGCATGGGTGTTCCTCCTTATCTGTACAGGGACTATCATAGCACATTTTTGCTTCTGCCGCAAGCGCGGCACCCGTCGGGTGACTTTTATTGACAAAGCCGCGCGGAGGCGGTACAATAAGGACATCAGAATAAGGTCCCGCACACCGGGGCAACAAGGAGAGATCATGGGGGATATTTTCGAGAGGACGCGCCTGCTGCTCGGCACGGACGCGATGGAGAGACTGCGCCGTGCACGGGTCATTGTATTCGGCGTCGGCGGCGTCGGCGGTTACGCGGTCGAGGCGCTCGCACGCTCCGGGGTGGGCGCGATCGATGTGGTGGACAATGACCGCTTCGCCCCCTCCAATCTCAACCGGCAGATCCTCGCCACCGCGGCGACGCTCGGACAGTATAAGGTGGATGCCGCCCGCGACCGCATCCTTTCTATCAACCCCGATTGCGCGGTGACGGTGCACAGGACCTTTTACCTCCCCGAGACGGAGGCGGCGTTCGATTTCACACAGTACGATTATGTGCTGGATGCCATCGATACCGTGGCGGGCAAGCTGGCGCTCATCGTCAACGCACAGCGCGCCGGTACCCCGATTATCTCCTCTATGGGGGCGGGGAACAAGCTGGATCCGACCGCTTTCCGCGTGGCAGACATCTACGATACCGCTGTGTGCCCGCTGGCGCGCGTCATTCGCACGGAATGCCGTAAGCGCGGGGTCAGACACCTGAAGGTGGTCTATTCGCAGGAGCCCGCCCTGCGCCCGCTCACAGGCATGGCACAGGCGGCAGAGGAGACAGCTGTCCCCGACATCGCCGCGAAGGATGCGGCGGCAGACGCCGCATCTGGTGCAGTGACAGAACGCCCGCGCCGCTCGACCCCCGGGTCGGTGGCGTTTGTACCGTCCGTGGCAGGGCTCATCATGGCGGGAGAGGTCGGCGTAGCCGAAGCGGCGCAGAACGGTGATGAGGGCGGCGGTGAGGAGGTCTTTCGCCACCGTGATATAGCAGGGCTCCTGCCGCACGCACTCGTCACGCAGTGCGATGAGCTGCCGGCGGATCTCGGCGAGCGCCGGCTCCTCCCGGTCGAGACGGTTGCAGAAGCGCGGCGTGCGGTTGAGAAAAACGTTCATAAAGAGGTTGTCCGTCACCGCGGCGCCGTCGCAGAGAAAGCCGGCGAGGAAATGAATGTTGAGGATGCGCATCCCCGCGCCCTCCTCGTCGCCGTCCACCCGGAGGATGTTGTGATACTCGTTGGAGGAAAAGAGAAAAATGTCGCCCTCCCGGATGCTGACCTCTCCCTGCGGCGTGCTGTACAGCCCGCTCCCGGCGAGGATGAGGGAGACCTCGAACTCCGCGTGCCGGTGGTTGCGCTTCTGCCGCTGTCCACCGGGGGCGAAGGATTCGTAGAGGTGGAAGATACGGTTGCCGTACCGGTCGTTGACCGAGGCGATGGAGGTGTGTGCCATTTGGGTAGCCTCCGCAAGATTATTTGTAAATGCGGCAAGATAATTGTTGACCGGACCCGCTCCGATTGGTTACCATAAAAGCAGAATAAACGGCAACGGACCCCCTGTAAGGGGGCAGACATCGCGGGCGGGCAGTCTCTCTGCCGTCTCCATCCACTATAGCACATGACCGGTGGAGATGCAAGGGGCACGCACGGATTGTTTGCGCCGATGAGCGCCGGGTACTGCCGGAGAAACGGAGACGGAACCAATGCGAGCGGATGAACTGAAAATTACAGACCTGCGGGTGGCGGAGATCGACGGGCTGCCCAAACACATGATTCTTTTGAAACTCTACACCAATGCGGGTATTATCGGCTACGGCGAGGTGCGTGACGCGTCCAGCGCCACCTATGCGAAGATGCTGAAGTCGAGGATCCTCGGAGAGAACCCGCTGAACGTCGAGAAAGTCTTTCAGCGCATCAGACAGTTCGGCGGGCATTCCCGCCAGGGCGGGGGCGTGTCCGGCGTCGAGATCGCCCTCTGGGACATCGTCGGTAAGTTCTACGGCATCCCCGTGTACCAGCTGCTCGGCGGCAAATGGCGCGACGAGGTGCGTATCTATTGCGACACCGACGTGGACGGTAAGCATACCGGGCACGACATGGGTCTGGCGCTTAAGAAACGGATGGAGCAGGGCTTCACGTTCCTCAAGATGGATCTCGGGATCGAGCTTTTGTACGATGAACCCGGCACGCTCAACGCGCCCCTCGGGCTCATCGAGGACTACAAGAAATACAACATGAAGGCGATCTGCCACCAGTCTGGCTCGATCGATAAGTCACTCATGTTCGGTAAGAACTATCAGATCTTCACCGTCCCGCACTACGCGACGGGCATCCACATCACCGAAAAGGGACTGGACTACCTCGAAAATTATGTGCGGGAGGTGCGCGACGTCATCGGTTACGAGGTGCCGCTCGCCATCGACCACTTCGGTCATGTCGCGATTGAGGACGCGATCCGGTTTGCGAAGCGCCTGGAGAAATACAACATCGCCTGGATGGAGGACCTCGCCCCGTGGCAGAAAACGGAGCACTTCCGTAAGTTTGCGGAGAATGCCTGCGTCCCGCTCTGTACGGGGGAGGACATCTTCCTCGCAGAGAACTTCGAGGGCGTCATGCAGGCGGGCGTGAACGTCATTCATCCCGATCTCCTCACCATCGGCGGTCTCTCCGAAATGAAGAAGGTCGGGGACCTCTGTGAGAAGTACGGCGTTGCCCTCGCCATCCACATGGCAGAGAGCCCGATTGCCTTCATGGCGGCGGTGCACGCCGCGACGTCGCTGAAAAACGTGCTCGCCGTGGAATTCCATTCGGTGGATCACCCCGAGTGGTACGATCTCATCGCCCCGGCGGTCCGGCTGGAAAACGGCTTCATGAAGGTGCCGGACGCGCCCGGTCTCGGCATCGAGAGCCTGAATGAAGAACTCATTGCAAAATTCCGTAAGGCGGACAGTGAGCCCGCGTGGGCAGACACCTCCGTGTGGGATCGGGAATGGGCGAACGACCGGGAATGGTCGTGAGCCGGACGACAAAATCAGACAGAAAAGGAGCTATGACAAATGGCTTATCCGATCAGTGAGCTGGTCATCACCGATGACGGGATCGAAAAGCGCATCCGGGACGGGATCGAGAAGAACCGCAAGGGCGATTTTACCGTCCGGGCGACCCCCGGGGCGCGTGTACGCGTGCGGCTGAAAAAACATCAGTTCCGCTTCGGCTGTAATATGTTCATGCTGGATGAGATCCCGGACGATCCTGGCAAGAACGAGATCTACAAGGAAAAGTTGTCGGAGTTTTTCAACATGGCGACGGTTCCGTTCTACTGGGACGCGACCGAGCCCGAGGAGGGCAGGACGCGGTACGCCGCCGACGCCGCGAAGATCTACCGCCGCCCGCCGACCGACCTCTGCGTCGATTTCTGCGAGGCACACGGCATGGAGCCGCGCGAGCACGCGCTCTGCTACGACCATTTCTTCCCCGAGTGGCTCTCGGGGCTCCCGGACGAGGAGGTCAGACGCCATATTGAAAAACGGATGCAGGAGATCTCCTCCCGCTATGCCGACCGCATCCCCACGATCGAGGTCACGAACGAGATGTTCTGGGAGCGCGGGAAGACCGGGTTCTATTCCTCTCCTGACTATGTGGACTTCTGCTTTAAAACAGCGGAGAAGTATTTCCCGCATAACACCCTTGCCATCAACGAGTGGTCCACGCTCTGGGAGGCACCGGAGACGCCGTGGGATAACTACGCGTCCTATATTGAAAACGAGTTGCTCCGGGGCGGCAGAATTGACGCCATCGGGATGCAGTTCCACATGTTCCACCGGGCAGAACGGTATTTCGACGCGACGCGTAAGTTCTACGACCTTGCGCAGCTTTTCCGCACGCTGGATAACTACGCGCGGTTCGGCAAGCCCATGCAGATCACCGAGGTGACCGTCCCCGCCTTTACCGCAGATGCGGCAGACGAGGAGAGCCAGGCGGACGTGCTCGAACGCCTCTATTCGCTCTGGTTCTCCTATCCGAACATGACGCAGATCGTCTACTGGAACCTTGCGGACGGCTATGCGGCGTTCACGACCCCGGGAAATATGACGGACGGGGAGAACTACTACCGCGGGGGTCTGCTCCGCTTTGACATGAGCGAGAAGCCCGCCTACCGGCGCCTGCGCCACCTCATCACCGAGGTGTGGACGACGGAGGAGACGGTCACGGCGGACGATAGCGGCGCGGCACATTTCCGCGGGTTCTACGGAGAATATGAGGTCACTGTCGGCGACAGGTGTGCGGCGGTCAGTTTCGACAGGGACGGAAAAGAGGTTGCCGTATGAGAAAAGCACTGGTAACGGG
This sequence comes from uncultured Eubacteriales bacterium, assembly GCA_934371135.1. Taxonomy (GTDB): domain Bacteria; phylum Bacillota; class Clostridia; order Oscillospirales; family CAG-272; genus UBA1740. The sequence continues at coordinate 7,087 of CAKRNO010000031.1, forward strand.
ATCGACGCAGGGGATCGGAAAAGCCATCGCCGCGCGCCTGGTCCGCGACGGTTACAGCGTCATCGTCCATTGCAGCCGCGACCTCGGGAAAGCCGAGCGCGTAAGAGACGAGATCGGCGCCCATGGGGCGGTCGTCTGCGACCTCTCCGACCGGGCGCAGGTCGCCGCCCTGTACGGGAAGACGGGGGCGGTGGACGTGCTGGTGCTCAACGCGAGCGTGCAGTATAAGCAGAGGTGGCAGGAGGTCACCGAGCGGGAGGCAGATGCCCAGCTGGAGGTGAACGTGCTTTCCACCCTGCGCCTGATGCAGGCGTACTACCCGGATATGAAGCAGAACGGATTCGGCAGGATCATCACCATCGGCAGCGTCAACCAGCACCGCCAGCATCCGGAGCTGGCGCTGTACGCGGCGACTAAGTGCGCCGTGATGAGCCTTGTCAGAAACATCGCAAAAGAGGTCGCGCCTTTCGGCGTGACGGTCAATAATGTGTCTCCCGGCGCCATCGCCACCCCGCGCAATGCCGCGGTCTATGACGACCCGGCGACGCGTTCAAAAGTGGAGGCGTGCATCCCCGCCGGCAGGTTCGGTACGCCCGGGGACTGCGCGGGCATCGTCGCGTTCCTCGCCGGGGACGAGAGCGTCTATATCACCGGGGCGGATCTGCGGGTAGACGGTGGGATGAGCCTATGATGCTGCGAAGCGGCATCATAGTGGGCATCCGGTACGACTGTGTACCCCGAGGAAAGCCGGAGACTGTATGAACGCGTGACCGCCTGCGGCGGGGATGCGACGCTCACGGTCTATCCGGACTGCGACCATAACTGCTGGAGCCGCGCGTTTGAGGACAGCGAAAATTTGGCGTGGCTACTTAAAAAGGAGAGAGCAAAATGATCCATTTCAGCTCAAGAGAAGATATTATCGCCCTGACCCCGCAGTGGAAGGGAGAGCGCTTTCCGGACGGGCGCCCGCGCGTGCCGGACCGGTACCTCGAAAAAATGCGAAAGATGACGCTCGAGGAGCTCTGGAAACCGATCTTCGTCAAGGGGTACGAGAGCCAGTTTGAGGGCGATCTCAAGACCCTGCACGACGACGGGCGCATCCTCATCGGGCGTGCGGTGACGGCGACGTTTGTCCCGACCCGTCCCGACCTGCATGAGACGATGTTTGCCGTCGGTGCCGGGGAGGGCAGACACGGCAACTATAACCAGTGGGTCATCGACAGCCTGGTCGAGGGGGATGTCGTCGTCGTGGATATGTACGATAAGATCTATAAGGGGACTTTCCTCGGCGGGAACCTTACGACCGCCATCCGAACCAGGACAAAGACCGGCGGCGGCGTCATCTGGGGCGGCATCCGCGATACCCAGCAGATGCGGGAGGTCGAGGATGTGCAGGTCTACTACCGCGGAATTGACCCCACTCCGATCCGCGACTTTATCATGAAAGACTTCAACAGCGTGACCCGCATCGGTAAGGCGACGGTTCTGCCCGGTGACATCGTGTACGGTGCCGGCGGCGGCGTCCTGTTCATCCCCGCACACCTGGTTACAGAGGTCGTGGACGGCGCGGCGAAGACACACGTCAAGGACGACTTCGGCTTTGAGATGATCGCGCAGAACAAGTTCACGACAGCACAGATCGACCGCGCCACCTGGACGGTCGAAATGCTGGATATGCTGACCGACTGGATCAAAACGGATCCCCGCGGGGAAAAATACCGTGACCTCGACTGGTCGCCCGAATATGACGCGGCGCGGAACGGGGACCCGAACGATACGCAGACGATGCTCTGACGGTACCGGACAGTGATGAAAGAAATACTGATCTTGTCCTGCGCGGAGACGTCGGAGGGCGGCGGTGTCTGGCGCTGCACGCTGGACGGGCAGGGGAAGCTCCGGCGAGCGGGGTATCTCGCGTGCCCGAAGCCGATGTACGCCGTCATGGACGGCGGGCGGCTCCACGTCCTGCTGCGCGCCCCGTTCCGGAACAGAGAAAACAGCGGGTATTTTTCCTGCCTGCCGGACTTTTCCGAACCTTCAGAGGTGCAGGATACACTTGGAAAGTGCGCTTGCCATCTGGCAGTGGGCGATGGAGATGTCTATATCGCCAACTATTTGAGCGGTAATCTGGTGAAGAACTGCCGCCGCGTGGCGACACATACGGGCGCCGGGGTCAATCTCCCGCGGCAGGATATGCCGCACACCCATTTTGCCTGCCTGTCACCGGATGGGCGATATGTGCTTTGCTGTGACCTCGGGCTGGATACCGTGTTCCTCTATGACCGCGACCTGCGTGAGATCTCCCGGGCGCGTGTCCCCGCCGGGTACGGCGTCCGGCACCTTGCTTTCCTCCCGGACGGTAAGGGCTTCTTCAGCGTCAATGAACTTGTGCCGTCTGTCAGCACCTTCGTGTATGACAACGGCGGGGCGGAGTGTATCGATACCCTGCCGCTGCCGTGCACCGTCCCGGGGGCGACGGCGGCGGCGATCCGCTATGATGAAACGGAAAGCAAGCTATACATATCGGTGCGTGGTGAAGATCGAATCTTCACGTTTGACGTCAGTGACGGTCGTCTGTCCCTCCGCGGCAGTGCATCCTGCGGCGGCAGGGGTCCGCGCGATTTTGCTGTCTTCGGACAGTATATTGTCTCTGCAAACGAGAATTCTGATACTTTGACGGTTTTGGACAAGCATACTTTCCAAGTGCTTGACACCCTTTTGCTTGCCGGACCGTTGTGTGTACTGAAAGGAGAGGAATCCCATGAATTTTGATGAGGTCTGTCGCGAGCGTTTTTCGGTGCGTTCCTTTTCGTCCCGTCGCCTCGAGCCCGGGAAACTGGATGAGATTCTGGGTATGATCCGGCTTGCCCCGACCGCGCTCAATCATCAGCCCTACCGCGTGATGGTGGCGGAGAGCGACGCGGCGCTTGCCGGTCTTACGGAGGCGAAAGCGACACTCTACGGCGCGAGGACGGTTCTGCTCCTTTGCTCCGACCGGCAGCAGTCGTGGTCGAACCGCTACAGCGGAGAGTCCGATATTCTCATCGACATGGGGATCGTGACCGCGACGGCGTTGTACGCTGCCACCGCGTGCGGTGTGGACAGCTGCTGCGTGTGCAATTTTGACCCCGCCACCGTGCGCCGCGTGCTCCGTTTGCCGGAGCACCTGACGGTGGACGCCCTCATCCTTCTCGGCTACCGTACCGAGGGGTGCCTCCCGTCGGATCGGCACTGTCTCCGCCGTGCTGTACCGGAATTTACGGAACGGATATAATACGCCCCGAACGCTGACGGGCAAGGATAAGATGTCAGCCTGTTGTAAGACGCACTCCGCACGGAAGCAGCATGATCCGCTTTTCCGCGCAGAGTGCGCTTTTTTGATTGACTTTTGGCGGTTTGCCTGTTACAATCCTTTGTGTAGTGGGTAACGTGTCCCGCATCCGCGGGACATGAAACGCCAAGTTGTGACAAGAGAGAACGTTTATGACACTGGACCAGTTGAAGGCGGGGGAAACAGCCGTGATTGTTTCGGTCGGGGGCGAGGGCGCGCTCCGCAACCGCCTGATTGATATGGGGCTCATCCCCCGCACCCGCCTCACCCTGCGTAAGGTGGCGCCGATGGGCGACCCGATTGAAATCCGCATCCGCGGGTATGAGCTCACGCTCCGTCTTGAGGATGCCGCGAATATTGCCGTCACGCTGATTACTCCGTCTTCTGCGTCGGGGGCGGCGCCGGAGGTCGTACCGGTCGGCGGGGAGGCAAAACGGTGAAATTTGCACTTGTCGGTAACCAGAACTGCGGGAAAACAGCGCTGTTCAATGCCTTGACGGGGATGCGTTGCCATGTCGGCAACTTCCCGGGGGTCACGGTGGAGCAGAAGATTGGGGAAATCCGCGGTAAGCAGGGCTGCTCGGTGGTCGATCTGCCGGGTATTTACTCCCTGCGTCCTTACACGCAGGAGGAGATTGTCACGCGCGACTTCATCCTGAACGAAAAGCCGGATTGCCTTATCAACATTACAGACGCGACCAATATCGAGCGCAATCTTTATCTGACCATGCAGCTCCTGGAGCTGGATACGCCGATGGTGCTCGCGCTGAACATGATGGACGAGGTGCGCGCCAACGGCGGTACCATTGATGTGGAAAGGATGAGCCGCGAGCTCGGTATTCCCGTGGTGCCCGTCAGCGCCATCAAGGACGAGGGTGTCTCGGAGCTCATCGACCGCGCTATCGAAACGGCAAAGAGCCATACATTGCCGGTGCGCGCCGATTTCTGCGCGGCGAACTCCCCCTGTCATCGTTGTATCCATGCCGTGATGCACCTGGTGCAGGATCACGCCGAGGCAGAGAGGCTGCCGCTCCGTTTCTGCGCCTCCAAAATCATCGAGAGCGATAATGATATCGCCGACCGCCTCGGGCTGGACGAAAACGAACGGGAGCTCATTGAGCACTGTCTCGTGCAGCTGGAGACGGAGTCCGGATTGGACCGCAATGCCGCGCTCGCGGATATGCGTTACACCTTCATCGAGACAGTGGTCGGTGCCGCCGTCGTGAAGTGCAGCGAGAGCAGAGAACATCGCCGCTCGGTGGCGATCGACCGCATCCTGACCGGTAAATATACCGCCATCCCCGTCTTCCTCGGCGTCATGCTGTTGATTTTCTGGCTGACCTTCAACGTGATCGGTGCCGCCCTGCAACGCCTCTTACAGTTCGGCATCGGTAAGCTCTCCGATGCCGTGGACGCGGCGCTGACCTCTTTCGGGCTGAACCCGGTGGTTCACAGCCTGATCATCGACGGGATTTTCAACGGGGTCGGCAGTGTGCTTTCGTTTTTGCCGATCATCGTCACTCTGTTCTTTTTCCTCTCCATTCTGGAGGACAGCGGCTATATGGCGCGTATTGCTTTCGTGATGGACAAACCCCTGCGCCGACTGGGGCTCTCCGGGCGCTCGTTCGTGCCGATGCTGATCGGCTTCGGCTGTTCGGTGCCTGCCGTGATGGCGACGCGCACCGTTTCCTCCGACCGCGACCGGAAAATGACGATGCTGCTCGTACCGTATATGAGCTGCTCGGCGAAGATTCCGATCTATTCGGTGTTTGTCGCCGCCTTTTTCCCGGGGCGGGGGGCGCTTGTCATGTTCGCCCTGTATGTGACCGGTATTGTCCTCGGCATCCTCGTGGCGCTCCTGCTGGGGCACACAGCTTTCCGCGGGAAGCCCGTACCGTTCGTCATGGAGCTCCCGAACTATCGTTTCCCGTCGCCCCGCAGTGTAGGACTGCTCCTGTGGGAGAAAGCACGCGATTTTCTGGAGCGCGCGTTCTCCGTGATTTTCATCGCGACCGTCGTCATCTGGTTCCTGCAGAGCTTTGACTTCCGCCTGAACCCCGTTGCTGACTCCGCCGGGAGCATGCTGGCGTTGATCGGGCAGTGGATTGCGGTGATTTTCAAGCCGTTGGGCTTCGGTGACTGGCGGTTCTCGACGGCATTGATCTCCGGCTTTATCGCCAAGGAGCAGGTCGTCTCGTCGCTCGGCGTCCTCGCCGGCTGCGAGGTCTCCGCGCTGTATAAGGTGCTGCCCGCTATGTTTGCGTCGCCGCTCGCCGCCGTCAGCTTTCTGGTATTCACCCTGCTGTACACGCCCTGTGTTGCGGCGGTTGCCGCCCTGCGGCGGGAGTTTAAATCGCGTCTTACCACCGTCGGTATCGTCCTGACCCAGTGCGGCGTGGCGTGGCTTGTTGCCTGTCTTGTGTATCATGTCGGGAGGTTGTTCCTGTGAAGGCGGCAGATATCATTGTTCTGCTCCTGGTTGCGGCGGCGGTGATTGCCGCTGTGATTCATTCGATCCGTGCCCGCAAAAAGCGAGGCGGAGGTTGCGGCTGCGGTTGTGGCTGCGCGAGCTGTCATGCCTCCTCGTCGTGCGGGCACCGTGACAAAAACAGCACCCCCACATCGGCGTCCGGCAGCCGCCCCGATGGAAAAGAAACGGATGTCCGCGTCGGAGGCGCGTTCGCCGCCTCCGGCGCTGCGGAGACCGTCCCCTCCATGACGGGCGCGCCCTCCGCGTGCCCCGATGCACTTGATACGAACAGTGCGGAAGCACACGGCGCCCCCCGCCGGGATGCCGCAAAAGGGCAGGAGGGGGAGAGGGAGAGTTAACCCCCGGCGACTCCTATGCCTGCACAATTTGTTCCATGAACTCCGTTTCCGACGGAGCCGGGCGGGAGGCTCCACCGGCATTCCTTTTTGCCCCGGCATGGATAACTGCGCACCGGTGCTGAACAGTCTGAAAATGGCGGAGGCATACGCGTCGCACGGTGTTCCGTTCAGCCTCTATGTTGCGGAGAGGGGATGCCATGGGCTTTTCCTCGGTGCTGTCATCGGAAATCCTGTAGGCGCATTGCTCTTTACCGAAATGTCGCAGGATTATGTCCTTTGGCAAAAGTTATCTCTCGACTGGCTTACGGAACGCGACTTCATGCCGCAGGACTGAACCGTGCCGGTCGCCCGGTCGGAGTTTGCTACATATTTAGATAAAAACGGAGAGTTGCTTCCGATCGGAAGCAACTCTCCGTTTTTGTTTGTGATTCTCTCACCCCTTTGTGAGGTGGTTCGAGAAATCACCGT
>CAKRNO010000032.1 GCA_934371135.1 uncultured Eubacteriales bacterium
ATCCAGCGGTGTCATCCAGTTCCGCATTTCCGAGGCGCTGTGTGTGCTGCCGGCGTTCACCCCGGCGGCGATCCCGGGACTGTTCATCGGCTGTCTCATCTCCAACCTGCTCGCAGGCGGGATCCCCCTTGATATCATTCTGGGCTCCGTCGCCACGCTCATCGGTGCGGCAGGCGCTTACCTGCTTCGCCGCTGCCGCTGGCTCATCCCGCTCCCGACCGTCATCGCCAACGTCCTCATCGTACCGCCCATCCTGAAGTACGCATACGGTCTGCCGTTCGCCTTCGGGACACATTCGGCGCTCCCGTTCTTTATGCTCACGGTCGGCGCCGGCGAGGTCGTATGCGCCTATATTCTGGGCATCGCGCTGTACTCTGCCCTCCTCCCGCACCGCAAGAAGCTGTTTCTCTGAAGCCGCACGGCGTTCTGCCGTTTCCGTCATTCCCCGGGGAATTTCCCAAAAGGAGTTTTGTATGGCTTTGATCTATCCGCGCTTCCCCGGCGGGCTCTCCCGCGCGCTGACCATGAGCTACGACGACGGCGTCGAGACCGACCGCCGCCTGATCGGCATCATGCAGGCACATGGGCTCAAAGGCACCTTCAACATCAATGCGGGCGCCTTCGCCCCTGAGGGTACCGTCTACCCGGCAGGCACTGTCCACCGCAGAATGTCGAAGTCGGACTGCGTCGCCCTTTACCGTGACAGCGGCATGGAGGTCGCCCTGCACGGTTACAGGCACGCCTGGCTCACCTACCTGCCGAAGACCGAGATGCTCGAGGAGATCGTGTGCGACCGGCGCGAGCTGGAAACGCTGTTCGGCACCCTGGTGCGCGGCGGCGCCTACGCTTTCGGCGCCTACAACAACGACACACTGGAAACGCTCCGCGCCTGCGGCGTGGTCTATTGTCGCACCTGCAACAACACCCATGCCTTTGCCATCCCCGAGGACTGGCTGACCCTCGCCCCGACCTGCCACCACAACGACCCTCGCCTGTTCGAGCTCGCCGACAGCTTTCTCACCGCGCCCTCCTTCGGCGCGCCGAAACTGTTCTACCTCTGGGGGCACTCCTATGAGTTTGACGGAAAAGACAACTGGCAGCGCATCGAGGAATTTGCGGAAAAGATGGGCAACCGCGAGGATGTGTGGTACGCCACGAACATCGAGGTATATGACTATATGGATGCCTACCGCCGACTGCGTTTTTCCCTGAACGGCGCCCTTGTCCATAACCCCACTGCTACGACCGTCTGGTTCTGCCGCGAGGGCAAAACATATTCTGTCGCCCCGGGTGAGACACTGACGCTCTCCGATTAGTCGCGAACAGAAACAGCGCTCCCCCGACAGGTCGTCGGGAGAGCGCATTTTATATTCCGGCTGTGTCCGGTCAGACCTTCGCGCGGTATGTGATCGTGACAACACCGTTTTCAACCACGGTCTGCGGCGCGAACATCGGGTAGGTTTCACAAAGGCGTTGCAGCTCGGACAGCCCGGCAATCGCCTCGTCAAAGCGGAGCGTCACCGTCTCCTCCTCCGCATCGAAAGCAATGAAATCCACACCGTCGGCGGCAGACGCAAGATAGGTAAGCAATTCACGCCGTTGTGCCTCTGTGGGCGGCTCCTCCCCGAGCATGACGGAGTCCACTTTTGCGTTAATGGCGACACCGGCGGCGGGCGGTGCCGAAAGCGACGCCGTCATGACCGTCTGTACGCCGTTGATGTTGACAATCATCCCGAGGTCAATGTGATCTTCCGTCGCAAGCAGATTGAACTGCTCGATCACCACATAGGCAACGCGGCCGGTATCCGCACCGGAGAACGCCAGCGAAAAACCGACAAAATTCATACTGCGGAGCACCTCCGTCAGCATATCGTCTGTGATCTTCACCCCGAACATCGGGAGCAGGCTCCCCGAGGAGAGGAAAAACTGATCATTTGTCAGCAGGTCGGAGAGAGACCGGCGCTCTTTCTCCATCATACCGCGATATGTCTCCTTGTCCGTCACCCCGACCGACGTGAGATCCACCTCACGGAGTGCCTCCTTGTCTTTGTCACTCAGGGACTCATACCCCTTGACAAGCAGGCGGAACACCGGCGGCACCTGCTCCTCCGTTATCACCCCGGCGGCGAGCAGGGTCTCTGCCTGCCGCGCCACGGCGTCAAAGTCATAGGTGTACGGGAGCGCCCCTCTCTCCTCTGTGCTGTAACGGATGCGCGCCAGGTGCAACACCGCCCCGAGCAGGTTGTTGTCGCCGAGAGACAGGGACAGCAAAGAGTCGTGATCCAGAAAAACGTCCAGAAGCAGGTGGAGCAGGGTGGCATCCTCCTCACCGCCGGTCAGTGCGGAAACGGTCCGCAGAATGTTCTCCTTGGTGAATGTGACCGTCATTGCGTCCAGATCCACGGAGCAGTACAGATGCGCCGAGGCGAGTGCGCTCTCCACCTTTTTAGGGTCCGTGCGGCAGAGGATCCAGTGCCCCAGCCCCCGCACAACCTCCAGGCTCCCGGCGCTCGCCTGCGTGAGCGTCACGGAATAACTGCCGGCGGTCTCGGCAAAGGACAGCCCCGCGCGGAGCACGGTCGGCATGACACCGAGTTTCGCGGACACGGCAAGGGTATAGACCCCGTCTGCGACCGTCACGTCCACACCGGACAGCGTCACGCCGGGAGGCGGATCGATCGATTGCAGGATGGCGTAAAACAGAAATTTCAGATCCTCCTCCGAAAACAGAAAGCGCGCCTCCCCCCTCTCACGCGCGGCGGTAAGATCCGCCTCCATGTGGCTGTTCAGAACGGTTGAAAACCCGCGGTTCTTCGCCGCAACCGCCGGGTCAGTGACATCGCGCTTTTCATGAATCATTACCACAAGGATCACGCCCGTCACGAGGACGGCAACGAGCAATACGGCAACAATGGAAAATATCCATCTGATAACTTTCTTCATGGAATCACCTCCGCTGTTCATTTCTATTGTAGCAGAGCAATCTCCGCTTGACAAGAGGCGACAGGGTCAAATGCTATTTTTCTCACCGCCGAAAGGCAGCGGCGATGCGCCGTTTATCTCTTGACGCAGAGGGGCAAGCCGGTTACAATGATAGTGACAGCGGGCAACCGCTTCTGCGGTGAAAATCATGTACAAAAGACAAAGCGGAGCCGCAAAACCGGGCAGCGCGCCGCGAGGCAGAGCAGATCGCCGCCGGGCGGCGCACACGCCGGCGCTCGGACGCATATACTGCATCATCATAGCAAAGGAGTAAAGCGATGAACGTATTGATCATCAACGGCAGCCCTCACAAGGAGGGCAATACCGCCACGGCAATCGACGAAATGGAGAAGATTTTTGCGCGCGAGGGAGCGGATGTCACCCGCGTCGATATCGGTACGGAATGTATCCGCGGCTGCATTGCCTGTTACAGCTGCTACAAGACCGGAAAATGCGTCTTTGACGACGCCGTCAACCGGATCGCCCCGCTCTTTGAAGCGTGTGACGGTCTTGTGGTCGCGAGCCCCGTTTACTATGCGTCTGCCAACGCGACGCTTGTCGCCTGCCTTGACCGGCTGTTTTACAGCACGCGCTTTGATAAGCGCATGAAGGTCGGAGCGGCAGTTGCAGCGGCTCGCCGCGGCGGTCTGACCTCCACCTTTGACGAGCTGAACAAATACTTCACCATCTCCGGGATGCCGATCGCCTCCGGTCAGTACTGGAACGGCATCCACGGCAGAAAACCCGGCGAGGCGGCGGAGGATCTTGAGGGGCTCCAGATGATGCGCGCTCTGGCGGAAAACATGGTCTTCCTCATGCGCAGCATTGCCCTCGGGCGCGAGAAGTACGGGCTCCCCCAGCCGGAAAAACGCGTATCGACCAACTTTATCCGCTGAGCGTGACCGTCTTCGGCGCGCGCCTTATGCGAAAAAGGATTTCACGATGAGCAAATACGATGCCCTGTGGGCTTGGATCCGGCAAAACGGCAGTGATCATTTCTCGCTGCCCTTCGCTGAAATCGAGAAGATCGCGGGCGTTCCCCTCGACCACTCCTTTCTGCAATACAAGCAGGAACTCGAAAGCGACGGCTATTGCGTCGAGAAAATATCCATGAAAGCCGAAACCGTCACCTTTTGCCGAAAGGGTTAAGGAGCGGTTCTGTCATCGTGTCATCATTCCTTTAACAAAAAATACCCGCGCTTTGATCAGACGCACCCGCGATCACCTGCCACCGTTTCTTTGCCACACTGCAACAGCGTGGCTTTTTGATTTTTGCAATACCCCGTCAGACAGATCCCTCAATATAACGACACGCTTTTTTGCCAATACGAAAAAAGTAATAATTAGTACGTTTTTGCGGACTTTATATCCTGTATAATGTAGAAAAACGAGAAAAACTTCAAGTTTAAAACGCCTCAAGAACAAATACGCCTCAACTTTTTATGAAGAATTACGGCGGTTTTTATGCAAGCCGCTTAAAGCGAATTGCAAAATATGTCGAAAAAACGTACAATAGATACAGAAATTCAGGCGTTATCCCCCGGTGAATGTCTCGGAGAACGCCCTATGGAGGATCACATGAGATATCTCGCCCACAGTCCGACAGAAACACACCCCGACGGGCAACCGCTCCTGAAACATCTGCAAAACGTGTCTGCACTCGCTGCCGAGGCAGCGGCAAAATTCAATGCGGAAGCAACCGGTGCCTACTGCGGTCTTCTGCACGACATCGGTAAGTACAGCGACGCCTTTCAGCGGCATCTTGCGGGGGATCGCACTCCGGTCGATCACTCTACTGCCGGTGCCTGCGTTGCGAACAACCGCCGGGCGTTTGCAGCCGCCGTTGCCATCATCGGGCACCACGCAGGATTACCCGATCTCGGGTCCCCGCACTGCCCCGCCCCTGCCACCTATTTCGGCAGACTGTCCGACGAGGGGCGCGCCCGGTTGGAAGATTGTTCGGCGTACGCACAGGAAGTGCAGCTCCCGCCGGCACCAAGCGCCCTGCCAAACGATTTTGTTGACGCCTACTTTTATATCAAATTGCTGTTTTCCGCACTGGTTGATGCAGACTGGACGGACACCGGTGCATACTTCTCCGGAGACCAGCCGCCGCACTACGACACTCTTGATATTCTCGCCGAACGGCTCCGTCGGTATTTTGACAGCCTCGGTGCCCCTCAAAACGAGCTGAACCGTTTGCGCACTGACATCCGCGAAGCACTGCTGTCGCACGCTGAAGATGCACCGGGGCTGTTCACACTGACGGTGCCGACCGGCGGCGGCAAAACGCTGGCATCCGTAGCGTTCGCCCTGCGGCACGCACTCGCCAATCACCTTGACCGTATCATTTATGTCATACCGTATTGCAGTATTCTGGAGCAAACCGGTGCCGTATTCCGCTCCATTTTCGGGCAAGAAAATGTTCTCTTGCATTATTCCGGCGCGGAATTCGATACCGACAGCGACGACCCGAAGGCTTATCTCTCCGAAAACTGGGATGCACCGATCATCCTGACGACCGCCGTCCAGTTTTTCGAGTCGATCTATGCCAATAAGCCCTCCCGCGCGCGGAAAATACACCGGGCAACCCGCAGCGTGATCATTTTCGATGAAGCGCAGATGCTCCCCACTCCGCTCGTGGAACCGTGCGTCTGTGCTATCGCCAAATTCGTAACCGAAGGGCACGCCAGCGCGGTACTCTGCACCGCCACGCAGCCATCGCTCCAAAGGATCTTTGAAAAGTATCTGCCCGGGGGGAGCCCAACGGAGCTCTGCCCCCAGGCGCTGCGTGAAGCCGAGGTATTTCGGCGCGTCCGTTATCAGATGGAGGGACCGCTCTCCGACGACGACCTGGCGGCACGCGTCGCGGCAGAGCCGCAGGCGCTCTGCATCCTCAACAACCGGGCTGAAGCCCAAAGGCTCTATTCCCTTGTCCCGGGCGATGGGGTGTATTGTCTGACAACATGGTTAACACCGAACGACCGGCATCGGATCCTCTGTGAGATCCGGGAAAGGCTCGCCTCCGGCAAGCGATGCACTGTCTTCGCAACCAGCCTTGTGGAAGCGGGGGTGGACCTCGATTTCCCTGTCGTATGGCGCGCACTTGCCGGGCTTGATTCCGTCATCCAGGCGGGCGGGCGCTGCAACCGCGAGGGTAAACGACCGCGCCGGGCGAGTGTCGTCCATGTATTTATCCCGGAAGCATCTTCGCCGCCATCACTGCAAAAGAATATCGGTGCAACGATGCACGTTTTCACACATGAAAACGACCTCTCCTCCGAAGCTGCTATCGCAGCCTACTACAAATTCCTTTTTTACACGCTGAAAGCGCCCGGGGAGCTGGATGAAAAGGACATCATCGAAAATGTCCGTGACCTCAACTTCCGTACCGTCTCCGACCGGTTCCACATGATCGACGACGGCGGAGCGGTCACTGTTTATATTCCGGGGGCAGCGACCGAAGCCGTCGATGCCGTCGCACGCGGAGAACTCACCAGGTCTACCCTGCGCCGGGCGGCGCGGGATGCCGTCTCCGTCCCTCGCCGCCTGGCGGCAGAAGCGGAGAAGCTCGGGCGCATCCGCCGGATAACGGAGAACGGATACTTACTCACAGATCCCGCGGCTTATGACCCCAAGGTCGGTTTTCAAATGAACTGTCAAACAACAGATTACTATTGGTAAAGGAGGATTTTCATGGCTTTTCAACTTGAAGTATGGGGCGATTACGCGCTCTTTACCCGCCCCGAGATGAAGGTCGAACGCGTCAGTTATGACGTCATGACCCCATCGGCGGCGCGCGGTATTCTGGACGCCATTTTGTGGCATCCGGGGCTGCGCTGGGTCGTCGATCGTCTCTATGTGCTGTCTCCGATCCGCTTCACCGGTATCCGGCGGAACGAAGTATCAAAGAAGATCAGCGCCAATACAGTCAGGAGCGCGATGAACACAGACGCCACCGACCTGTTTCTGAACACAAAAGACTTTATTCAGCAACGTGCCTCCATGGTCCTGCAGGATGTGCATTATGTGGTCGAGGCACATTTTGTGCTGACCGACAAGGCGGCGCCCTCCGATAATGAGGGCAAATTCTGCGAGATGTTCCGCCGCCGCGCATCACGCGGGCAGTCGTATCATCAGCCGTATTTCGGGACGCGGGAATTCCCTGCCCACTACCGTCTCTGGCAGGGGGGCGAAATCGCGACTGCCTATCCCGATGAGGAGCGTGATCTCGGTTATATGCTGTACGACATGGACTATACCGACCCAAAAGATATCCAGCCCACCTTTTTCCGCGCCGTCATGAAAAACGGTGTTGTCGATTTTGCGGCTGCGGAGGTGGTACGATGATCCTCCGGGCACTGGTAGACTACTACAACACACTGGTACAGCAGGGAAAAATCGAAAAACCGGGTTGGTCGCGGGTGAAGATCTCCTGGGCGCTGGACCTGGAACCGGACGGCAGCATCTCCTCGGTACAATACATGAAGGTGACACCGGACAAGGGCAAACCGTATCCGCAGGAGATGACGCTGCCCGCCCCTGTGAAGAAAACAAGCGGAGAACGCTCCAACTTTCTCTGGGAGAATGCCGAGTACCTCATCGGATATGCAACCAAAGACGCCCCGGAAAAAACGAAGAAAAAGTTTGAAACTGCGAAAGAATTACACCTTTCCCTGCTCCGCGACATCAATACCCCGGAAGCAAACGCCGTCAGAGCCTATTTTGAGCACTGGAATCCGGTAAACGACATCGACGATCGTTTCAGCGAAGAATGTCTCGAAGATCTCCGGGGCGGCGGGAACCTCACATTCCTGTTCGGGGGCACACCGATCGGCACATATTCCTCCCTGCAAGAGGCGTGGCAAAAGAGTTACGATGCGCCGGAGGTCGGCAAGCCCGTGGTCGATCTTGTGACGGGGCAACGCGCCGTCGCACAAAAGACCCATCCCGCCGTCAAAGGCGTTGCGAACGCACAGTCCTCGGGCGCGTCGCTCGTTTCTTTCAACGCGGAAGCGTACGAATCATACGGCAAAAACGGAAGTCAGTGTGAGAGCGCACCCATGAGCAAAGAGACTGCTTTTGCTTATACTTCAGCGCTCAATTACCTGACCGCCAACCGCGGGCAGCGGCAATCCATCGGCGATATGACCGTGGTTTACTGGGCCAAAAGCGGTGAGGAGGCTTATCAGACGGCACTTGATCGATTCCTTTCCGGAGCAACCAAAGATGAATCGTTGAAGCAGGAAGACCTCTCTGCAATCATGGCAGCGATTGCCCACGGGGATCCCGTCACCGTCGACGGCGACTTACTTGTACCGTCGGAGGACTTTTATCTGCTCGGGATTGCCCCCAATGCGGCACGATTATCCATACGCTTCTTCTACCGGGGCACCTTCGGTGACGTCGTGACCCATATCCAACAGCATTACGAGGATATCAACATCGTGCCGGACCGCCGGAATACCTGGCAGACCATACCGGTCTGGTCACTTCTCCGGGAGATTCAGCCGCCGGGAAAGAATGCCGAAACACCCCCGCAGACAGGGGGAGACCTTCTCAAAGCCGTCATGACCGGCGGTCGATATCCGCGGACACTCTTTAATCTCGCGATGCTCCGCATCCGCTCGGACAACAGTGTCACACAGGATCAGAAAGAGCACAGCGTGACGCGCGGCCGTGCCGCAATCATCAAGGCATATCTCATCCGCAATACCAAAACAAACCCGGACTATGCAAACATAAAGGAGGTAACCACCGTGGCTCTCAACGAAACCAGCCATTACACACCCTATGTTCTCGGGCGGCTGTTTGCCGTCCTGGAGCGCATCCAGCAGCAGGCGAATCCCGGCATCACCACCACCATCAAGGATCGCTATTTCAATTCCGCCTGTGCCACACCTGCCGCGATCTTCCCCACCCTGCTGAAGCTTTCCGGCAGTCACCTGAAAAAGCTCAAAGCCAACAGTGCTGTCTACTATCGGCAGATGCTGGGCGACCTCATGAACAGACTGGACATGGAACTGCCGAAAACGCAAAGCCCGGAAGAACAGGGCACCTTTATCCTCGGCTACTATCATCAAACACAAAAATTCTATGAGAAAAAACAAAATACGGAGGAAACTGAAAATGTCTGAATCGATCAAAAACCGCTATGAATTCGTGATCCTGTTTGACTGTGAAAACGGCAACCCGAACGGAGACCCGGACGCCGGCAATATGCCCCGTATCGACCCGGAGACCGGTTACGGCATTGTCACGGACGTCTGCCTGAAGCGCAAGATCCGCAACTACGTCGAGACGGCGCGTGAGGGAGATGACAATTATCGTATTTTCATCAAAAGCGGCGTGCCGCTCAACCGGAGCGAGAACGAAGCGTTCGCCGAGGTCGGTATTGAGAATGCCGCCGAAATGAAACCGGACGACGCGCTTAAAAAGCTGGTCAGCAGCAAAAAGAAGGACGGCGTGGATGTAGATGCCATTGTGCGCGATTATCTCTGCGGGCATTTCTATGATATCCGCACCTTCGGTGCGGTTCTGACGACCTGTGTGAAAGGGGCTCTCAACTGCGGTCAGGTGCGCGGGCCCGTACAGATGTCCTTCGCGCGCAGCATTGACACCATTATCCCGCAGGAGCTTTCCATCACCCGCACTGCCATCACCACCGAAGCCGACGCGGAAAAGAAAACAACCGAAATGGGGCGTAAGTACATTATTCCCTACGGGCTCTACCGCGCAGAGGGGTATGTTTCCGCCAATCTGGCGCGTAAAGTCACCGGCTTCTCGGAGAAAGATCTCGCACTCCTGTGGGAGGCGATCTTGAATATGTTTGAGTGCGACCATGCTGCCGCCCGCGGTAAAATGGCGGTGCGCAAGCTGATTGTGTTCAAACACGACAGCGAGCTCGGGAATGCACCCGCATATAAACTTTTTGGTACCGTCAAAGTGGAACGCGTGGACCCCGACAGACCCGCGCGCGCCTTTTCGGACTACCGCGTAACATTGGATAAGACCGCAATCCCCGACGGCGTATCGGTCGAAGAAATGGACTGATGGCATACCGCGAGGAGGATTATCTGCAGATCAGCGGCATCCAACATTTTGCATTTTGCCGACGGCAATGGGCGTTGATCCATATTGAACAGCAATGGCAGGACAACGCCCGCACGGTCGGCGGTGATATCTTCCACGCACGCGCCCATGACCGTGCTGCCACCGAAAAACGAGGCAACCGCTTGACGGTCCGGGGACTTTGTGTTTTTTCCGCAGAGCTCGGTGTCAGTGGTGAATGTGATGTCGTAGAATTTGCGCGGGATGACGCCCTGGGGGCGCCCCTCAACGGCTACGAGGGCAGATGGCTGCCGACCCCGGTGGAATACAAAAGCGGAGAAGCTAAAATCGGTGATGAAGATCGGCTCCAGCTATGTGTACAGGCTATGTGCCTGATGGAAATGCTGGGGTGTCCTGTGGATACTGCCTTTCTCTATTACGGAAAGAACAACCAACGCGAAGCGGTGCCGATCACAGCCGCGCTTTGCGCAACTGCGAAAGAAATGCTGCTTGAAATGCACGCATATATGCAACGCGGTTACACCCCGAAAGTCAAGCCGGACAAGCACTGCGGCGCTTGTTCGCTGAAAGATATTTGCCTCCCGGTCCTTTGCAAAAACAGGGGCACCGTCGCTTCCTATATTGAATCGATATTCATCGGGGAGGATGGATCATGAGACGTCTTTTGAACACACTGTACGTCCTCACACCGGAACTCTACCTGACTTTGGACGGAGAGAATGTCGTCGCCAAACGTGACGGGACTGAAGTGGGACGTTTCCCTTTGCATGGGTTGGAACAGATTGTCTGCTTTTCCTACATGGGGGCGAGCCCTGCACTGATGGGTAAATGTGCTGAAAGCCGAATATCGCTTTCCTTCTTCAGCCCAAACGGCAAATTCCTCGCGCGTTCAACCGGTGGCGTCAGCGGCAATGTACTGCTCCGTCGCCGTCAGTATATGCTGTCGGCGACACCGGCAGAAAGTCTCGCGGTAGCTCGCAATATGATTTTGGGCAAAGTCTACAATGCCCGATGGGTCTTGGAACGTGCTTTGCGGGATCACGCGCTGTCTATCCGCGCCGATACCGTGCGGGCGGCGTCTCTGGAAATGCAGCAATCGTTGGAAGCCATCCGCACTTGCGAAAACATGGATTCGTTGCGCGGACTGGAGGGGGAGGCTGCCAGTACCTATTACTCCGTATTTGATGAACTCATCCTTCACCCGGACGCGGAATTCCGATTTACTTCCCGTAACCGGAGACCGCCACTCGATCCAATCAATGCATTATTGTCGCTCGCGTACAGCGTGCTTGCCAACAGCTGCGCTGCGTCTTTGGAAAGCGTGGGACTTGATCCGTACATCGGCATGATGCACGCAGACCGCCCTGGCAGAAAGTCATTAGCGCTGGATCTGATGGAGGAATTGCGCGCCGTCATGGCGGACCGCTTTGTACTGACCTGCATCAACAATCGGGTCTTCTCCGCAGATATGTTTGAGAGACTCGAAAGTGGTGCCGTTCTACTGAATGATAAAGGGCGGCGGAAATTCTTCGCTGCTTGGAAGGAACGACGGGATGATGTTTTGACGCATCCGTACTTGAAGGAAAAAATACCGTGGGGTCTTGTTCCTTATTTGCAATCGCTGCTTTTAGCGCGCTATATCCGCGGCGACCTTGACAATTATCCGCCATTTTTGTGGAAATAATCTCTATGATGATTGTGATCACCTACGATGTCAATACAATGGACACGGAGGGCAAACGCCGTCTGCGTCGTGTCAGCAAAGTTTGCGTCAACTATGGACAGCGTGTTCAGAACAGCGTATTTGAATGTGTCGTTGATACGGCGCAGTACCTGTTGATTAAACAAAGCCTTTTAGGCATTATTGACAAGACCAAGGATAGCCTTCGCATTTACCAGATCGGAAGCCACTATCAGGGCAGGATTGAACACTTCGGAATCAAAACCACCTATGACCCAGATGATGTTCTCCTGCTGTGATGATATGGTGCGAATCGCCCATACTCATGGAACGCCTGTACAGTTCGCACCGTAAAACTTGTTCCGGAAATAATGTTTAGCATGGAGTGCTTGACACTCCGCAAAGCAAAAATGTGCAATTATATCATTGTTCCACCATGTAACGCACGGTATTTTGTTCATTTTTGCCGTCGCTCCCCACACGGGGAGCGTGGATTGAAATCGGGATATTAACGCGCAGTATTGCCAGCTGTATTCGTCGCTCCCCACACGGGGAGCGTGGATTGAAATTCCCATGTGGGACCATACTTGAAAATTGTTGCCGTCGCTCCCCACACGGGGAGCGTGGATTGAAATGCCGTATGGAAAGATAAGCCTATGACACTTGCCGCTGTCGCTCCCCACACGGGGAGCGTGGATTGAAATAGATTTTGCCCGTGTCAGAAAAGGCGATGAGCATCGTCGCTCCCCACACGGGGAGCGTGGATTGAAATGCTCAAGAGGTATTATGGAGCATGATTGAGGAGGTCGCTCCCCACACGGGGAGCGTGGATTGAAATGTGTAGGTTGCCGCCTCGGCAACAATGCCCTCCAGCGTCGCTCCCCACACGGGGAGCGTGGATTGAAATTGCGTATGTGCCAGTCTGTCAATGAA
>CAKRNO010000033.1 GCA_934371135.1 uncultured Eubacteriales bacterium
CCTCGTCGAGATGGAGATCCGTGACCTCCTGAACGAGTACGACTTCCCGGGCGATGAAGTGCCGATCATCCGCGGTTCTGCCCGTGTTGCCCTCGAATCCACCAGCAAGGATCCGAACGCTCCCGAGTATGCTTGCATCAAGGAACTGATGGACGCTGTTGACAGCTACATTCCGACGCCTGCCCGTAACGACGATCTGCCCTTCCTGATGCCTGTCGAGGACGTATTCTCCATCTCCGGCCGTGGTACTGTTGCTACCGGTCGTGTGGAGAGAGGTGTCGTTAAGATGAACGAGACCGTTGAGATCGTTGGTCTCTCCGAGGAGAAGAAGAGCACCGTTGTCACCGGTATCGAAATGTTCCACAAGCTGCTTGATTCCGCAGAGGCAGGCGACAACGTCGGTCTGCTCCTCCGTGGTATCCAGAAGAACGAGATCGAAAGAGGTCAGGTTCTCTGCAAGCCCGGCTCCATTCACCCGCACACCAAGTTCGTTGGCCAGGTTTACGTTCTGACCGAGAAGGAAGGCGGCCGTCAAAAACCGTTCTTCGCCGGCTACAGACCGCAGTTCTACTTCAGAACGACCGACGTTACCGGTGTCATCAGCCTGCCGGAAGGTGTTGAGATGTGCCGCCCTGGCGACCATGTCAACATGACCGTCGAGCTCATCACGCCTATCGCAATCGAGACCGGTCTGCGTTTCGCTATCCGTGAGGGTGGCAGAACCGTTGGTTCCGGCGTCGTTTCCGAGATCATCGCGTAAGGTTTTACCCGTGAGACGCACGCCCCCGGGCGTGCGTCTTACTTATTTGTCAGCCCCGGTGCCAGACGGTTGCCCCCTGTGTGTGGTACCTTGCGGGATTATCCCGGGGCAGACAAAACAAACAGAATATAATAAAATTATCTTGGGGTTTGGTGTAATTCCATACCGGCGGTGATGCCCTTTTGGGACGAGTCCGCGAGCGAGAGCCGATGAGGTGCGATCCCTCAACCGACGGTACAGTCCGGATGAAAAAGATAAGCAAAACCCCGCCATGACGGCGGCGGTCACCTTTTTCCGTGATCGTCACCCGTACGGTGGGCTTTTTGTTTTTCGGGAGTACCCGCTCCCGGGAAAGGCTAACATGGTACAGATTTCCGGATCGCAGGTTCGTTTGCGGCGCCTTTTGGTGGCGGCGTTGTTTGTTGCCCTGGCGTATGTTTCCCGTTTCGTCTTCCACTTCAATGTGGCATTTCTGACCTTTGAATGTAAGGACGCTCTGATCGCTGTCGGCGGAATGTTTCTCGGGCCTTTATGGGCACTGGGGATGTCTCTCGCCACGGCGCTCATTGAGTTCGTCACCATCAGTGACACCGGCTGGTACGGGCTGGTGATGAATTTCTGCGCTGCCGCCGCATTTTCGTGTGTGGCTTCGCTCGTCTATCGTTATCGCCGCACGCTCGGAGGGGCGATCGGGGGGCTCGTCGCCGGCGTCGCCGCGCTGGTTGCCGTGATGCTGCCGCTCAATCTCCTGGTGACCCCCGCCTATATGGGCGTGGCTGTCTCGAAGGTAGTCGCGCTGCTGCCGAAGCTGCTCCTGCCGTTCAATCTGCTGAAGGGCGTCATGAATATGGCGGTTGTCCTGCTCCTCTATAAGCCCCTGACGCGCGCGCTGCGCGCTGCGCATCTTGCGGAGCAGGTAGGGGTGCCCGGCACCGTCGTTACCGTCGCTCCCGATGCAGATGCGGATAGCAGTGAACCGCCCCCGGCCATCCCGGAGGGGTATATCGGCGGCATGACCGGAGGGGATGGTTCTGCCGTATCTCCGGTATCTTCCGATAACGGGAACGCTCCGGCGGCTGTGAACGTGCCCGCTACGCCTGTGAAACGGTGGTGGAAGCGTTGGCTCGCCCCGCTCCTCGGGGTCACGCTGCTCCTCGTCTCGCTCCTGGTATTCTTCCTGGCGCTGCACGGAAAGGTGACGGTCGGGAAGTAGATCCGAACGGAACGGTAAAAAGAAATCCAAAGTCCGCGCGGAGCCGTATTTTTCGGCTCCGCGCGGTGTTTTTATCGATTGCGTCGCCTGTGGGGGTGTCTCCGGTAGCCGGGTCGGTACAGAGTGGACAAAAGCCATCTGTGTCCGTCGCTCCGCCTTGACAGCAGGCGGGTGCAGGACTATAATGGAGGCAAAGAACGACGGAGGCACACACAATGATCGTTACGCGTAAGGATGACGCCATACAGGTGGTGCGGATGCTCATGGAGCGGGGGTGGCACATTGCCTTCGCGGAGTCCTGCACGGCGGGGCTGTGCGCCGCACGGCTGGTGGACGTACCGGACGCGTCACGCGTCCTGGACGTGAGCTTCGTCACCTATGCGGAGAGCGCCAAGACAGAGTACCTTGCTGTTCCGCCGGAGACGATCGCGCAATATGGGGTCGTGAGCGAGGAGGTCGCCGCCGCCATGGCGCGCGGCTGCGCCGCGCGTGTGGGGTGCGAGGTCGCCGTCGGTGTGACGGGTTTTGCCGGACCCTCCGGGGGGACGGACAAGGCGCCTGTCGGCACGGTCTGTTTCGGCTTTTCCGTTGGGGGAGCGGTCACGACTGTGACCCGGCACTTCGGCGCCATCGGGCGTGCCGAGGTGCGCGCCGCCGCGACCGATTTCGTGTTCGCGTGGCTCCGTGATGCGCTGGATGAGCTGCCATAAAGTACAGTGACGGTATTTAACGGTTTCCGAACATGAATTAAAGTTTCGTACAGCCGTTTTTTAACCGCAGGATGATGATAATATAAACACACTTTCATACATGAAGACTCATCAATGAATCAAAATTTGAAGGAGTAAAGACATGGCTGCTATTATACAACTGCTTCCTCTTGAACAAGGTGATAGAGAACAGTTTATTTTGGACAATCAGGAAGCATTTAACTATGGGGCCTTGGAGGAATTCGGCCTTCGCGATAATCACTTTGAGGAGGATAATCAGATTATCTCACGAGATACGATTGAACAATCCATCGACGGTGGCGAAGCCTATCGCATCGTACTCGATGGCAAAAAGGTTGGTGGTGTTGTTATTAAAATTGATGGGGAAAACGGAGATTTGGATCTTCTTTTCGTATCTCCTCTTGCGCACAGCAAGGGAATTGGACATGCTGCATGGTGCGAAGTGGAAAAGCTGCATCCGGAAGTAAAAGTGTGGGAAACGGTAACTCCTTATTTTGAGCAACGCAACATTCATTTTTATGTCAACAGGTGCGGATTTCATATTGTGGAGTTTTTCAACAAATATCACCCTGATCCGAATGACCCGGAAATGAGTGCCGAAGAACTTGATGGGCAGTTTTCGGATGGTATGTTCCGGTTTGAAAAGGTTATCCGGTAAATTACGGTTAATTGTGTTGCTAAAAAATATATTTCAATCAGGGTGCACGATGTATCACAGAAAAGGCAGATCACCAAAAAGGAATCTGCCAGTGGATATTTTCAGGTAAAATAAAGGGATAGCAGTTTCTTTGCTATCCCTTTATTTTACTCTACAGAAGACACAATTTTGCTTGCAAAGCATCGTCGTATCCCTATCGGCATGTGTGGATGTCATGCCGCCCGCGTTACGGTTTCCACCGGTATTCGCCGGCGGTGAGGGCGATGATGAGCGACATATCGTCGGGCTGGACCTTGGCGTCGGTGGCGGCTTTGTTGCGCGTCAGGGCGCCGCATTTCCGGCAGCGGTAGGAGAGGATGTAGCCGCGCTTCGGGTCCGGGTCTGCGCGGTAGGGGAGCATGAGTCCGCCGCAGGGGTTGGCTCTGTCACCCGGCATGATATCGACGTGGAGCGAGGCGAGACAGCGGGGGCAATGGTTGCGGGAGGTATAGCCGAGGGGCTGTACCTCCAGCCCGCAGTGGCGGCAGACAAAGCCGTTATCGTTCTTGGTAAAGCGTTTGTGTTCCATGCCGTCTCCTTACTTACCGATGCAGAAATGGGAGAAGATGCTGTCAATGATCTCCTCCGAGACAGCTCTGCCGTCCGCTTCGGAGAGACACCCGAGCGCCCGCTCCGCTTCCGAGCAGGCGACCTCGGCGGGGATGCCTGCGGCGACAGCCTCCGCTGTACTGACGAGCAATTCCCGCGCGCGGGAGAGAGCGCCGAATTGGCGCGCATCCGACAGGATGGCATCCTCACCGATCTGTGGGGCGCCCTCTGCAAAGAGGGAGAGGAGGAGGTCTGTCAGCGGCTGTATATCGCCGTCCTTTGCCGAGAGGTGAACAATATGGGGGAAGCCCGCGGGGGCGTCAAAAGCGGGGGCGCCGGGACGGTCGCATTTGTTGAGACACAGCACGACCGTGCCGGGATGGGAGCGTAAGGTGTCGAGCAGTGCTTCGTCTTCATCCGTCAGCGGCTCTGACGCGTCGAGGACGGCGAGCACGAGCTCCGCCCCGCCGAGAGCCTCACGCGTGCGCCGGACGCCGATCCGCTCCACCGTGTCATCGGTTTCGCGGAGCCCTGCGGTGTCCGTCAGACGGAGAGTGAGATCCCCGAGCGAGACGGTCCGCTCGAGCAGATCGCGTGTCGTGCCGGGGACATCGGTGACGATCGCGGCATCCTCGCGGCAGAGCAGGTTATAGAGAGAGGATTTCCCGACGTTCGGGCGGCCGCAGAGCACGGTCGGGATCCCGATGCGGATGCTGTGCCCGGTTTTGTAGGTGGCGAGGAGCGCGGAGAGCTCCGCCGAGAGGGCGTTCAGCCCCTCGAGGAGCTCGGCATCCGAAAGGTCTGCGAGGTCCTCCTCCGGATAATCGATCGTCGCGTACAGAGAGGCGATGAGGGTGACGAGCCGCTCATGGATGGCGTCGAGCGCCGCTGCGAGCCGCGTGCGGCTTTCCCGTGCGGCGAGGCGCATCTGCCCCCGGGAGGTAGCTTCCAGGAGCTGACCGATGGCGTCTGCCTCGGTGAGGGTCAGCGCTCCGTTCAGGTAGGCGCGGCGGGTGAACTCGCCGGCGGTCGCGGGGACTGCCCCCGCGGCATACAACCCTTCAAGCACCGTGTGGGAGACGAGAACGCCGCCGTGACAGGTAAATTCCACGGTGTCCTCACCGGTGTAGGAATGCGGGGCGGGGAAGCGGAACGCCAGCCCGTCATCAACGCTCTCTCCGCGGGAGAGAAAGTCCCCGCGCACCGCGGTGCGCGGCGCACGCGCCGAGAGCGGCGCCGTTCCGACCGCCGGGCGGAAGCACCGGTCCGCGATCGCGAACGCCTCGGCTCCGGACACGCGGATAAGGGCAACCCCACCCTTGCCGGGTGGGGTCGATATGGCGGCGATGGTGGCGGTCAGGTCACGCATCGTCGGTTTCGTCAGCGGGGGCGGTCTCAACGACCGTTTCCGTCTCGGTGAGGGTCACCTCGGTCTCCTCTGGCACGGTCTCCCCGACGGCTTCGGTCAGGACGGCGGTCTCCTCCGTCCCGTCTGCGTCGGTCTGTTCTGCCGGTGCCTTTGTCCTCGGCTTCGGCTCGCCCCTGCGCTTGCCGCTCCGGCTCTGCGCCCCCTCGGGGTAGATCACCACACGACGGCTGGAATCCGAGCCGATAGACTGCGTGGTAACGCCCTCGATGGACTGCACCTCGGAGTGGATGATGCGTCTTTCGTAGGGGGTCATGGGCTCCAGCGTCACCTTCGTGCCGCGGGCGATCGCCTTGTTTGCCATGCGGCGGGCGAGACGACGCAGGGTCTGCTCGCGCTTTGCGCGGTAGCCCTCGATGTCGATGGTCACGCGGCTGCGGTCGCGCTCGCCGTTCGCGTCCTTCTGGGAGGAGGCGAGGTTAGCGAGGTACTGCAGAGCGTCGAGCGTGTCGCCGTGATGCCCGATGAGCAGGGAGGCGTTCTCGCCCTTGATGCTGACGCGGCGGGTGCCGTCATCGCAGCGGAGCAGCTCGGTTTCGACATCGGTGAGCCCGAGGTCGGATACCAGCGTATTGACAAAGTCGAAAGCGCGGTCATCGCCCGGCTTTGCGTCAATGCGTTCGAAATGGAGGTCTTCCTCCGGCACGGCGGCGGGCTTCTCCGGCGCCGCTTTCGGTGCTTTTGCCGCCTTGGGGGCGCGCGCTTCGTCGCGACGTGCGGACCTCTCGCGCTTCGGCGCAGCGGGCTTTTCCTCACGCGGGCGACGCACCTCGCGGCGGGGCTCCGCGTCCGGGACCTCCATGCTCGCCTTTACCTTGGCGGGCTTGACACCGATGATCCCGAAGATCCCTCGGGAGCCGAGGTCGATCGTTTCAAAAGTGACATCATCAAGTTCTCCGGCGCCGAGGGCGAGGCGGGCGTTCTGCTGCGCCTCTGCCAGGTCTTTACCGGATGCAGTTACTTCTTTTCTCAAAATCGTTATCCTCTTTATTGATTAATATTCGTCATCATCGTCCACATAGTGGAGCGATTTGGGCTTTCCGTTTTCATCGACGCTCGTACCCGTAATAGTGCGTTCGCCGGGGCCGCCGTTTTTCTTCATTTCCCGTTGCATCATCCTGATTTCTTCATCCGTGTACTTCGGCAGCGGCATGACCTTTGCCAGGACGAGTATCTGGATAATGCCTAGAATAGAGGTGTATACCCAGTACACACCGACGGCGCCGGAGACCCGGAAGGCGATCCAAAGCTGGAGCAGAGGCATCATGATGTTCATGAGGAACATGGAGGTCTTCTGCTGCGGTGCCATCTGCTGGTTCAGCCCGTTGTCGTTGAACTTACGGGAGAGCCAGGTCGTGAGCAGGGCGAGCCCCGCGCACAGGAACGGAATAATGAGCAGGAACAGGTTCCACTTGTTTCCATCCAGCTTCTCCGCCACATTGAAGGCAGGGTTGAGCCCGAGGTTGATCTTACCGAAAATGTTATAGTTCGGGAGCTTGTTGACGCCGATCCCCGCAATGTCCTGCAGGAGCTCCGGCTGATCGCGGAGCTGCCCTATCATTTCGATGTGGGCGGTATCCGGGATCTTCTTGAAGGCATCCACAACGGCATCGGGATACAGGGCGTTATAGAGCTTCAGCACGACCTCGTCGGCAAGTCCGACGCAGTACTTCAGCGGCATACGGATGATGCGGTAAAGGGCAATCAGAATCGGGAACTGGATGAGCAGCGGCAGGCAGCCGGAGAGCGGGGAATACCCCTCTTTCTGTTGCAGATCCATGAGCTCCTGCTGCTTTTTCTGCATCGTGACGCGGTCGGTACGGCCCGCATACTTTTTCTCGATCATCATCATCTTCGGGCGGAGCATCGCACCCTTGATCTGGGTCTTCTGCTGCTTGATACCGAAGGGGAGCGTCACCAGCTTGATTGCCAGTGCGAACAGGAACAGCGAGATCAGATAGTGACCGCCGCTGATCTTGTTGAAGAATTGCATGACATAGCCGAAGGGGATCGCAAAGATATCCCAAAAGCTACTGAAATTCATACTTAACATATTGTTTTCCATTTCTCTCGGTCGTTGGCACTCGCGCGCATGATCTTGCATTGAATGACACTTCTCGGTGCCCGGAGCCGTTTGAGCCCGCTTCTGGGGACGGGATCATACCCACCCTTGGAGAACGGGTTGCATCGGAAGATGCGTGAGACGGTCAGGAGCAACGCCGGGAAGAAACCTCGTGTTTTAAAAGCCTCAACGGCATAGGATGAGCAGGTCGGACGAAACCTGCAGCAAGGCGGTTTGAGCGGCGAGATGCATTTTTGATAGAGTTTGATAAGTCCGATGACGAGCCACTTCATGACGTAAAGAGCCCCAGCTTTCCGAACGCACGCGCCATGTCGCGCGCGAGCTCGGTGGATTTCATTTTGGTGGCGGGTTCACGGGCGGCGAGGATGATGAGATGCCCGGGGCGAACCCCGCGGGACTTATCGAGCTGACGGTATGCCTCACGCAGGATCCTGCGGCAGCGCGAGCGCACAACGGCGCCCCCGAGCTTTTTGGAGACGGTGAGGCCAATTCGGTTTACCATGATTTTTTGCGGGTGTGCGCGCTTCAGTTTTTCCCGCAGATAGTCCGGCAGGACATACACCGCGAGCGACGGTGTGACGAAGCGCTTGCCTTTGGAATACGCTTTCTGATACAAATGGTTCTCACATACAGCGGTAAATTTCACTTTTGTGATCCCCCTTGCCTCTGACGGTATTTAAGAAAAAAACCCGATAAAGCACCGTTGGGCTTATCGGGATGTCTTGCGAGCCGATATTAGTAGGTGAGTCTCGCTCTACCCTTGGCGCGTCTTCTTTTCAGTACCTTTCTGCCGTTGGCAGTTGCCATTCTTTTACGGAAGCCGTGCTCTTTGCTTCTCTGTCTCTTTTTAGGCTGATAGGTTCTTTTCATTTTAGCACCTCCTCTTTCGATAGTCGGTAACCGACCGGTACCGCGTAGGTTCGCGTATTCACAACACGATTATTATAATGGAACGCACCTCCCTTGTCAAGCCTTTTTTATAAATATTCGTGCGTACGCGCGGGAAAGTCGCCCGCGGGACTTTACAAAAGGGGCGGAGTATGCTACAATGTTCGGGTAAGAAAACAGGGGAGGGGATCGCGTGGAGCAGTATACTGTCGGGCTGTGTACGCTCGGATGCAAGGTTTCGCAGTACGAGACCGAGGCGATCGCCGAGGATTTTGAGAAGCGGGGCTTCGCCCGTCGTTCCTTTGACGACGTGTGCGACGTCTATGTGATCAATACCTGTACCGTGACGGGGGAGGCAGACCGCAAGTCGCGGCAGTGCATCCGCCGCGCCCGCCGTCTGAACCCGTCGGCGCTCATCTATGTGACCGGCTGTTATGCGCAGACATCTCCGGGGGACATCGCCGCCATTGAGGGGGTCACCGGGGTCTTCGGGACGTATGGCAAGATGGAGATCGCCGCCAGGGCGGAGGCGCGTCTTGCGGCTCCTCCCTGTGCTTCCGGGTCGCCGGACATCTGGGTCTCCGACCTGCGGGACGCTCCGTTTGAGCCGATGCAGGTCGCGGCGTCACCGCGCACGCGCGCCTACGTCAAGATCGAGGACGGGTGTGAATGCCGCTGTACCTATTGCGCCATCCCGGGGGCGAGGGGGCGCGTGCGCTCCAAGCTGCCGGAGGATGTCTTCGCCGAGGTGGAGGCGCTCGCCCGCGGCGGCACGCGTGAAGTGGTGCTGACGGGGATCGAGACGGCGTCCTACGGCGTTGACCTCGGGGACTACCGCCTCATCGACCTTTTGGAGGCGCTCGAGGAGCGGCATTATGTGGACCGCATCCGCTTCGGCTCGCTCTCGCCGGAGCTCATGACCGAGAAATT
The DNA here is from genome assembly GCA_934371135.1 of uncultured Eubacteriales bacterium. Classification (GTDB taxonomy): domain Bacteria; phylum Bacillota; class Clostridia; order Oscillospirales; family CAG-272; genus UBA1740. The sequence goes on from CAKRNO010000033.1 coordinate 9,278, forward strand.
CTGTGAGCGGCTCGGGCGGCTCCGTACCGTGACGCCGCATTTCCATTTGAGTATGCAGAGCGGGTCAGACGCGGTGCTCCGCGCCATGAAACGCCGCTATAATGCGGGACAGGCGCTCGCGGCGCTCGCACGCGTGCGTGCCGTGATGCCCGACGTGCAGTTCACGACCGATATGATGGTCGGCTTCCCCGGTGAGGGGGAGCGCGAGTTTGAGGAGACGATGGTGTTTGCCCGTGAGGCGAGGTTCCTGACCATGCACGTCTTCGCCTATTCCCGGCGTAAGAACACGCCCGCGGCGGATTACCCCGACCAGGTGCCGGAGGAGATCAAGGCGGAGCGCAGCCACAGGCTCCTTGCGCTCGGGCACAGAATACGGGATGAGATCCTCGACGGAATCGTCAGGGCGGCGCCGGAGCTGCGGCTCCTCCTTGAGACGCGCGAGGGGGACAGATGGCACGGGCACACCGATGCGTTTCTGGAGGCGGAGGTGGCGCTTGAGGGAGACCGGCACGGGGAAATGGTGACCGTGCGCCCGACCGCCGCGCGGGACGGTATCTTACTTTGCGACTACATAAATTCAAATAGAGATTAAACGGAGAAATATCATGGAAAATACCAAAAAGACCATGGACAAGATCGTAGCCCTCTGCAAGGGTCGCGGCTTTATTTTCGCCGGGTCCGAGATCTACGGCGGGCTCGCGAACACCTGGGACTACGGTCCTCTCGGCGTGGAGTTCAAAAACAACGTCAAGCGCGCGTGGTGGAAGAAGTTCGTACAGGAAAATCCGTACAATGTCGGGCTTGACGCCGCCATTCTGATGAACCCGCAGACGTGGGTGGCATCCGGGCATCTGGCGGGCTTTTCCGACCCGCTCATGGATTGCCGTGAGTGCCATGAGCGCTTCCGTGCAGACAAGCTCATTGAGGATTACTGTGCCGCCGAGGACGTGACGCTGGAGAAGCCGATCGACGCCATGAGCCAGGCGGAGATGAAGGCGTTTATTGACGAGCACAAGGTGCCGTGTCCGACCTGCGGCAAGCACAACTTTACGGACATCCGGCAGTTCAACCTGATGTTCAAGACCTTCCAGGGCGTCACCGAGGATGCGAAAAACACCGTGTATCTGCGCCCCGAGACGGCGCAGGGCATCTTCACCAACTTCGTGAACGTGCAGCGCTCCTCCCGTAAGAAGATCCCGTTCGGCATCGGGCAGATCGGTAAGTCGTTCCGTAACGAGATCACCCCCGGTAACTTCATCTTCCGCGTGCGTGAGTTTGAGCAGATGGAGCTGGAGTTCTTCTGCAAGCCGGGCACGGACCTCGAATGGTTTGCTTACTGGCGCAATTTCTGCCGTGAATTTCTGCTCGGGCTCGGGATGCGTGAGGAGAACCTGCGTCTGCGCGACCACTCGCCCGAGGAGCTGTGCTTTTATTCCAAGGCGACGACCGACTTCGAGTTCCTGTTCCCGTTCGGCTGGGGCGAGCTCTGGGGCGTTGCCGACCGTACCGACTATGACCTGACCCAGCACCAGACCGTCTCTGGTCAGTCAATGGAATATTTCGATCAGGAGAGCGGCGAAAAGTATATCCCGTATGTCATTGAGCCGAGCCTCGGCGTCGAGCGCAGTGTGCTGGCGTTCCTCGTCGATGCCTACGACGAGGAGGAGATCGCCGAGGGTGACACGCGTGTCGTTCTGCACCTGCACCCGGCGCTCGCACCCGTGAAGTGTGCGGTCCTGCCGCTCTCAAAGAAGCTCGCCGACGACGCGATGCCGCTTTATACCGAACTCTCCCGGGTGATGAACTGCGAGTTTGACGTTGCCGGCTCGATCGGTAAGCGGTACCGCCGCCAGGACGAGATCGGTACGCCGTTCTGCATCACCTACGACTTTGATACCAAGGAGAACGACGGTTGCGTGACCGTGCGTGACCGTGACACGATGGAGCAGGTCCGTATGCCGATCGGCGAGGTTAAGGCGTATATCGAATCCAGGATCGCCTATTGAGCAAACGACCGGAAAGTCGTTTCCGCACAAATCATGTAAAGCAACGGCGCGCCCGCGGGCGCGCCGTTGCTTTTTGATAAAAATGCGAAAAAGGTCTTGCCAAAGCGAAAAAAATATGCTACAATCATTCTCGCCTGTAAGATAGGTACCATATAGGGGTGTAGTTCAGTTGGTAGAATCGCGGTCTCCAAAACCGTTGGTCCTGGGTTCGAGTCCTAGCGCCCCTGCCAAAACTCCCGCACGGATGTGCGGGAGTTTTACTTTTGGCAGGGACACGGACTCGAACCCCCGTTTCCTGCGGGAAACGGGGTTCTCCGACGGCAAAAACGGAGCAAATCGCCTCGCCCGCGGCGTAAAGCCACGAGCGACGCTCAAAGCCGTTTTTGGGCGCGTCGCCCGAAACGCCCCACCGGGGTGTTTCGTGCTCGCTTACCTAGCGCCCCTGCCAAAAAGTCCGAGAGCAAGAGCTTTCGGATTTTTTATTTTGGCAGGGACACGGACTCAAACCCCCGTTTTCCTGCGGGAAACGGGGTTCTCCGACGGCAAAAACGGAGCAAATCGCCTCGCCCGCGGCGTAAAGCCGCGAGCGA
>CAKRNO010000034.1 GCA_934371135.1 uncultured Eubacteriales bacterium
GTCATGATCACCGAGAAATTACCCATGGTCGTTTTGGGGACGACGCTGGCGACGAAGCTGCCGAGCGCAGTGAAGCAGAGGACCGCCGCCATCATGACGAGCCCGTTCCGGATGTCGAGGTTTTTGTTCCTCCCGTAGGTGACGGCAGAAACGGCACTGGCGAGCACGTCGCTGGCGAGCGCGATGCCGACCGCCATATACGGGTCCATATCGAGAAAGGCGATCAGCATCGGGCTGATGACCGCCGCGGCGCTCATGCCGGCAAAGCCCGTGCCGAGCCCGGCGCCCAGTCCGGCGAGAATACAGATGAGAATTTTCAGCATGAGAGCGCCCCCACTCTCCCCATGTGCGCGAGGTTCTCCTCCAGCGTGTCGGTCAGGCGCCCGAGCGCGTCCAGCTCCTCCGCGGTGATGCCCGCGCGGAGCGCCTCCGTGAAGTGCGCCTGCATCTCGCGGCCCGCCCGGATGAGCCCCGCCGCCTTGTCGGTCGGGACGAGGCGGTGCTTGCGCCGGTCGTCGGGGTCCTGCGTGCGAGTCAGGTATCCGCCGGAAATGAGCGTCTCGACGGCGACCGAGGCGTTCCCGCTCCGGAGCCCCCGCATCTCGCAGAGGTCGCGCGCCGTGTTGTATTCCGGCTGGTTGGCGCAGAACAGCAACACGTCAAAGCAGGTCCGGTTCATGCCCCATTCCCGCAGGAGCGGCGCCGAGAGGTCGGCGTACAGGTTGGATATCTTTCTTCCGAGGGCAATCAGACGAATGGCGGTCGTCATGCGTATCTTCCTCCGTAAATAGTCTAAAATTAGAACATCTAAAATGATACAATCCTTTTGCCTGAAAGTCAACCGTAAAACAAAAAAGTTTACAAAGGGGGGCAGGGAATATACGGGTGTTTCGGCGAAAAAGGAGAGGGAGGAGCCGGATCATCCGGCTCCTCCCTGTATTTGGCGCAGGCGCCCGATGCGCGGGGGATCAGTCTGCGTTCTCTCCCGCCTCGCGCAAAAGGTCATAGTATTCGTCAAACACCTGCCGTGCAACGGCTTCATCTTCCTCCACGCGAATGATGTCGTCTCCCTCGTCGTTGCTGTCCACGAGGAACACGATGGCTTCATCGTCTGCGATGCCGTCGATCGGATCCAGCGGCTTCAGGATGCAGTAGAGCCGCGCCTCCCCGTCGACCGTGTGCGGGATGACGGCGACCTGTTCAAAGGTAAGTTGCTTCCCGTCTCCGTCTACAAGGGTGATGGGATCGTGGTTGTCTTCATCCGTGAGGATATCGTACAGATCGACTTCCTCCATCGACTCGGGCACGTTTTGGTTCTCGTTGCTCATTCGTTTCTCCTCCTGAAAGTCAGCCCCCGGGCTGTGCATGGCGGGGCATCGTGTACCCCGTGTACACGGTTACCCTACGACATTTATGATAGCAAACAAGAAACGGAATGTCAATATTATTTTACATTTTTGCAACCGTTTGACTGGTGGCGCCTCGGGCGGTTACGTCTCCGTGGGTGGTGGCGGCGGGGGCTCCTGCGCTTCTCCCGCCGCGCGCGGCGGGTAGAGCGCGGCGATCAGGGAAAGGTATTCATCGAACCGGTGCTCGCGGATGGGCATGACGGGGCGGGCGGGGTCGTCGAAATACAGCAGGAGGGCGGGCGAGATGCCGCGGTAGTGCTCGACGATCCGGAAATCACGCAGCTTGCCCGCACGGAGCAGGCGTTTCGCCGCCGCGTGATAGTTGAAATAGGGCATAGTGTCCCTCCCGCCGGGTATGAGCCCGTTTTTTTCAGTATCCGCGGATCCGTGCCGGTTATGCAAAAGGAGCGTGGCGCCCGAAAAATCGGGCGCCACGCTGTTTTGTCCTTTGGGGCGGCGGAGGAATCCGCGCCGACAGGCGGCGCTTATTCCGGTTTCCCGTCGGCGAGGTGATGGCGGATGCGGTCCTCGATGATCTCCAGGGCGACCAGGTTGCGCCCGCCCTCCGGTATGATGATGTCGGCGTACTTTTTGCTCGGCTCGACAAATGCCTCGTGCATGGGCTTGACCGTCGTGAGGTACTGCTCAATGACCGACTCCAGCGTGCGGCGCCGCTTGTTCACATCCCGCTTGACGCGGCGGAGGATGCGGATGTCCGCATCGGTATCGACGTACAGCTTGATGTCCATATAGGCGCGCAGGCGCGGGTCGGCGAGGATCAGGATTCCGTCGAGGAGCAGCACCTCCGCCGGTGCAATCGTGCGCGTCTCCTCGGTGCGGTCGTGCTCCATATAATCATAGACCGGACACTCCACCGTTTCCCCGCGGCGCAGGGCGGCGAGGTGCGTGAGCAGGAGGTCGGTATCAAAGGCGTCCGGATGGTCGTAATTGCGTTTGGCGCGCTCCTCAAAGGGGATATCGTGCTGGGCACGGTAATAGTCGTCATGCCGGATGACGGTGACGCTGCCGCCGAAGTGCTCGGAGAGCAGCCGCGCGATCGTACTTTTCCCACTGCCGGAGCCGCCGGCAATCCCGATAATGAGCATTTTTGCCATGGGGTGTCCTCCCTCAAAACTAAAAATTGCCCGGGACAAGTTACCTTTATTTATATTGTGCCACATTTCGCCGCCCTTTGCAAGGGGGAAAATGCAGGCGGGGAGCCCGCCGGGCGGGGGAAAGATGCCACGCCGGTCACGGGCGCGGTGCCCCGGCGGTCGCGATGCAGCTCTGCTTGGTGCGGAGGGGCGACCCGGAGGGCGGGGACACGGCTCTGCGCAGAGGAGCGCCCCCGGGGGGATGCGGCTCTGTTTTACGCGGAGTGACTGCCTGTGGAGGCGTACGGCGCGGCAGCGAAAAGAGAAAGTGAATTTTTCACGCCGTGGGCAGGCTTTGACACATTTCGCGCGCGGGGTGGTGCTACAATCGGAAAAAACGGAAAGGAAAGCCACTATGTTACAAGAAACCGCGTTTATCAAGACCCGCATCCAGGCGGGGGTGCTTGAATGTGCCATCTGCGGCGAGGTGGATCATCACAGCGCGCGTGCGCTGCGCGAAAAGCTGGACACCGAGCTGTTTCTACATCGGCCGCGCCTGTTCTTGCTGTCGCTCGAACACGTTTCCTTCATGGATTCCAGCGGGCTCGGGCTCATCCTCGGGCGGCTGAACGTCGCGCGGGAGCTCGCCTGTGAGATGCGGCTGGTCAAAGTCAATGATAGGATCCGCACCATTTTGTCGCTCGCCGGGGCTTCACGCCTCGAGGGACTGTTTGTAGAGGAGGACACGCTGTGAGACGCGCTTATCTGAACACCATGAAGTTGGTTTTACCCGCCATCAGCGAGAACGAGCGCATGGCGCGCACGCAGGTCTGCGCGATGGTCGCGACGCTCAACCCGACGGTGACGGAGCTCGGAGACATCCGCTGCGCCCTGTCGGAGGCGGTGACGAACGCCATCGTCCACGGTTACGGCTCGCCCGCCGATGTGGACGGCAAGCTCCTTTACATAGCGGTAACGCTCTACGAGGACCGCAGTCTCAAGATCTCCGTACGGGATCACGGTCGGGGTATCCCCGACATCGCCGCCGCGCGCGAGCCCCTGTTCACCACCGATGACTCGGGTGACCGCAGCGGTATGGGCTTTTCCGTCATGGAGGCGTTCTGCGACCGCGTGGAGGTCATGTCACGGGTGGGAGAGGGGACCAAGGTCACCCTATATAAAACCCTTACCTGACCGCCGTGTGAAAGGATAACATGGAAGCGAGAAAAGCCTACGCCGACAATCTCACCCTGCTCGAACGCTCCCGCGCGGGGGATGAGGAGGCGACCGAGGCGCTCCTCGTCGCGAACGGGGGGCTCGTCCGCAACATCGCCGCGCGCTTCGAGGGGCGCGGCGTGGACCGGGAGGACCTCATCCAGATCGGCTCCATCGGGCTGCTCAAAGCCATCCGCACCTTCGACCCCGAGCGCGCCTGCGCGCTCTCTACCTACGCCGTCCCCCTCATCTTCGGAGAGATCCGGCGCCACCTGCGCGACGAGGGTCCCATCAAGGTCTCCCGCACGCAGAAACGCCTCGCCGCACGCCTCGCGGAGGAGAGGGAACGCGCCGTCAAGCGCGGGGAGGAGCCGCGTCTCGCCGACCTCGCAGATGCCTGCGGGGTGACCGCGTCCGAGGCGGCGGTCGCCCTCGATGCCGTCGCGCCCATCCGCTCGCTCTCCGAGAGCCTGTTCGGGGAGGAGGACGGCCCCACCCTCGACGATGCCATCGCCGACGAGGATGCCGAAGAGCGGAACTTCTACCGGCTCGCGCTCTCCATGTCCATCGACAAGCTCCCGCCGCTCCGCCGCAAGATCATCCTGCTCCGTTACTGGCGCGATCTCTCACAGCAGCAGACCGCCGATCTGCTCGGGCTCACACAGGTCAAGGTCAGCCGGGAGGAGAAAAAGATCCTTGCTTTCCTGCGCGGTGAACTCACCTGACGGTACGCCGTCAGGATTTTTTGACCGGTTTTGGAAAGCTTTGTTAATAAAGTGTGAACATTGCAAATGCCCCCTTGACTATCGCACGCAAGATGGGTACAATGAGTTAGCACTCTGGAGATATGAGTGCTAAAACCTACGATTTTCATTGGGTGCTTGTCACCTGTTCGGAAAGGAAGCGTTACGATGAAACTGAAACCTTTGGGCGACCGTGTGGTCGTCAAAATGACGGAAGCGGAGGAGACGACTGCCTCCGGTATTTTCCTGGCAGGTTCGGCGAAAGAGAAGCCGGAGGTTGCCGAAGTGGTTGCCGTCGGCCCCGGCGGGGTCGTGGACGGGAAAGAGGTCGTCATGACCGTGAAGCCCGGCGACAAGGTGATTACGAGCAAATATGCCGGTACGCAGGTCAAGTGCGACGGCGTCGAATATACGATCGTCAGACAGAGCGATGTGCTGGCGATTGTGGAGTGAGGTGACATACAATGGCAAAGAAGATTATTTACGGAATTGATGCAAGAAACGCACTGCTCCGCGGTGTGGATCAGCTCGCCGATACGGTGAAGATCACGCTGGGTCCGAAGGGCCGCAACGTGGTGCTCGACAAGAAATACGGCGCGCCGCTCATCACCAACGACGGTGTGACCATCGCGAAGGAGATCGAGCTCGAGGACGCCGCCGAGAACATGGGCGCGCAGCTCGTGCGCGAGGTCGCGACCAAGACCAACGACGCCGCCGGTGACGGTACCACCACGGCGACCCTGCTCGCGCAGGCGCTCATCCGTGACGGTATGAAGAACGTGACCGCGGGTGCCAACCCGATGGTGCTCCGCCGCGGGATCCAGAAGGCGGTCGATGCCGCCGTCGAGGCGCTGCGTGCCAACTCCAAGAAGGTGAACGGCTCCGAGGACATCGCGCGTGTCGGTACTGTCTCCGCGGGTGACGAGGCGATCGGCAGACAGATCGCGGACGCGATGGAAAAGGTGACCGCCGACGGCGTCATCACCATCGAGGAATCCAAGTCCGCCGAGACCTACTGCGAGGTGGTCGAGGGGATGCAGTTCGACCGTGGCTACCTGTCTCCTTACATGGCGACCGATAACGAGAAGATGGAGGCAGTCCTCGACGACGCTCTCATCCTCATCACCGATAAGAAGATCTCCAACATTCAGGATCTCCTGCCTCTGCTCGAGAAGATCGTGCAGGCGGGCAAGAAGCTGCTCATCATCGCCGAGGATGTCGAGGGCGAGGCGCTCACGACCCTGGTGCTGAATAAGCTGCGTGGCGTGTTCACCTGCGTCGCTGTCAAGGCGCCGGGCTTCGGTGATCGCCGCAAGGAGATGCTCCGCGATATCGCCATCCTGACCGGCGGTACCGTCATTACCGAGGAGCTCGGGCTGGAGCTCAAGGACACCACGCCTGCTATGCTCGGTAAGGCAAGACAGGTCAAGGTCAACAAAGACAATACCACGATCGTTGACGGTGCGGGCGATCCGCAGGCGATCAAGGACCGTGTGGCACAGATCCGTGCCGCGCTCGAGAACACGACCTCTGAGTTCGACCGTGAGAAGCTCTCCGAGCGTCTCGCGAAGCTCGCCGGCGGCGTAGCCGTCATCAAGGTCGGTGCTGCGACCGAGGTCGAGATGAAGGAAAAGAAGCTCCGTATTGAGGACGCGCTCAACGCGACCAAGGCGGCAGTCGAGGAGGGTATCGTCGCCGGCGGCGGCACGGCACTCCTGAACGTCATCCCGGCAGTGGAGGCTCTGCTCCCGACGGTCGAGGGCGACGAAAAGACGGGCGTACAGCTTGTCATCCGTGCGCTGGAGGCACCGATGCGCCAGATCGCGGAGAACGCGGGTCTCGACGGTTCTGTCATCGTCGATCACATCAAGACGAGCGGCAAGGTCGGCTTCGGCTTTGATGCGGCGAAGGAAGTCTACTGCGACATGGTCGAGGTCGGCATTGTCGACCCGACGAAGGTCACGCGGAGCGCGCTGCAGAACGCGGCAAGCATCGCGGCGACGGTGCTGACGACCGAGGCGGTCGTGTCTGACATCAAGGAAGACACGCCGGCACCGGCGGCGGCTCCCCAGATGGGCGGCATGTATTAAGCAAGGCAAGAGATAAGGGCGGAGAGCAAGCCCCCTGAATAAATTTTAATGGGCAACCGATATTGGCTTTTCAAAGAAAAAACGAAAAGCCGTATCGGTTGCCTTTGCTTTAAGAGGAACGGGGG
>CAKRNO010000035.1 GCA_934371135.1 uncultured Eubacteriales bacterium
CTCCAGATCGATGAGGTGGACGTCTCCCGACAGTGCACCGGTCAGCGACGGATGCACCTCCTCGGGTGAGAGTACCTGAATGAGCATAACCTCCCGGTGGCGGAACAGGAGGAAATCGACCATCGACTTCCAGTCGCTGTCCGTGAGGAGGTCCGAGATGACCACCGTGAGCCCGTCGTCATACCCGGGATTCGGGTCGCCCAGCACCGCGCCGCGGAGGTCGCTTTCCCCGTAGAAGTCCACGTCCTCAAGCAGCATGGCGGCACTCGTCGCAGCGCTCTTGCCGAGGATGACGCCCGCGAGGTCAGTAAGAGCCGAGCCGTGGAGCAGTTGTATGGAAACGCGGTCCATCGCGCAGGTCGCGAGATAGGCGAGCGCCGCCGCGAGGCGGAGCGCCGTCACGGCTTTCTCGGGCTTGCCCGTCGCCATAGAGGCGGAGCAATCGATGATGATGCGGTGATGGAGCTGCCGCTCATCGGTGAACAGCTTGATGAAATACTTTTCAAAGCGGGCATAGACATTCCAGTCGATGCGGCGCAGATCATCCCCCGGTACATATTCACGGAAGTCCGAAAACTCTACCGTATTCCCGTGCCCGTGCGCCTTCCGGCTGCCGCCGAAGAAGCCGGACATCGCGTCCTGCATATAGAGCGCCACGCGCTCCAGCCGCTCAAAGAATTCCCCGTCCAGTACCTTGCGCTTCATCGGGGGTTATTTCCCCTCCGGGGGCGTCGGGGCATCTTTCTTTGCCGTGGCGGGTGCCGCCGGCCTCACGGCAGGCTTTACCGCCGGGGCGGCGGGTTTCGGGGCTGCCCCCGCGGGCTTTGCCGCCGGTGCCGCCGATTTCGGTGTAGCAACCGTCGGTTTTGCCGCCTGTGCCGTTTTGCGCTCGCGGGCGAGCTGTTCATCCCGCGCCTTTTGCAGAGCGGGCAGCTTTTCCTTCAGCTCCGCGATGATGCGGCGCACGACCTCGTCCGAGGAGATCTTCCCCGTCACTGCCTCAAAGCTGAGCTTGACACGGTGGCGGAGCGCCGGTATGGCGAGCGCATTGACGTCCTCATACGACACGTTGTATCTGCCGTGCAGGAGGGCGCGTACCTTCGCCGCCGTGATGATTGCCTGTGCGGCACGAGGGCTGGCGCCGTAACGCAGGTAGCGTCCCGCCGTCGTAATCCCGAGTTCGTTATCGGGATAGGTGGCAGCAACGAGCAGCATCGCATAATACATGACATCCTGCGGGACGGGAATCTGCTTCGCCGTCGCGCGCATCTGCAAAAGCTCCTCCCCCGTGCAGACCGGGCGGGCAGTCTCCTCCATCGTCTTCTGCGTCACGCAGACGATCTTTTCGAGGTCAGAGACCGAGGGGAACGGGACGATCAGCTTGAACATGAACCGGTCCATCTGCGCCTCCGGCAGAGGATAAGTGCCGTCCTGCTCGATCGGGTTCTGCGTCGCGAGGACAAAGAACGGCTCCGAGAGCCTGCGCGACTCACCCATCACCGTCACGGTATGCTCCTGCATTGCCTCGAGGAGGGCGGACTGCGTCTTCGGCGTTGCGCGGTTGATCTCATCCGCGAGGACGATATTGCTGAAGATCGGGCCCTTCTGGAAGGAGAAAGAGGAATTCCCCTGCTCATCTTTTACGATGATGCTCGTACCGGTGACATCGGCGGGCATGAGATCGGGGGTGAACTGGATGCGGGAGAACGGCAGGTCAAACACGCGGCCGAGTGAACGGACGAGCCTCGTCTTACCGAGCCCCGGCGCCCCCTCCAGCAGTACGTTACCGCCTGCGATGATGGCGAGGACGGTGTATTCCACCACCTCATTCTGCCCGATGACATCCTTACGGAGCTCCGCAAAGATGCGTTTGCTTTTTTCCTCAAATGCGGAGAGTGTTTCTTGGCTGGCTTCCTGTACGACCATAAGTGATGCGTCTCCTTCTGCCCTTTTGGTGCATAACGGTTATGCCTTGTTCAGGCTGTCCAAAAGTTCGTTATAGTAGTTGTAAAAGTCCTTTTTCTGTTCTTCCGTGTACTGTCCGCTCTCCGCCGCGTTGTCCAGGCGCTCCTTATACGCCCTGACGTTCTCGGCGGTCAGCTTCACCTGCATTTTCAGAATGGGGTCATAGTAGGTGAATTCCGTCTCTGCCTCGCCCCCGCCACCGGGGTTGGAGCCGGGCGTACCCGGGCTGTCCGTATCCGTTGACGGCAGATTACTGCCGCCGCCGGTGTTATTTTTGTCGCTGTCGGGCTTGTTCAGATCGGGATTGATATGTTTATCCGAGTTCTTGTAATCACCCATGAGGTCGCCGATGGCGTCCTCCATATCCTTTTTGATCTCCTCCAGCGCCGCCTCACGTTCCTTTTCGACGGTGAGCGCCCGGTTGATCTCCTCTTTGGCTGCCGTAAAGACATCCGGGAGCTGTGCACCGACGCCGGTGAGCCCCTCCGCAAAGTGCGTCAGCGCCGCCACGAGCTCATTGTGCTCCCATGCGCCGGATGCCTCGATGGCACTGAAAAGATCCATGCTGACGCCGGAGAGGTACGCCGCGCGTGCATCGGGGTCACTCTCGGCGGGGATGGCGGCATACATGGCGTCCATGGCGGCGTTGACATCCGTCTCCTTACGCGTGAGCAGTGCGTCCCCGAGCACCTTTGTCCGCGGCATCTTCTGGAGCAGCCGCCCGATGGTCGCGCTGACCAGTGTTTCCCGGATCAGGTGATCGATACGGTCGATCGCACCGTCAATCTCCGATGCTTTTTCTTCGTCCTTCAGGTCCTCGCGGACATTACCGTCCCTGTCGAGGAGCGCGTCCTTGAGGTCGCCGATGATCTCATTCAGCCGATCCCCGATGACGTCTCCTCCCGGGAACAGCTCCGTCACTTTCTTATCGATGGAGGCAATCAGTCTTTTCACCTCGTCGTTCCGGACGATATAGTCGTCCTCAATCGGCGGGTCATCCACCCGTTTCACACGGGGCGGGAGCGCCGCGACCCCGATACTCGTCACGGCAATCGCAAACACGAGGATCGCGGAAAACAGCGGCAGACGCAACCGGATCGCCCGCGGCTTCACGTCACGGAGACGGCGGAGAGTGTCCTCCCGCTGGCGCACGGCAAGATACGAATGATCCCCCCACTGCTCATACATCATCGAAACGCGATCCTCAAGCCCCGCCTCATCCACCCGGCGCAGCACCTGTCTCATCCCTGCGCGGTACACGACAAGGTAGGTCACGACAGCCGTCGCGACGGCGACAGCGACGGAGAGCCCGATCAGAAGACCGAACGGATAGCCCAGGGCAAAAATACGGCAGATCAGCATGATAAACAGCGCCATCGCTGCACCGGCGGCAACGGCAAAAAATACCGCATTCAGCCATGCCTCCAGACGCAGGCGGCGGGTAAAGGGTCGCAACGTATCTTCCAGCTTCACGGCGAAAGTCCTTTCACGCAAAACGGTCAATCATCAAATGAATAAATGTACATTATTTAGTTTAACATAGCGTTCCAGGAAAAGCAAACATTTTCCAAAACATTGTGAAGTAATGCTACTTTTATTCCTCTCTTTTGTGCAACCCTCACAGACAGTGCCTCTCTCCTCCCCTCACCTGCGCGGGCGGAATTCCGTCCGTCCGGCTGCCCGCTTTTTCCGCCCGTTTGCTGCGGCGTTGCCGGAGCGGCATTTTTTCTTTTTTTCTTGTAAAACTATTGACAAAAAGGCGGGGTCATGGTATCATACAATGCGTTGCCCCTGTAGCTCAGATGGTAGAGCATTTGACTTTTAATCAAAGGGTCCGGAGTTCGAGTCTCCGCAGGAGCACCAAGTACGCAACGAGTTTTCGTTGCGTATTTTTGATTTTTGTACCGGCGTGGAAATCCCGCCGGGATGCTGTGCCGTGCACGGAGAGGAGACGCCCCCATGAAAAAAACAGAAGAAAAAACCAACGCGATACGTTATCTTGAGCAGCGGAAGCTGCCGTTCGGAATACACACCTACGAGGGCGTCGTCTCCGGCGCGGACGTCGCCGCGACGCTGGGCGAGAACCCGGCGCACGTCTATAAAACGCTCGTCACCGTCGGTAAGAGCGGCGGTCACTACGTCTTCCTCATCCCCGTCCTCGAGGAGCTGGACCTGAAAAAGGCGGCGGATGCCGTCGGGGAAAAATACGTCGAGATGCTCAAGGCGAAGGACCTGCTCCCCCTGACCGGCTACATACACGGCGGCTGTTCGCCGATCGGCATGAAAAAGCCCTTCCCCACCTTTATCGACGCGGGTGTTACGGGACACGAGACCATCCTGTTCAGCGGTGGTCGCATCGGGCTGCAGATTGAGACCTCGCCCGCAGTGCTCCTGCAGGTCGTCCCCTATCGCACGGCAGACCTCTGCCGCTGAAAAGCGCTCCGGGAAGCATCAGAAAGCGGACCCTCACCGGGTCCGCTTTTCATATTTGGATAATTGCATATATTGCCGTTATTCACCGTAAACAGAGGCATTTGCAAGGCAACGCTCGATCTTCATGAGGCGGTTGTATTTGCAGGTGCGCTCTCCGCGCACGGGTGCTCCCGTCTTGATAAACGGCGCCGAGGTCGCGACGGCGAGATCGGCGATGGTGGTATCCTCCGTCTCGCCCGATCGGTGCGATACGATCGTCCGGTAGCCGGAGCGATGCGCCATGTCCATGACAGTGAGCGTCTCGGTCAGCGTACCGATCTGGTTCGGCTTGATGAGGATGGCGTTACCGTACCCGTTCTCAATTCCCTCGGCGAGACGACGCGGGTTGGTGACGAACAGATCGTCCCCGACGAGCATGAGCTCCTCTCCGAGCCGCTCCGTGAGGAGCCGCCAGCCGTCGAAATCATCCTCTCCCATGCCGTCCTCGATGGAGACGATCGGGTACTGCGAGGAGAGCCCCTCCCAGTATTCCACCAGTTCCGCGGCGGAAAAGGCACGCCCCGACTTCGGGAGCCGGTACCCCTGCTCCGCTTTCCACTCGGTCGCGGCGGCATCCAGCGCAAGAGCAACGGCATCCGTGTGGTATCCCGCGCGTTCAATCGCCGTGAGGATCCATTCGATCGCCTCCCGCTCGTCCCCGAGGTCGGGGGCACAGCCCCCCTCGTCACCGACCGCGACCGTCAATCCCTTGGCTTTCAGGAGCTCCCGCAGCGCCGCCGTCACCTCCGCACCGATGCGCACGGCGTCCGCCATGCTGTCCGCGCCGAGGGGAACGATCATAAATTCCTGAATATCCAGGTTGTTCGCCGCGTGCTTACCGCCGTTCAGGATGTTCATCATCGGCACGGGGAGACGGAACGCCTTGGCGCCACCGAGGTACCGGAAAAGCGGGAGCCCGAGCGAGTTCGCCGCTGCCCGGGCAGCGGCGAGGGAGACGCCGAGGAGGGCGTTCGCCCCGAGGTGCGTCTTCTGCTCCGTCCCGTCCAGGGTCAGAA
>CAKRNO010000036.1 GCA_934371135.1 uncultured Eubacteriales bacterium
CTGCCGCACACGCCACATTGAAGGGCGCGCCGCCCGCTTTCCTTTCATAAAAGACCGTTCCGTCCCGGACGGAGCCGACCATATCCGCAAGTATCTCGCCAACACAAAGTATCATTCTTCTTCATCCTCATCAGGTACATAATGTTTTACAGGTGCGGGGGCAGGCGTCTCGGGGTGCCGCCGCGTGTGCAAAAGGCAGACGAGACCGCGCCCGAGCAGGATGGCAAACAGCACGAGCAGCGACACGGGCTGGAGCAGCCGACGCGGCAAGGTGAAGCCGAGTAACAGGACAGCGACGGCTGTCAGGAGCGCCGCCTGCCACATCCAGGAGCCGACCTCCTTCAGAGCCACCCCGAAGCCGTGCTGCGGGTCCGCTCCCGTCACGCGCATCAGCGCGGACAGCAGCAGTGCCAGCGCCAGCGGCATAATCAAAAGGTAAATCATCATTTGCATGAAGCCCGTCAGCCACATATAGAGGTAGAACGGCGCCGCTTCATAGAAGCAGTCATGCACGAAGTCGCAGGCGGCTTTCCCTGCCGTCTCCGCGGTCTCCGTACCGGCGAGGACCGTGCGGGTCTCCGTTTTATAAAACCCATAGTAGGAAACGGCGTGCCCGCCGTTTGTGTGGAACGCACCGACTACCGCGTCCGAGAAGAACATCAGATAGTCGGTCGTTTTACCATTGTTCACATAATTGTACATATAGAAGTTGCGCAGGAGCGGCACCTCCGAGGAGCTCTCGTAGGAGGAGACCACCGGGTAGCGCGTCTTCACATACAGCCGGTAGACACCGAGGCGGTAGGCATCCTCGCCGTCTGTGCCGCGGCTCTCGTCCAGTTTTGCGAGCGCGTCGGGGGCGGCACCGGTGAGGTAGGCCCGATGGGTTTCCGTCAGTGCGTCGGTCAGGATCAGCTCCCGCCCCGTGTAGCGGATCTTGGCGTCGAAATTGCGTTTTGCCACATCCGAAAGCGTGTTATACTCGTCCGGCGTGATCTCCTGCCCGGTGCCGTCATTCGCGAGATAGTACGGCTCGAAGTCGTCGAGCGCGTCTGCCGCGCGGGTATCGACGACCAGCTGGATATTGCCGCTCGCATAAACGGCGGCAGCATCGGCATCCGCCAGGGTGTCGATCCGTACCGGTTCACCGCTCACGGGGTCGGTCGCCGAAAGCTTACCGTCCGTCAAAGTGAGTGTGATGCGCCGGGGGAGGTCCTCTCCGCCGAGGGCATGGGCGATGAAGGCGCGGTAGTCATCCGCATGGCGGTAGTGGACGCCGAACGGCACCGTATCCGCGGCGAACACGCCGAACACCAAGAGGACCAGCGTCAGGAGAAAGGACATGAATACGGTCGCATACCCTCCCCGCCCCGCGCGCCGGGTCTCCTTGTGCGAGTAGAAGGAGAGGGCGAAATTCTTCGCCCATTGGCGGAGCGCCTGCATTACGACTTCCCTCCGGTGGGGTTCCCGTAGGTGCGCTCCATGAGGGATTCTTCCGTTTCGCTGTCAAACAGGTGGATGTGCTTGGCGGACGCCTGCACGAACAGGCGGTCGCCCGGGCGCAGGTCGTTGCGCTCCGTGACGCAGATGATGCTGTCCGCACCGTCGTCGGTCAGGCGCACAAAGAGCTGGGTTGTGTTGCCGAGCACCTCTTTGAGGGAAAGGGTCGCGGGGATGCCCCCTCCGGGGGAAAGGCTCATATTTTCCGCGCGCACGCCGAGGACGGCGTGGTGCGCTTCTCCGTCCAGATACGCGGGGCGGATGGTGCGCAGTTCATCGAGCGGATACGACGCCGTGCTGTTGCCGGGGAACAGGACTGCGAGATTCTTCCCCTCCCGGCGGATGATCACGTCGAAGAAGTTCATCTGCGGCGTGCCGATGAAGCCGGCGACGAATTTGTTGACAGGGTAATCGAAAAGGTTGGTCGGCGTATCGATCTGCTGGATGACGCCGCCGCGCATCACGACGATGCGCGTCCCCATCGTCATGGCTTCGATCTGGTCGTGCGTGACGTAGATGAAGGTCGTTTTCAGACGCTGGTGGATCTTGACGATCTCCGCCCGCATGGCGGTCCGGAGCTTGGCGTCGAGGTTGGAGAGCGGCTCATCGAGGAGCATGACCTTCGGATGCCGCACGATCGAGCGCCCGAGGGCGATCCGCTGCCGCTGACCGCCGGACATTTCGGCGGGCTTGCTGTCGAGGAGCTCCTCGATACCGAGGATGGACGCCGCCCATTTCACGCGCTCGTCGATCTGGTCGGCGGGCATATGATGATAGGAATACAGCTGTACCGGCGTCGTTTCATAATAATGGAGATCGTCCGTCAGGATTTTCTTCTGCGCTTCCATTCCGGCGAGGTTGACCTCGTCCTGTATCTGGCGGCTGCTCGCTTCGAGCTCCCGGAGCTTGCGCTTGATCTCGCGGATCTTGCGTTTGTCTATGCCGGTGACGGGGTTGCCGTCCCTGTCCACCTTCGCCACGGGAATACGGCGCATTTTCAGCCCGAACGCGATGTTCTGATAGGCGGTCATGTGCGGGTACAGCGCATAGCTCTGGAAGACCATGGCGATGTCGCGGTCTTTCGGCTCGACGTTGTTCATCAGGCGGTTGTCGATATAAAGCTCGCCCGCGGAGATAGGCTCGAGCCCGGCGATCATGCGCAGAGTGGTCGATTTGCCGCAGCCGGATGGCCCGACAAAGACGATGAACTCGCCGTCGGAGATCTCCATATTGAAGTCCTTGACGGCAGTAAAGTCGCCGTGGCGCCCCTCTGTGGCGCCTCCCTGCCCCTTGTCTTTCTTACCGCTTGATCCCGGCCTGGCGGGATAAACCTTGTAAATATGCCTTAAAGAAAGCTCTGCCATGCCATGCTCCTTATGAAAAAAGAACAATTTTCATGTTTATCTTATCTCATTCGACCGCATAAGTCAATAACTTTTTGGAATCGTTTCCAAACGCTGTTTTCCGACCTCCGCGAAAGCGCTAGTTTACCCGACGTCCCTCTACCGTCATTCACAGAATGTTTACATCTGCCTGCTTGGTCAGCGACCGCACAACCGGTCTTTCTGCCGTCCGGCTCTCTTTCCCCTCTCCGTTTATTTGTCTTCCCCTCTCTGCCCGCCGTCCGTCTCCTCTTGTCCCCCGTCCTCCGCTCGGCGCTTCCCGCTTCTTCCTCATCTCTGCTTACCGGCTTGCCGGGGCGTCCTGCCATACTTGTTTCTCTTTCATCGTTGACACCGTCCCCTGCGCGGCACCACCACACTTTTTTATCATTTTCTCTCTTTCCCACGAGTTTTCTCTTGACAAACCCCGCACGCGGTGCTATAATAGCAAAGCGTAAATGGGGCGAGGGTGCTCCGTATAGCATCTGGGTGTGGCGCAGTTGGTAGCGCGCTACCTTGGGGTGGTAGAGGCCGCTGGTTCAAGTCCAGTCACTCAGACCATATCGAGTGTTCATAACAGACCTGAGGGTTTGGTATGGACACTCGATTGTTTTTTGCCTGAAATACTGTTTTTTATTGTTGCCGTGCGGGTTCTCCGCACGGCTTTTTCTTTTGGAATAATCGGGGAGAACCAGCGTTTGACTGTGTAGTTATAGTTCAGCGCACTTCACTATCGCTTACGCTGTCTGTTCCCCGTTCACATACCGGATTGCCACGCCCTGTCTTGTCTCCATCAGAACCGGAGCCTTTTGCACATACGGGACATCAATCACGCCTACAAACCGATAATGAATCACAATCTTCTGCGTTCGGTTCTTGCCCCTGCCCTGCACGGCGTAGATGTCAATGCGCTCAACCAATTCGTGAAGCACGGTCGGGGTCAGCGTCTCCATCTGCATGAAGGAACGGATGGCTCGGGTGAAACCGTCTTTTGCTGTCTGCATACCGGACAGGCGGTTCAGTCGCTCTGTTAAATCGAAAATCCGCTTCTTCAGTTCCGCTTTTTCTTCCTCGTACTTTTTGGAAAGCTGCATGAACCATTCGTCGCTGACCTTTCCGTTGACATTGTCCTCGTAAATGCGTTCGTACAGTTTCAGCACCTCGGCATTGCGGGCTTGGGCAGCGGCGAGACCGGCTTCCAACCGTTTTTGCTCCGCCAGCATATCCGCATCTGTCTTTTGCCGCAGAAGTTCCGCAAAAGCGTCCTCATCGCAGGCAAGGAAAGCGGCAAGTCGCCGGAGTTCGGAGAGAACGATCTCGGTCAGCGCGTCCTCCCGGATATAGTGGTGATTGTTGCAGGTGCCCCTCATGCCCTTGTAGTCGGAACAGAAGAAGTGCCGGACCGGTACTTTGTTTGTGCTTTTGTGAAACCACATCCGGCTCCCGCAATCGGCACAGTAAAGTAGGTTTGTGAAGATACTCTTTTCCTCCTCCGGATTCTTCAGATGCCTCTGCTTCACCTTCCCGACGATCTGCCGAACACGCTCAAAGGTCTCACGGTCGATAATCGGCTCATGGACATCGCGGAATACCGCCCAATTCTCCTGCGGGTTGTCGATACGGGTCTTATTCCGGAACGATTTGGAGTAGGTCTTGAAATTGATGACATCCCCGCAATATTCCTGCTGTGTCAGCATCTTGGCAACGGTCGTTTTACACCATCGGTACGGGTTCGGCTGTGTTTTCTTGCCGCCTCTCGGAAGTCC